>NZ_JAZKRW010000119.1:0-8811 GCF_036626415.1 Salinibacter sp.
AGCGATGATCCTCATCACCACACAAAGTCGCTAGAGAAATAAGCCGCAGGGTAACCTATGTTTATATCAAGGTACTCAGCATATGCACATCTCGAATCTCACAACCCTTTGGGTCCCAACTGGTTGCGCAAGGGAGCCTGTGCATATGTCAACCAGATTAGATCCGCGAAATATGTCGGCGGCCTGGACATAGTACCGATTATATCAAACGAGTAGCCCCCGACGAATCGGGCGGTGAGCAGGGCCTCTCCGGACGTTTTGGTACGTTGGAAAGGATAGTGAAGGGCGGGCATCGTCGCAAGCGCGCATCGACACGCTGGAGACTGCGGACGAGCCTTTCGCAGCAGGACGGAGATCCGCTTGGAGAGATGGATGGATCAGGCCGGACAGGGCCCGAGAAGCGAAGGCGCCGTCTCCGCTACACCAAGCTGCGGCGGGCGCGCTCCAGGGCCGCCGAGGCGAAAAGCTCTTTGTTCAGGGTCCGGTCCTCCACGAACTGGTGATGGGTCGCGTGCGCCCCATCCGCGTCGGCGACCCCCACCCACACGGTGCCCACCGGCTTCTTGGGCGTGCCGCCCGTGGGGCCCGCGATGCCGGTCGTGGAGATGCCCACGGTCGCGTCAAGTGCGGCCCGCGCCCCGTCTGCCATTTCAATGGCGACGGCCTCGCTTACCGCCCCATGCTCGCGGAGCGTCTCGGCCCTCACCCCGAGCACCGCCTGCTTGACCGCGTTGGCGTACGCGACGACGCTTCCCAGGAAGTAGTCGGACGCCCCCGACACGCCGGTCAGTCGGTGTCCAATGAGTCCGCCGGTTGCGCTCTCCGCCGCGGCGATCGTGGCGTCACGGTCGCGCAGCGTGTCGGCCAGCACCATTTCGAGCGTGAGGTCGCCGGTGCCGATGATGTAGTCGCCCGCCCGCTCTCGGATCACCGCCGCCACTTCGTCGAGCCGTGCCTCGGCCCGAGTCTGCTCGGCATCGGCGGAGAGGCGCAGACGCACGCCGCTGGTGGAGGGCAGGTAGGCCAGGGACACATCGTCGCGCAGCGCCTCGGACAGGTCGCCGAGCCGCTCCTGGAGCAGGGTTTCCGGAATGCCCGCCGTCACGAGCGTTCGGTGGCGCACCTCCCCCACACCCGGCTGCTGCTCGAGGCGCGGCTCCACGGAGGCGTCGAAGATGGCCTTCATCTCCGCGGGGATGCCCGGCAGGACCGCGATCAGCCGCCCGTCCGCGGCCTCGTGCCACAATCCGACTGCGGCCCCCACCGGATTCTCCAGGACCTCGAAGCCCTCCGGCACCTGGGCCAGTGCACGGCCGGACTCCGGCACCTCGCGGCTGCGCTGCTCGTAGTATTGACGGACGCGAGCGAGCAGGTCGGCGTCGGTGCGGAGGGGCGCACCGAAGTACTCGGCCACCACGTCTCGCGTCCGGTCGTCGTGCGTGGGGCCAAGCCCCCCGGTACAAATCACGAGGCGGGCCTCCTCGTAGGCCCGATCTAGCTCCTGAGTGATGGTGTCAGGGGTGTCCCCCACCGTGACCGTCCGGGTCATGCGCACGCCGAGCCGACTGAGCCGCCCCCCCAGCCACGCGGCATTCGTGTTGGTGGTCTGCCCAATCAGCAGTTCATCGCCAATGGTGAGGAGCTGTGCCTTCATCGGTGCGGCGGGCGAGCCAGGGGAAGATCAACAAGAACGTGCGTCTGGGTTTTCGCGACGGGGAGGTCAGCCTCCAGGGAGCATCCACGGCAGATAGAAAGCAGATCATTGCCCGTGCGCACGCGACCAGGCCTTCGGGTCGGCCTGCCAGTCGTCGAGCACAGCCTGGGCCTCCTCAGAGAGCGAGTGCTGACGGCGCGCCACGTCCAGGAGCACGGGGAATGTCGTCAGGACATGACCGGGCACGTCGGCCTCCCGGAACGCCGTGTGGGCCGCGTCCAGCCCGTACGAGAAGATGGCCAGAACAGCGAGCACAGTGGCCCCGGTCTCCCGGACGGCCGCCACCGCGTCCAGCGCGGACCGGCCCGTCGAAATGAGGTCCTCCACCACGACCACCTCGTCCCCGGCTTCTGGCCGCGCGCCTTCAATTCGCCGCCCCGTTCCGTGCTCCTTGGCCGAGGAGCGCACGTACGCCATCGGCGCGTCGAGCCGCTCGGCCAGCCAGGCCGCGTGCGGGATGCCGGCGGTCGCCGTTCCTGCGACGGTGAGGGGCGCCCAGTCGTGAGCCCGGACCCCCTGTACGAACCCGTCCGCAATGGATCGCCGCACGGAGGGATGCGCGAGGGTTCGCCGGTTGTCACAATAAATGGGTGCCGCGAGGCCCGAGGACCACGCAAACGGGTCGTGGGGACGGAGGGAGACGGCGTCAATGCGCAACAGGGCATCGGCGAGGGCGCGGGCGTGGTCGGGCGACGACAGCACAGAGGCACCTTGGGAAGTGGGCATGACGGACCAGCAGAGTCAGTCGAACACACGGGTTGCATTGGAGAAGCCCTAATCCATCTCCATCTTCTCCTCCACCGGGGCAAATACGTAGAGCGCACCGGTCGCCACCGTGAAGCCCACGACGACGGTCAGGGCGAGCCCCGGAACGCCGCTGTCGTACAGGACCCACCGGGCTCCGTCTCGCAGGGGCGGGGAAAAGTGGGTGGCCGCCCGGAGCATAAGCACCCCGAACAGAAAGGCGGTCTGCAGCATCGTCTTGCCCTTGGCCACTCGATAGGTGTGGAGCGTCTGCCCGTACGCCTCGGCCCAGGACCGGAGCCCCGTGACGACCAGGTCGCGGAGGGCAATGGCCACCACGGCCCACCAGGGCACGAGGTCAGGGGCTTCCATCGCGAGGGCGATGAAGGTCCCGAGGATGAGCACCTTGTCCGCCAGGGGATCCAGGTACTGGCCCAGGCGCGAGCGCACGCCAAACCGACGGGCCAGCACCCCGTCGTAGTAGTCCGTCAGGGAGGCCAGAACGAAGAGAACAACCGCACTCATCTGCCCGGCCCGACTCGGGATCGACAGGAGCAGGAGCAGCAACGGGGTCACCAAAATCCGACCAACCGTCAACAGATTGGGAATGTAGCGGAGGGTTGCAGAAGTGTACATGACAGTCAAAAGGTAGGCAGCAACCGCCAGAATTTCTCAGTCCCTCAACAATATTGGCGAAATTTTTCCTGGGAGAAAGAAGGACCGATTTTATTCCAGAAGCCCCCAAGGACCATGCCCGCCGTTCTGCAAACTTTTCAGTGAGCGGTCGTCTCACCACCACTCCTGACGCCGCGTCGGGGAGATGCGGGCACTCCCTCCTGTCACCCTGACATTGTGGCGGACAGATCCGCGCATTTCCCGGGGCGGCATCGTTCTTGAGAATGAAGCAACATGGCGATGTAGAGCGAGGGTGCCGCCTACTGGCGCCCCTCGAACCCCCGACACGCCTTTTACTCTCGAACTGATCCGAACCAACACATACGAACTCATGGGCAAAGTTATTGGCATTGACCTGGGCACGACGAACTCCGTCGTGGCGGTGATGGAAGGGGACGACCCTGAAGTCATCGAAAACGCGGAAGGATCGCGCACCACGCCGTCCGTCGTGGCCTACAAAGACGATGGCGAGCGCCTCGTGGGCGCCCCTGCGAAGCGGCAGGCCATCACGAACCCCGAAAACACCGTGTCCTCGATCAAGCGGTTTATGGGCCGCTTCTACGACGAGGTCGAGGACGAGATCGAGGAGGTCCCCTACGAGATCGTCCGCGGCGAGAACGACACCGCACGCGTCCAGATCGGCGACCGAAAGTACACGCCGCAGGAGATCTCGGCGGTGGTGCTGCAGAAGCTGAAGCAGACGGCCGAGGAGTATTTGGGCCAGGAGGTCACCGACGCGGTGATCACGGTGCCGGCGTACTTCAACGACGCGCAGCGGAAGGCCACGCAGGAGGCCGGCGAGATTGCGGGCCTGAACGTGCAGCGCATCATCAACGAGCCGACGGCGGCGTCCCTCGCCTATGGGCTGGACGACGAGAGCGATCAGGTGGTCGCCGTGTACGACCTCGGCGGTGGCACCTTCGACGTCTCCATTCTGGAGCTCGGCGACGGCGTCTTTGAGGTAAACGCCACGTACGGGGACACGCACCTCGGCGGCGACAACTTCGACAAGCGCCTCATCGACCACATTGCCGATGAGTTTGAGCAGGACACGGGCATCGACCTTCGGAACGACCCGATGGCCCTGCAGCGCTTGAAGGAGGCCGCCGAGGAGGCCAAGATCGAACTGTCGAGCGCCAAGACGACGACGATCAACCTGCCGTTCATTACGGCGACGGACGAGGGGCCCCAGCACCTGAACATGACCCTCAACCGGGCCACGTTCGAGAACCTGATCGGGGACCTGGTAGAGAAGACAGTGCCGCAAATGAAGAAGGCCCTCGACGACGCGGGCCACTCCAAGAGCGACGTCGACGAGGTCATTCTGGTCGGCGGGTCCACCCGTGTGCCGCTCGTGCAGGAGACCGTGCAGGACTTCTTCGGCAAGCAGGCCAACAAGTCCGTCAACCCGGACGAGGTAGTGGCCCTCGGCGCGGCCGTGCAGGGCGGTGTGCTCAGTGGCGACGTCGACGACGTGCTGCTGCTGGACGTGACGCCGCTTAACCTCGGCATCGAGACGCTCGGCGGCGTGATGACGACGCTGATTGAGGAGAACACCACGATCCCGACGAAGGAGAGCGAGGTGTTCTCCACCGCTGCCGACAACCAAACGTCCGTGGAGGTGCACGTCCTTCAGGGCGATCGCGAGATGGCCAAGGACAACCGCACCCTCGGCCGCTTCCACCTGGACGGCATCCCACCGGCCCCGCGCGGCACGCCGCAGATTGAGGTGAAGTTCGACATCAACGCGGACGGCATCCTCAACGTGTCCGCCGAAGACAAGGACACCGGCAAGGAGCAGTCGATCCGCGTGGAGGCGAACAGCGGCCTCTCCGACGAGGAGATCGAGAAGATGAAGGAAGAGGCCGAGAAGCACGCCGAGGAGGACGAGAAGCGCAAGGAGCGCGCCGACACGATCAACGAGGCAAACTCTATGGCCTACTCCGTGGAGCAGGGCCTTGAGGAATACGGCGACAAGATTCCTGACGACAAGCGCTCGACTCTCGAGGACGCCCTGGAGTCGCTCAATGAGGAGCTTGAGACCGCCAGCGCCGACGAGAACATCACCGCGCTGGAGGACGCCCTCGATGAACTCAACTCTGCGTGGTCGGCGGCCGGCGAAGAGATCCGCGAGGCGCAGCAGCAGCAGGCCGAGCAGGGCGCTGCGGCTGGAGCGGGCGCCGGTGCCGCGGGCGCAGGTGCAGGCCCCGGTGCCGGAGCGGGCGGCCCCGCGGGCGGCGCAGGCCCCGACAACGGCGCCGCGGGCACCGAGGACGAGGATGTCCACGACGCCGATTACGAAGTGGTCGACGAAGGCGACGAGGAGTAGGTGTTGCCATTCGGACGCGGGCGGACTTGACACGTCCACGTCCCTCTACATCGCCCCGCGACCGCCACGCACCGTGGCGGCCGGCGGTCATTCAAACGCCCCGATCGGGACATCCCGGTCGGGGCGTTTTTCGTTGTGATGTGGGCCCCATTCGGCCCCCAAGTGCCGGGGGCAGAGGGCCCCACTGTCTGTCATCGTGTGCCATCAAGCTCGTAAATCGCCCGGGCATTTCGGGTCGTGATTTCGGCGACGGTCTCCAACGGGCGATCTTTGATCTCCGCGAGCCGCGCGACCACGTGCCGCACGTACGCCGGCTCGTTCCGGTCGCCCCGGTTTGGCTCCGGGGCCAGGTATGGGCTGTCGGTCTCCACGACAATGCGATCGAGCGGCACCTCCTTCACGTACTGGTCCACGTCGCTGTTGGAGAACGTCATGATGCCCCCCACCCCCAGGTAGAACCCGAGATTCCACGCCCGCTCGGCCACGTCGGGCGGGTCGACGTAGCAGTGGAGGATCCCGCGCATTTTCTCCGGGACGTCGGCCCGGGCATGCTCTTCTTCCAGAATGGCAAGAATGTCATCCGCGGCGTCGCGATTATGGATCACCAAAGGCAGGTCGGCCTCAATGGCGAGGCGGATGTGCTTGCGGAAGAAGTGCTGCTGCCGATCGTCGAACGACCGGTCCCAGTAGTAGTCGAGCCCACTCTCGCCCACCGCCACCACGCTCGGGTGGGCGCACCACTCCGCCACCGCCTCGAACGCCTCCTCGGTGGCGTCTTCCGTTTCGGAGGGATGCAGCGCCGCCATGGCGTAGAGCCCCTCGCGTTCCTCGCATAGATCTACGGCCTGCTGGATGGAGGGCACGTCGATCGCCGGCATCACAATCACATCCACACCAGCCCCATGGGCTCGACGCAGTACCGCGTCCCGGTCGTCGTCAAATTGGTCGAGGTACAGATGCGCGTGCGTGTCGACAATCATGGACTGTGGGAACGACCGAGAGGGATTGTGGGACCGGACGGCGCGGACAGACACCCACCGGGAACGAAGCCCCCATTTTGCACCGTAGGAGCATCGCTGTTGGGCAGAAACAGGCCAGTCATTGGAATGTCAACGGAAGACCTCACACTGTAAATGCACTGGCGCGAATTTCACCAGATTCTCTGCCCGGACGTCTGGGGCCTTCCTGGGCTGCTGTACGCCGTGGTTCTGCTCGGGGCCGGAGCGCCGGGGCCGGCCGGGGCGCAATCGGCGTCCGACAGTACAGACTGGGTGCAGGTCCGGCTCCACCACGGGACGAACGTCGAGTCCGTCCGCCTGACCCCAGAGCAGAACCCGCTTTCGGTGCTTCTCCCCCGGGGCAATTCTCCGGTCCTCCGCCTCGATCCCCGCGAGACCGTGACGCTGGGGCGTCGCCAGGGAGACGTCTATGCCCGGCGTGGGGAGGCCAACCTGTATGCCCGGTCGCTCCGCCTCGCGCCCTCGGGCGGGGGCGGCTGGACGCTTACGCTGCCGTCCGAGTCCACCCGCACGTACACGGGGCACCTCCACCTCCGCCCCGCCGATTCCAGCTCAGGCCTTCAGCTGGTGAACCGGGTGCCCCTTCAGGACTACGTGGCGAGCGTGGTTGCCGCGGAGTACGGGCTCGGCGACCGGGCCGGAACCCGTGCGATGGCGATCGTGGCCCGCACCTACGCACTGTTCGCCGCCAAGCATCATGAGGACGACTACGACCACGTCGATGGCACCGCCTCTCAGGTATACCGGGGGCAAGAGGTGATCACCGAGGCCGCACGCCGGGCCGCCCGTGAGACGCAGGGACAGATTCTAACCTACGACGGGGCCCCGATCCAGGCGGTCTACTTCTCGTCGAGCGGTGGCCACACCGCCAACAACGAAGACGTCTGGACGGACAGTCCCTCGCTTCCCTACCTGCGGGGCAAGGAGGACCCGTACGATCAGGTGTCTCCCAAGCACCGGTGGACAACGCGTGTGAACCGCCGGGCCCTCTTGCAGGCGCTCTCGCTGCATCACGGCGCCTCCGTTGAGGGGTTTCTGCTTGGCGACCGCACCTCGAACGGCCGGCTGGCGACGGTCGACGTTCTCTTCTCGACCGATGGCGAGACGGAGATGGAAGCGAGCACCTTCCGGTCCGTCGTCAACGAGCGGGTCGACGGCGTCTCCCTGAAGAGCACGTGGTTCGATGCTCGTCGGGACGGCCCGGAATACGTGTTTACTGGGCGGGGCCACGGCCACGGGGTCGGCCTCAACCAGTGGGGCGCCCACGCGATGGCCGAGCAGGGAAAGAGCTACCGCGAGATCCTCTCATTCTACTACACGGGCGTTCAGATCCGGCCGCTGGACGAAGCCTCCTCCCTTCCCGCGGTGGCCCAGGATCCGCCGCCCCCTGCCGACTCGACCGCGCCCCGCATTGGGTGGTAGGTCGCAGCCCTCCGTCTCTTGGGGCCCCCACCAGGCGTGCGTACCGGCGCCGGGAGGAGGGACTTCGTCGCAAAGTGTCCTTTCGTCCGTCGCCCCAAGGAAGGGCTCTCCGTCTGCTCGCGTTCTTCCGCCATTCGTTTGAGGATTATGATGCCTTCGTCGATGCGCGTCGCTCTGCTGTATGGGGTTGGGCTCGTGCTCCTCGCTGGATGCTTCGCGCCCCCTGCCCCCGCTCAGGCACCACCGGACACGTCCGTGGCCATGCAGGTCGAGATGGCACCGGTTGAGGTCACGGCCACCCCGTTCCGCATTGCGAACGAGGCCCCGTCCTTCTCCGCCGCCACGCGGACCCGAACTGATCAAGACCTCAACAGCACCCCTTCGCTGTCGCTCGAACAGGTGTCCGCCGGACTTCCGGGCCTCTCCGTTCAGAGCCGCACGCACTTTGCCCTCGGCGACCGCATCACGATCCGGGGACTCGGGTGGCGGGCCCAATTTGGCGTGCGCGGAATTCAAATTCTCCTCGACGGCATTCCACTGACGACGGCGGACGGCCAATCGGTGGTGCACATCATCGACCCGTCCTTCGTCCGCTCGCTGGAGCTCATTCGGGGCCCGGCCTCCACCTTTTGGGGCAATGCGAGCGGGGGCGTATTATCCCTCTCCACCCGCCCTCCCCAGGACGCCGGCCACACGGTGCGGCTCAAAGAGACCGTCGGCTCCTACGGGCTGTCGAAAACCGACGTACAGGTGACCCCGGACCTCGGGCCCCATCAGCTAAGCGTCTACTCGTCATATCTTGCCCAAGACGGCTTTCGCCAGCACAGCGAGACGCGCCTCCTCCGGTCCGGGTTTACCAGCGACTTTTCACTGGGCGACGACCGAGGGGTGCGCGTGATCGGCGCCCT
>NZ_JAZKRW010000120.1:0-8677 GCF_036626415.1 Salinibacter sp.
GGCGTGACGAGTGATCCGGGAGACGTGTTGCGGATCGCGTGCGTGTCGGCCGGTCTTCATTAACCGGTGCAGGGAGGCCGGGGTGCGTCCGTCGATGGGGACAGTCGGCGATTGCTGCGGCACCACACTTCCTTCGAGACTCTCTGATGCGGGTTGATCGAGCGAGAGACTTTCGTAGATCGATCGGAGGTTCGTCTCCCCGAAAGCGGGCACTCCAGGATCACGATGTATTTTGGATTGTCCCCTCGCGCCTCGAACCCGACGACCTTCCAGGCCAGGGGCGGCCGGAGCCCAAGCCCCTCCGGCTGGACGTAGTCTCCGATCTGCACGTCGGTGTTGCTGGGCCTGTATCCCTCCGGGTCCTGACGGACCAGTTCCTATCGCTTGAGGTCGCCCCCCCCTCCGAACGCCGTCTTCACCAGGAGCATCCTCGCCGGGGGCGTCCCGTCGGCGGGCGCCTTGGACAGAAAAGCTCCTCGCCCGCCTCGTGGCCGACTCGCCCCCGCCCAAAATGGCCCTCTTTCCTAACGACCGCCTCCCTGGGACCGCCCTTCTGAGAGTCCTTCACGGAGGGAGTCCTTCCGTAAGGGAATCCTATTCTGAGAACCGTCCTGGTGAGTTTTTCGAGTGGAAGGATGTCTTCCAAGTCTCACCAAGCCCGTGAGCCGAGAACTGAAAAGCTTGCTAGACCCGCTGCTGTGACAGCATAATTCCGCAACCTGGCAGAATACCAACTACAAAGAAGCGAAGGTACTGCCAATTTAAAATCCGAAATGTGTACATGAGTTACAAGGAAAAGAACCGACCTCGGTGTATGCACGGATCAAGTGTGGGCTCGCTCGCCAAAATAAACTGTTTGCTGTGGTTTTAGAGATCTACCTCATTTGCGATACCAATCCCGGTGCAGGAGGTCTACTGTCTCATTTTTTGGCAAACAAACTCGTCATGCCTGAGGAGGGCATAGGCTTTCGATAGTTCTATCGTTAATCTATCAGAAGAGTCACCCGTCCCACGAGCAGGCAATAAAGAGCTAAAATTTAGTCAGCAACACTGCTTCTACCCCTCAAGGTTACCTCTTCCGCGATTTTCGGAGGCACAAACCACATCACCCGAATCGGTCGAGCTAGGGCAGACTCAGACGTTCGTAAGATCGACCCAACCGGCTGAACGGTCGACCCGGACAGCGATGGAAGAGGCGAACTCCCGCAAAGGCGGCAGGGCTTACTGGTCAGGTGAAGTCGACCGAGAAGCTGTCCCGAGCCGTGCCGACCACCAACATATGATCGGTCCACCACCGTCGGGCGTCGGGAGCCTTCTGTTGTAGATGTGAACTGAGAGAGAATCGCCCTTCGCACACGCTGTGCGCCGGTATGCCTTCAGCATTCAAACATCGGAATCACAGTTACCCCTTTGGTCTCCTCATGCGCTACGTAACACTGTTCTGCGTTTTGGGACTTCTCTGCGGCCCGGTTCACGCCCAGAACTTTTTCGTCGAGCAGTCGGCGCCCGCCCACGGAGACGCCGCCGTGCCCTTGGCGGACACAGTGGCCTTCTCCTTCAATAAGCAGGTGGCCATCAGCACCGACTTCAACACAGAGTTCGTGTACAGGCCAAGTGACTCACTGACGTTTGACACGGTGAGACTCTGTCTTACATTTCTCGGCACCTGCGACGCGGGAGACGATATTCCTCGACACGTCCGCTATCAGGTCGATCACCAGCCCAATACCGACTACACATGGCTGGTGTACGGGGTGCAGACGGTAGATGGGGATTCCATGTCGGTTCCATACACCCTCCGATACACCACCGCGCCGGAGATTGGGCAGGGACAGGTGACCGGGACCGTGGCGGAGCCAAAGGCCAAGACCTCCCGGCTGGAAGCGGCGCGCATGTCCCTCCGCAAGTTGGCCGACGGGCTCAAGCAGAGCGAGCTGGGCCGCCCGGTGTTCGAGGAGCCGGATACCAATCTCGTCGAGTCGGAGGCCCCGGAGGCGCCTGCCGACCGACCCACGGCCCACTTTAAGACGATTGGTCCCAAGGCCGCAAGCGGCGGTCCGTATACTCAGATCCTTTTGGTCGACGAGTTTTCAATCGACGAGGACACGTGGTCGGTGCGGGCGGGCGATGCGCTGATTGGATCTTCGGGGACCTACTCGCTCGACTTTGTGCGGTCGGGCTCGTACGTCCCCATCGCCGTTCGCTACACCGACGGCACGAGCACGGAGATCGACGCGCTCGGCTTCCACGATCCAGACGGAGACGGGAATCCCAACTCCATCGAACTCTCTGGAGGCCAGCATACGGGCATAGACCTCCAGCTGTTTGAGTTTCCGCGCACCACGGCCCGCGCCGCGGAGAACCTTCCGGTCGCTGTTGACTCGGCCGACCAGTACGCGTCCGACCAGGAACTTCGGTGGATCGAGGCAGGGAACGGCATTGACCCGACGGGAACTGCCTACGAATGGACATACCGGTTCTACTCGCTGTCGAAAGATTTGGAGACAGAAGTGATAATCAACCCGCTGGACGTGACCGTCGATACGTCGGAGGCCACCGGATTCTTGACCAGGATGGCCCCGATTCCGGACGGCTTCGTCGACACCGACGCGGCGTTGGCCACTGTGCTGGCGGACGGGGGACAGGAGTTTATCGACCGGTTCTCTCCGAGAAACCGAACGACCATCGTCTCGGGCGGAAACCTGTTCTGGACCGACCCGCCGGATGCGACCGCGGAGTTTTGGCGGGTCCGTTTCATCGGGGTGTCCGATTCGGTGGAAACGTTCGAGCGCTTTGTCAACATGCGGTCCGGCGACATCCTGCCGGTGGAGATGTCCCGCTTCACGGTCTCGGTGGCAGGGTCGGCCGCGGAGCTCCGCTGGGAAACGGCGAGCGAAACTAACAATGCCGGCTTCGAGGTCCAGCACGTGGCGGGCGACTCCACGTCCCGGACCGCTTGGGAGACGCTCGGTTTCGTGGAGAGCAACGTCCAGGGGGGCACTACGACCGAGCCGCAGACGTACCGCTTTCGCGCGGAGGACCTGAAGCCCGGCCCCCACCGGTTCCGCCTCCGACAGGTAGACCTCGACGGCACCGCTCACGTCTCCGACGCCGTGGCTGTAAAGCTCAGGCTCAAAGCAACGCTCCGCCTGATGCCCCCATCCCCGAATCCAGTCCGAGAGACCGCCACACTTCGGTTCGGAGTTCAACGTGCCCAGTCAGCCACAGTGGCGATCTACGATCTGCTCGGGCGGAAGGTCATGACTCTTCACGATGGTGCCCTTCCGGAGGGGCAGATGCAAACCGTACACCTGGATGCCGACCGGCTTCCGAGCGGTGTCTACTTTGTGCGCCTGCGGGTCGCGAATCAGGTCAAAACCCGGAAGCTGACTGTCGTGGACTGAGCGTTTCGATATGGACCTGAGCTTACGTGACGGGGCTGTGCGGAATGGCGGCGGCGGCCGAATGTCGTGCGTCGAGTGGACCCGTGGGGGCCATTGCCTCCCCTCCAGACACACCGGTCCTCCGAGCACGGCAAGACCCTATTGCAACGGACTTGGCTCCGTCTTACGCCCCGACCGAGCAGCGTGTCCCCTTGCTCCCGCATAGCTGCCCGGCTCGGTCGTGAACGCCGAATGCTTCACCACTACACCGCGTTCATCTCCAACAGGGAAGGCCCACTCCAGGAAACGGCGGACCAGGGTGTCTCCCGTTCTGAGCGGAACGTCTTTCGCTGAGAGGGATCGAGCTTTGACCGGAGTTTTGGATGACCATGGGATTTTCGGAGAACAACAACCTTAATTTTTTTCAGGATATAAATAAAGAACAGGAAAGGTTAGCCCGCAATTTTTCCCTAAGTGTATGCAAATTCAGAGAAAAACATCCTTCCAGGTAGGATGGAGGATGACGCACAGGCTTCATCTGCCGCGTACATTGCCGATCCGACTTTTGGGCTTGTCTATAGGCGTTGTGCATCTCGCCACGAAGGGCCTCGTTGTGCACGTCACAGAGAGGAGGGAACCATTTCGCCCTGGAGAGGGGAAGGGCCATTCTATCGTCAATCACTCAACAGCGACCACCTCATGCCATGAACACGCTACAGAGGATCGGGATTGGGGTTGCAGCGCTACTGCTGTCCTTTGGGCTACTCGCGCCGCAATCAGCGGAGGCGACGCACTTCCGGGGTATGTACGTCTATGTGACGGACACCGGCCCCGGTGGCGAGGTAGAGATTAGGGTTGTGCAATTCTGGCGGTACTCGGCATTTGGTACATCCTTCAACGCGTTTGGCAATCTTGACGGCAATGAGCCGGCAGTGGGGGATGTTTTGGACCCAACCAATCAACCGTTTACGTTTGCAATCAGTCTTGGCGACGGTACCTCCTATGGGGACGATCCCTCAGAAACGTGGACGGTGACCGGACTTGACTCGTCTCAAGATTGGATCGTGATAGAAGCGACTTTCACACATACATATTCGACTGAGGGACAGAAGACGATCTCCTTGGACGATTGCTGCCGTATTGGCGATCTTACAAGGAAGAACAATCAAGGCTTCAACGTTGAGGCCACGATCGATACGGAAAACCTGGGCACCACGACGAGCAGTGGTCCGTTTGTAGGCGTATCACAAGGTACGAACGTTACGTACCAGATCCCCTCCACCAATCCCGACAATGATCAGCTTCGGTTTCGGCTTGCCACCCCTTCGGAGATGGGGGCATCCAGCTCTAATCCTCCCAACCTGTCTATCAATTCGACGACGGGTGAGATCACGTGGGACAACTCAGGCGAAGCTCAAGGATCGCTCCACGCCCTCCAGGTGATCATCGAGGAGTACGACCAGGGAGTTGACCCGGCGAACAATGATCCGAAAGCCACCGTGCCGTCCGACTTCATGTTTAAGATCACAGGTGTAGGGAACGACCAGCCGGTGTGCGAGCTGGATCCGTCCAGCACCACAGTCTCCTCGGGCACCCCCGTGAGTATCGACGTGACTGGAAGCGATCCCACGGGCGACGCCGACGACGATGACCAGGATGGGAACACCGTCCGAATTTCCTCGACCAGCCTGCCGGGCGGCAGCCTGAATCCCAACCCGCAGGTCGGACCGTCGCCGCAGACGGCCACCTTCGACTGGACGCCAAACTCGACGGGCACGTTTAATGCCCAGTTCTCCGTCGGCGACGGGCTCACCACGACGCTCTGCACGGCCACAATCGACGTCGTTCAACAGAAGACGTGCGCAGATGGCGTTCCGACGTTGGGACAGGACGACATCGACAAACAGAACGGCACCCTGAAAAACACCATCTCGGACGGCGATGGAGTCGAGAAGTTTACCTTCTCGACGCTCGACGGCTTCGAGGTCGGCTCGATCAGTCCCAGCAGCGGCTTTGACCGCAGCGGCAACACCTGGACGTGGACCGGCTCGGGAGAACCGCCGACATCGGTCGACTTTACGCTGGAGGCCACCCAGAGCACGGCCACCTACTTCCTGGAGGCGACCGACGCCTGCGACGATCCGGAGCCGAACACCACTACCTTTGATCCGACCTACGAGCTGGGACCGGGCGTCTCTCAGCCGACCCTGGCGGGCAACGCCCCGAATCCGTTCGGCGAGCGGACCACCGTTGAGTTTGCCCTGCCGGAACAGGCGCGCGTGACGGTCGCGGTCTACGACATGATGGGCCGGAAGGTCGCCACGCTCGTCGACGGGGTGAAGGGGGTCGGCACCCACACGCTCCGGTGGAACGGGGAGTCCGACCGAGGGCAGGCCCTGTCCAGCGGCGTGTATCTCCTGCGTATGCGGGCCGACGGCCAGTCCGAGACTCGGCGGATGACGATCGTCCGCTAGTCTGAGGCCGGCTTTCCTGATCCCCCGAAGCGTCCCGCGTCCTCGTTGACGGGGGCGCGGGGCCGTCCGGGTCTCCACGTCCTAGTGAACTCAATCCGTTCGATTCCATGAGCTACGATCCCAGAAGCGACGCCAATCGTTCATCTTCATCCTCTGAGCCTGCCTCTCCGCCAAGCGGCGCGAGGCAAAAAGGCGGTGATCGAAAGCCGTTTGTCGAACCGGAGATATGCCGAGAATTTGACTTGGTCGACGGCACAGGGACAACAGTCAGCGGCTTTGAAGACGATAATGACACTGGCAGCACCTCGTAGCACACGATCTTGACCAGAGGGAGGGACGAGCGCGCTCGTCCGGTGCTCGACCAGTTCTGGTTGTCCGGGCGCCCCGCCACCTCGGATCGGCCTGTTGCCGAGCGGTAGGGCTCCTGCCTGAACAGCAGGGGCCCTTCTGCTATAGGGGTTCGCCTGCGGCCCGCTCAGGACGCAGAAGCGGTTCGTTGAGAAACCGGGCCCGGTCCTACTTGCCTATTCGTAGACGATTGGTTGTAGGGGGCGCCAACAGCTCCTTCGCGCGACCCCTCCCGGCACGCCACTCCTCTCGGTCAAGGCGGTTTCGGTTGATGAGAGCGGACTTCCCTTGCGCGTATGTACCGGGGTCGCGGCGGTGCATTTGATTTTACATGGCTGAAGGGGGTTCGGGCCGAACCCGCACGCCGGCCGTCGCAAAGCAAGAGAATGGCCAACCGAGTGCGCCCTCGACTCATGCGCCGGGGACCGGCGCGTCCTCCAGCAGTGGTGCCAGCAGCGCCTGAACGGTGCGCGGCTCTTCTAGCACGTCGCGGCCCGCGTGGAGACGGTAGGTGCGCGCTTGATCGATGAGCCGACGGAGCACGGTGAGGTGATCGTCGGCGGTGTCGGAGCCGGGGGTTAGGAAGAAGCCCCCCTGGTTGAGAAGCTGTTCGAGCGCGGCCTTGGTGCCAACCGGTTCGACACTGCTCTCTGAGGCGTTGGCGAGGGTGGGCAGCACGACGAGAGCGGGCGTACAGGTGGCCGTAGGTTGTCCGAGATAAATCCGGCCGGGATCGACCCGCCACTTCGACGCATCGTTTGGGGCGGAAGGCCACTCCGGGCCGTCCAGCTCCGGGAAGTGGGCCGCTAGCCCCGGGTCTACGCAGAAATCGCGCCGGAAGGAGTAGGCCCTGATCCGGCTGTCCTCCGAGCGGAGCAACACGGTATCGTCCGAGAGGTAGCCCCAGCCCTTGCGGACAAGGCTCAGCGCGGTTGTCGTCTTTCCGCTTCCGCTGCGAGCTGTGAGCAAGACCCCGCGTCCCTCCCGGGTAAGCCCTGCCGCGTGGAGGGGAAACCAGCCGTGGGCCCGCAGCAGGATTGCCAGACTGAGAGCAACCATGTAGGAGAGCAGGGAGCTGTGCCGCCGATCGGGGCGGGACGTGAGCAGATCAGAAGGCACCGCGGCCTCGGCCAAGCCCGCGTCGGGGTGAAGGTCGACCGTCACGTCCCTGTACCGCAGCACCATTCGCCCCGGTGTCCTCCATGCGTCAAGTTCGGCGTGTCCGGACACGTCGATGTGGCGGGCCTCCTCTGGGGGAGAGGCGGGGTCCCGGTCCGCACTGATATCGAGTGTGACCTCGACGCCATCAGAGGTGGGAGGAGCCTCTTCCCCTTCGTACTGAGCCCCCTTGAACTGGAGGGTACGACGCAACAGACGGCTGACCGTGGGGCTGTCACTTCGAGTGCGGACGTGAAAATCGTGAAGCTGGTAGTACTCAGGCATGGGCGTTCGAGCCCCTTTGGACATTTGATGGCACCTTGCCCGGCCGAAGGACACACTTTTCTTGTCGAAGTTGATCTTACGTCGCGGGGATTCTAGACTTCATCTGGCCCCTTGTTCAGTTGCACGCCCACACCTATGCCCCGATACCGTCCCAATTCCGACGTCGTCTCCACCGAGGTCGACGAGGACGAATCTGTTCTGCTTAGCCTGGAAACCCAGCAATACTATTCTCTGAATGAAACGGGCAGTCGCATCTGGGAGCTGCTCTCCGCCGGTCACGACGCCGAGGACATCGCGAGTGCGATCACCGAGGAGTGGGCCACCACGCACGAGGAAGCGCTCGACTACGTGCAGTCGTTTCTGCGGGAGCTCAGCGAGGCAGGGCTGGTGGAAAAAAAACGAAGATGAAATGGAATGAGAGTCTACGGTGGCGACTCTGATCTGTCCCCGTGACGGCTTGCGTGAGAAAACGCTGGCTCGATTAGACCATGACGACGCAAGTCTCGGTGAAGCTACTGGAATACATGGTTGGCTTTGTGACTAACTAGACTCTTGGGCGGCCCAGAACGTCCCTGAGGAGGGCTGTGTTGCTGAATGTCGGGTTTCGGGATGAAGTGATGCGTCGAGTGGGACTTGCCTCCCCAATACGGCACAGCAGCTTCTATCGGTGGTTCAAATACGTTTTGTGCACTTCATACACCCTGTGCGTATACAGCAGATCGTGTGCTCAGATTCGAGAGAAGAGGCTCCCCTACACGACAGAGATGAACGGGGCTGATCTGCGGCGGTAAAGGTCGCGAGTCCAGACGCGGTTGCCGCCATAAATCGCCACCATGTTGGCCTGCGTGAAGCAACTGACACGCTCTCCACAACATGCTCGGCTGGAACCGGGCTCGGGGGAGGTATCACCTGCGATGGCCACGGGCCGTAGGCTATGCAAGGAATAGGGTCCGTGAAGAAAAAAACAGTTGCCCGTGACCGTTCGATGACCGATTCGCGCCTTGAGGGCGGCCTCCAGGTCGTGCTCTA
>NZ_JAZKRW010000121.1:0-8668 GCF_036626415.1 Salinibacter sp.
TGAAAACCACATGCTCACCGCCCTCGCTGAAGGCCTCGCGATGGTCGAGGTGTTTCTTTAGGGCCTCGCCGTCGATCCTCCGGTCGCACTCCCGGCATGCTTCCCCATCAAAATACTCGATTCGTCGCCGAACGGCCTCGGGGATGTGGCGGGAGCGACTCATGGCAGGTGGGTCGACGCTACGATTTCACAGTGCGTGCAACCGAAAACGCAGCCGACCGGACAATGGATTCGGCGCCGGGGCGGGGCGCCCACGGGTGCCGAAGGAGTGACTACATTCCGATGGGTTGGGCTTCCCCCCCATTGCCGTCTTCGTCGTGACTGCCATCGGAGGCGGGGGTGCGGTCGCCCATGGACAAGGGCTTGGTGTGGAGGCCCGACTCGTCCTCGATGTCTCCGGAGCGGACGTGAACGCGGCCGTCGGTCTGGTCGACCGAATAGTTCCCAAAGTGCTCGTCGGACCAGTCGAGAATGCGATAGATCTCGTGGCCGAGCTGGTCGGCGTCGAGTACAAACCCGACCACCTGGTCCTGAGGGTCCTGCAGGCAGTAGTGCATATGCGAAGTAATTTGTCTGGAAGGGGAGTCAACATCGAGCAACGCACATTACTTGTAGCAACATCCGCACCACCCGCGTGCCACCGGGGCGGGACCTGTCACTTCGGCAACACGCCCTAAGGAACGGGAAGAGAGCTGACACCATTCGGGGACGATCCGCAGGAGGGCCCGACAATCCGTCGCACTTGACACTAGGGGCGCGCAGCAGTGGCCGGGCAGAGAATGAGGAAACCGGTGAAGAGAAGCGCGGGAAGGAGAGAGGGTCGTCGCTGGAGGTGGCCCTGCGAAGACCGCCGCACACGTGCTCCGTCGTGCTGACGTCTGGTTGCTCCTCCGATCCATTCCTGCACCACCGCACCTCTCTGGTCGGGGGCCGTCCGGCCGAGACACAGTGGTTGATGTTGTAGGGCGAGTTGCGACTGAACATCGGTCAGTTGACCCGTTCCACCTCGTACCCGTCGTTCTCGATGGCCGCGACGGTGTTTTCGGCCTGACCGCGGCCGCTGGTGATGACCTCGAAGACGAGGTACGCTTCGCCTACATCGAGGTCGTGCACCGCGCGCTCGTGGCGCACGTGCCGAATGTTTGCGCCCTGGCCGGCGATGCGTTCGGAAATGTCGGCCATCTTCCCGGGCTGGTCGTCGATGCGCACCCGGAGGCGGAGGAGCTGGATGCGATCGGCCATCGCATGGTCGAGCACCTCCTGCAGCCGCGCCGGGTCGATGTTGCCGCCGCACAAGAGGGGAACGACGGTCTCTCCGGTGACGTCGAGCTCATCGGACAGCAGAGCGGCGACCGGAGCGGCGCCCGCCCCTTCCACCAGTTGCTTTGCCCGTTCGAGCAGCAGCAGGATGGCCCCCGCAATCTCGCCGTCGGTGACCGTAAGAACTTCGTCGACGTGGCTTTCGATGAGGCCCAGGGTGAGGTCGGACACCCCACCGGTGGCGATGCCGTCGGCGATGGTGTCGGGATGGTCGATGGAGACCGGGGCGCCCTTGTCGAGGCTCTGGGGCACCGTCGCGGCGCCCGCCGCCTGCACCCCCACTACGCGCACATCCGGGGCAATGCCCTCGAGGGCCACACTCACGCCCCCGATGAGGCCCCCGCCCCCAATGGGCACAATCACGGTGTCGACGTCGGGCACCTGCTCGTAGAGCTCGAACCCGAGGGTGCCCTGTCCTGCGACGATGGCCGGGTCGTCGTATGCGTGAACGAAGAGCCGGTCGTCGCCCCGTGCCAACTGCCGGGCACGGGTCGTGGCCGCCTGGAACGTATCGCCCGTTAGCTCGACGTCGGCCCCGTAGCTGCGCGTCGCGTCGACCTTCGCCTGTGGGGCGTTTCGGGGCATCACGATGGTCGAGGGCAGGCCCACAGTCGTCGCCGCCAGGGCCACACCCTGGGCGTGGTTGCCGGCACTGGCGGCGACCACGCGCTCAACCGCCCCAGACGACACCTGGACGAGCTTGTTGTACGCCCCGCGCGTCTTGAACGACCCCGTGCGCTGCAAGTGCTCCATCTTGAGGGCCACGACCGCCCCGGACAGCTCCGAGAGCGAGTGACAAGAATCGGTTGGTGTTTCACGGACGACGGACGGATTGTCCAGGCGCTCGCGGGCGGCACGGACATCATCGAGTGTGACGGACATGAGGAGGGGGCGGGTGGAGGACTACGATTGGGGCCCAAAGAATGGAATGGAAGGGTCGGCCTGCGCCGTCTTGTCGCCGGCACCGGGCCTTCGCTAAACGCACTGTGTTCGTTGAGAAGGGCGAACAAGATAGGTGTTGGGGCCCGGTCGTCCAAACATACATTGCACGCACTCGGGCCAGTGCGCCAATCGCCGACAGCGCCGGCCCGGCGCGGAGGGCTCTATTTTCTCGCGGCGGGGGTGCAAGCGAGAGGTGGGGCCCATCCCCTTCATCCGTGCGGACAGGGGGACTCTGCGTTGCGCCCCACGCCGCCGAACATCTAGTTGGAATGACCGTTTCAAAATAGCAGTTTTTGTCACAGACCCGCCGCGTGCGGTGTATTGTCCCATGCCTCGTTCCCCAACGTTCGACCGCGACGCCAAAATTGAGCAGGCCATGCAACTCTTCTGGGAGAAGGGGTACGAAGCGACCAGCGTACAGGACCTGGTCGACCATCTGGGGCTGAACCGGAGCAGCCTGTACAACGCCTTTGGGGGGAAGCACGACCTGTACCTGGAGGCGCTCGACCGGTACCGGCAGGAGGACATCGAGTGGCTGCGGGGCCAGTTGCAGGAGGCCCCCACAGCGGTAGAGGGCATCCGGCAGGCCTTCGTGGCGGTGGCAGAGCGGGCGACAGAGAGTTGTTGTGGCTGCTTTACGACCAACGCGGCGGTGGAATGTGCGCCCCGCGACGCCTCCACACAGGAACGGGCCCGAGAGAGCTTCGAAGAAATGCGCTCGCTGTTTCGGGCCGCCGCGCAGCGGGCCCAGGAGGAGGGCGCTATCGATCCCGCCCGTGACCCGGCGGCCCTCGGCCGTCACCTCACCAATACCTACAACGGCATCCACCTGACCGCGAAGACGGATCCTCCCGACGAGGTCGTCCAGGACATCGTCGACGAGACGCTGCGCGGATTGACGTGTTCGGGCCACGGGTCGACGACGGCGTGAGAGGGAGCACGCTCGGCTCGGGGCAGGGCACCTTACAAGAACGTGATGGCTGTATTTGGAACACTCGTTCCAAAAAAGATTTCAACTTTGCGGAATTGAAACGGGCAGTCCAGAACGCCTCCGTTCTTTTCCGGCCTTCTTCTCCACTGCCATTTGCCCTTCTGCTCGATCCCATGGCTTCTCTCTCGCCCGCTCAGTCCCCAAAAGCCGCTGATGCGGACCACAACATTCTAGATCTCTTCCGCAAGCGATGGAGCCCTCGCGCCTTCGCCGACCGGCGTGTGGAACCAGACGCAATCCGGCGCCTGCTGGAGGCGGCCCGGTGGACGATGTCGTCCTACAACGAGCAGCCGTGGCGGTACATTGTTGCGTCGCGGCACGACAACCCGGAGGCCTACGAGCGGGTCCTCGGCTGCCTGATTGAGGGAAACCAGGCGTGGGCTCAGAATGCACCAGTGCTGATGATGTCTTTTTACAAGGAGACGTTTTCGGGGAATGATCGCCCGAACCGGTGCGCGCCCCACGATGTTGGGGCCGCCTCCGCCGCCCTCACGTTCCAGGCGACGGCGATGGACCTATACGTTCACCAGATGGCCGGCATTCGCAAGGACGAGATCTACGAGACCTACGACGTGCCGGACGATTTTGAGCCGATGGCGGGGCTCGCGGTGGGGCATTTGGGCGACCCGGAGATGCTGAGTGACGACAAGCAGGCGGCCGAACAATCGCCCCGCTCCCGCCAGTCGCTCGACGAGTTTGTGTTCGGGGACGACTGGGGGGCCCCGGCGTCCCTCGTTACAGATGAATCCTCCCCCTAAGTAGACACGCAAAAGAACCTTAACAACAAGTCATTCCGAGCGCAGCGAAGCGGAGTCGAGGAATCTCTTCGAAGATCAGCAGAAGCGACCTTCAGGCCGGTATATTCCCAAATCAGCGTTCGCGCTGGACCCAGTAAGATTCTTCGACTCGCTCCTCCCTCCGGTCGTCGGTCGCTCAGAATGACCCTCGAATAAACGTATTTCTGCGTGCTTACATAGTTGGGATTTCAGGCCAATGCGTACAAAGTATCTCTATTGGGGATCGACCGGTCTCGTGGCCCTCTTCATGGTGGTCTCGGCGACGCTCTACTTCGTGGCCGACGGCCCGGCAGCGGCCTTTGAGCGGCTTGGCTTCCCCGACTACTTTCGAATCGAGCTCGGAATTGCCAAGCTTGCCGGGGCGGTGGTGCTGGTTGCCCCTCTCCCCAGGGCCTTGAAGGAGTGGGCGTACGCCGGCTTTGCCATCAGTTTTGTGTCCGCCGTCATCGCCCACGCGGCCGTCGGAGATCCCCTGTCCGACCTTATTCCGCCGGTGGTGGCATTTGCGCTTTTGATGACCTCGTACGTAACCTACCATCGCTACTACCGATCCGAGTCGCCCTCCGATGACGCCTGAGCGAGGGCCCCGCGGCCCCCGACTTTGCACGTGCCGTCTCCACAACCGACCTTCAAGCCCATGACCGTTCAGTCTCCTCTTCGCAACTTCTTTGAGCAAGAACTTGACGACTCCCAGGCCCAAGAGCGTCCTTCTGGGACGGGGGGGCAGGTATCCACAGAGCATCTCGTCAGCCACCTGGTGGAACAGACGGTGCACCGTGCCGCACTGGACGCCGCCACGCACCGCCAAGAGTCCCGGCATTCGTCGGGGCAAGCGGCTGCCGGGGTGTCCTGGGAGAATGTCTTGATGGTGGCCGCGCTGACCGAACTGCGGCCCGTGAAGCTTCTGTCGAAAAACTGAATGGCCTGGGAGCGGCGGAACGGAAGCCGTGCCGGAATGCCGCCGCTGTGCTCCCTTCTCTGCTTTATTTTTGTTGTGCGTCTATGGCTGCTCCCGACCGCGATGAGCGCGAGTCTACCCTTGTCATCCTCCGTCGACTTTGGGGGGTGTTGTCCCCGTACAAGAGCCGGGTCGTTGGGGTCGCGCTGCTGATCAGCTTCTCAGCGGCACTGCAGGCAGCAGGGCCCCAGTTTGTGCGCTACGCGTTCGATGTGGTGATTCCGGACGGGCGCGGGAGGCTGTTTTTGTGGTTTGGGCTCGCCTTCGCCGGGTTCTACCTGTTTCGGGCGGTCGTGGAGTACGGGGGCATGTACTGGAGCTTTGCTCTCACGCAACAGGTGGTGAGCGACGTGCGCATGCAGGCCTACGACCACCTGCTGACGCTGCCGGTGTCTCGCTTCTCCAATGAGCAGTCCGGGTCCCTCAGCTCGCGTGTCGTGAGCGACCCGAACGCGCTGAAGGGCATGATCCAGGCGGCGGCGTCTCGCCTTTCCGGCCAGCTTGTGGCCATTTTGGTGGTGGCCGGTCTCCTGGTGTGGATGAACTGGACGTTGGCCCTGGTCAACCTGGTGATCCTGCCCCTCCTGGCCTTTGTCACCTACTACTACCAGGAGCCCCTCCGCATGGCCTCCCGCAGCATCCGCGAAACGGTGGCCCGCCTGACGGCCACCTCCACCGAAGCAATCTCCAACATCCGGGTTGTGAAGGCCTTTGTCGGCGAAGAGCAGGAGCGCGAGCGCTTCGGCACGCACAATCAGGCGTACGTCGACATCAACCTCGACCGCCGCAAGGACGTGGGCAAGATGGAGGGCCTCATCAACATCACGTCCAACTACGGAACCGGCGCCCTTCTGCTCGTGGGGGGCTGGATGGCCGTAAGCGGCAGCCTCACGCTCGGTGAGCTGACGGCCTTCATTATGTACCAGCGCCAGCTCCAGGGACCGGTGCAGTCGGTTATGTTCTTCAACGACAAGCTGCAGGCGGGCATGGCGGCCCTGGAGCGGCTCTCCGAGCTTATCGACACCGATCCCGAGACCGGGGGCGACCGTGCGGAGGTGCCCGTGGGGCCAGTGGAGCTGGAGAAGGTGCGCTTTTCGTACCCGGACGCCGACGAACCGGCACTGCGGGATCTGTCGCTTCGCATCGAGCCGGGCGAAACGGCGGCGCTTGTGGGATCGTCCGGGGCCGGCAAGAGCACAGTGGCCAACCTCATCGGCCGCTTCTGGGATCCGCAAGAGGGGCGCGTCACGATTGACGGCATCGACCTCCGGTCGTTCGAACTGAAGGCCCTGCGGGAGCACGTGGCCCTCGTGCCACAAGACCCGACCCTCTTCTCCGGCACGGTGGCCGACAACATCCGGTACGCCGAGCCCGACGAGCCCGACGAGGCCGTCCGTCGTGCCGCAGAGATGGCGAACGCGCACGGATTTGTTCAGCAGCTGGCCGACGGCTACGACACCCAGATCGGCGAGCGGGGCGTGCGGCTGTCCGGTGGGCAGAAGCAGCGTGTCGCCATCGCCCGTGCCATCCTCACCGACGCCCGCATCCTCTTGCTTGACGAAGCAACTTCTGATCTCGACAGCGAGTCGGAAGCGGTCATTCAGGATGCCCTGGACGGGCTCTTCGCGCGGGGGGATCAACTCACGTCCATCGTCATCGCCCACCGCCTCAGCACCATTGAGAACGCGGACACGATCTTTGTGCTGGAAGACGGACAGCTCGAGGAGCACGGTTCGCACGACGAGTTGCTGGCCAGGGGCGGGCGCTATGCAGAGCTGTGGGCACTGCAGCGGCGAGACGTGGACCGGTCCGTCCAGCCCAACCGTGCACAGCGGCCCGTTGCAACGTCCTCGCCGGCAGACGAGCCGTCGTCGACGCGCACGTAGCTCCAGTAGGGGTAGCTCCAGTAGGGGCCCTCAGATCCGGATCGCAGGCGCGTCGCCACTGGCCTGTGGGCCAGAAGCGCATGGAGCGGACGGAAGAGGGGTACGCCCGGCCCCCGCCTCCTGCCTGGTCTGCATTCCGTATCGCCAGGTCCCGTATCGCCAGGTCCCAACGCGCCCGTACATCACCCCGAGCGGATGCTATCCAGAATACGTCCCGGTAACGTACTGGCGAAGTCGGCTGGTTTCGCGCTGGGCCGTCTCGATAATCTGCTTCACACCGTCCCCGATCGAGACGATGCCGATCAAATCCCCCTCCTCATCGACCACGGGAAGGTGCCGGCATCGGAGCCTCGTCATCAGGCGCAAGCACTCCTCGAGTGGCTTGTCGGGGCGGACGGTCGCCACGTCTTTGGTCATCACCTCCTGAACCTCCGTTTCGTCTGAGCTTCGTCCCTTCAGGGCAATGTCCTGCATGTAATTCCGCTCGGTAAAGATGCCGGCGATGGTGTCTCCGTCCATCACCACGATGGAGCCAACATCGCGCTCTGCCATCCGGCCAATGCATTCAAACACTGTCGCCGAAGGGGGGGTGGTGAGGACGTTGCGATCGTCGGTCAGAGAGGACTTGGATTGGATAACGTCTTGTGCTCGGGTGTCAAGAAGGCCATCTCGTGGGTTCATGGTACGGAGGTGGGTTGTGTGACGGGGGGCAGCGGGAGAGGTACGTCGAAGCCAATGGCCTGCAGAGAGATTAACAGTTGATTCGTCTAATGGACGTAGGGTTCGTGCTCTTGGACAACACCGTTCCCTCTTCTTTCAAGATATAACGCTTTATACAAAATTGAAAGAAGTCCGACCGAGGACGAGAGGAGAGAGCTCCTTCTCTTCTTCGGCGGATGTGGAAACAATCGTCTGAACTTGGGGTCTTGAGCCCCATTCGTACGGGGCACGTACGCCTCAATCTACACAGTTTCGACCCAATGGATACCACTCGAACCGCCCTCGTTACCGGCGGCAACCGCGGCATCGGCCTTGCCATCTGCGAAGGGCTCGCCGAGCGTGGGTTGGACGTCGTGATGGCCTCCCGCAACGAAGACCGGGGCGAAGGCGCCGCGGCGTCGATTCGGGGGCGCGGCGGATCGGTGCGCGTGGAGCAGCTCGACGTGATCGAGACCGCTTCGATCGAGGCCTGCAAGGAGCGCCTGGACGCCGACGACGTGACGGTCGACGTGCTTGTGAACAACGCCGGCGTCTACCCGGACGCCGATGCGCTGGAGGCCACGATCGACCAGCTCGACCAGGCCTGGACGGTGAACACACGGGGGCCATGGCTGCTGGCCAAGGCCTTCGTGCCGGACATGCTTGAGCGGGGGTATGGGCGTGTCGTGAACGTGTCGTCGGGGTCGGGGTCGTTTGGGGAGGGGCTCGACACGAATCACGCCGCCTATTCGGCTTCGAAGGCGGCCCTCAACGCCCTGACGATGACCCTCAACGACGCACTGCCCGCCGGCCCCGACGTGAAGGTGAACTCGATGGGGCCGGGCTGGGTGCACACCCGCATGGGGGGGGAGGCGGCCCCGCGGACGCCCGAGGAGGGGGCCGACACGGCCCTCTGGCTGGCGACGCTTCCGGAAGACGGGCCCAGCGGGGGCTTTTTCCGGGACCGAGAGCGCATTCCGTGGTAGGGAGGATTTCGTGGTAGGGAGGCAAGCCCCCGCACCTAGCGACCGGACACTTTTGAATGGCAGGTCGCTGCTCGCCGGTGAAGCTCTCC
>NZ_JAZKRW010000122.1:0-8664 GCF_036626415.1 Salinibacter sp.
GGATTCGATTACTTTTCCGTGATCCGTCCCCCGTCGGCTGCACAGTTGGGAGCCACCGACAGGCCCACGCCTCCGAAGACGCACGGCACCGGTGGGGGCCGCGCGCATCGAACGCCGCCCCCCGTCGCCCGTACGTCCATGCGGATGAAGCCGGAATAGAGACCGGGATAGAGACAATGGTCGCGCCGGTCTTCCCCTCGTGATGCCGCGCCGTGCGCGTACCTTCCGCAGGCCTCCCGGCGGTCGGGACCTGCCGTCCGCTCGCCTCGTTTGTGCGCGGCGACGTTCGGCGCGGGAATCCGCCTCCGGCCCCATCTCCCCTTTGCGTTTTTCTGCCGTCTGTTTTTCCCTCTCGATGTCCCGTTTGCGCCCCGCAACGCTCTCTCTCTTCGCGAGTCTTTTCGTCCTCTGGGCCGCCCTGCCCCCAAGCGGGTCCGGCCAGGCCGTGGACCCACTTCCCCCAAGCCTGCAGGAGGAATCCATGGCCGAGTCGGCCGTCATCTCGGACTCGGACACCGTGGAGAAAGATGCCCCGTACGTCTCTACGTCGCAGCGTGTCGTCAACCGGATGCTCGAGGCGGCCAACGTGGGCCCCACCGACGTGGTGATCGACCTCGGAAGCGGCGACGGGCGCATCCCCATTGCCGCCGCCCAGCGGCACAGCGCGCGCGGCATCGGGGTCGAGATCGACCCGGATCTGGTCGCCAAGGCCCGCGACAATGCGGAGCAGGCCGGGGTGGCCGACCGCGTCGAGTTTCGGCAGGGGGACCTGTTCGAGGCCGACCTGAGCGACGCGACGGTCGTGGCCCTGTACCTGTGGCCGGAGATCAACGTGAAGCTGCGCCCGAAGCTGCTTCGGGCCCTCGACCCCGGCGACCGCATCGTCTCGCACGACTTCCGCATGGGCGACTGGGAGCCGGACCGCGTGATCGACCTCGGGCCGGGCAAGATCGGGCAGGAGACCGTGTATCTCTGGATCGTCCCCGAAGACATTCCGGAGGACCTGATGGACATCAGCGACGAGGTGGAGGCACAATAACTTCCGAAATACGGAATTGAAGGCAGGAGCGAGCCGCTCTGCCGCGCACTGCTCCCACCGTTCCGCACTGTCTCTGACAGAGGCCATTCGGGGCCATGTCTTTCGCCGACGCGAAGCAGCTCGTCCTCGACACGCTCTCCGCCTACAGTGCCGACCACGGCGAGCGGCTGGCGGCGGCCCTCGCCTACTACGCCACCTTCTCGCTGGCCCCCCTGCTGGTGCTGGCGCTGTCCGTCGCCGGGATGCTGTACGGACAGCGGTCCGAGGTGGCCCAAGAGGAGCTCATGAGCCTGGTGGAAACGGCGACCGGCCCCGACGGGGCCGCGCTACTGGGGGGCATCCTGGAAAGTGCCGCGGCCGCGCCGGACGCAGGCATCTGGGCAACGATCTTGAGCGGCCTCGTGCTCATCGTCGGCGCCACGGCACTCTTCGCCCGCCTGCAGGAGGCCCTCAACACCATCTGGGCCGCGACGCCCCGCCGCACGGGCGTGACGCGATTTCTGTGGAGCCGAGGGCTCTCGCTGCTGCTGGTCGTGGGGGCCGGCACCGCGGTCGTGGCCGGCCTGATGGCCAGCTCCCTCCTTGCCGGACTCGCCCGTCCGTTGGAGGTGCCGGGGGTCCTTCTTTGGGGGGAGCGGATGGGCTCCCTGGCCGTCCTCACGCTCCTGTTTGCCGTGCTGTACCGTGTCTTGCCGGATGCGCCCGTCCGCTGGGCGGACGTGTGGCTGGGGGCCGTCGTCGCGGCGACGCTCGTGACGCTCGGCACGTGGGGCCTGGGGTGGTACCTCGGCCGGGCCTCCGTCACCTCCTCGTACGGCGCGGCGGGCGCGCTCGTGGCCCTCCTGCTGTGGATCTACTACTCGGCCCAGATCTTCTTTCTCGGCGCCGAACTGACAACCGTGTGCGCCCGTCGCTCTGGCCAGGCACCTGTCCCTTCCGGGGCCCCGAAGCCGTCCATGGAGGGGGCGTCGCCGGCAAGGGCCGAGCCGCCCCGCTCCTCGTCGTGGCCGGCCCGCCTCGGATGGGTTGCGCTCGGCATCGTGCTGGCGCGCTTCTTTCGGCGGTAGCGTGCCCGCCCGACCTCCCGCGCAGGCCCTCGCTTCTCACTTCCCCCATCCTACGTCGCCCCGATTCCTGATCCTATGTCCCCCCAATTCCCGCTTTCCCCGATTGCGGCGCTCGCGGGCCTTCTGCTCTTTGGCGGTGGGGGAGGGTGCGGTTCGACGGCCTACACCGCGCCCCCGCCTTCCTCCAAGCCCGACACGACTGGGCTTGATACGGCCCGGGTCGCCCAGGTCGACGTGCCCGCCCGAATTGCGACCTCCGATACCCTTCGGGTTCACCTCTCCGGCACCGTCGGCCCCAACGGCTGCTACACGCTCGCCCGGATTGAGGCGGTCCGCGCGCCGGGCCGGGTGACCGTGACGCCGCTGGTACAGCCCCCGACGGCCGACGACCAGGCGTGCACGATGGCGGTCGTGCCGCTTGACACAACGTATGCGATCGCCCCTCCGTTTGAGCCGGGCCCCTTCGCCCTCACAATTCCACAACCGTCCCGCCCGGCGGTGACGGCGTCCGTTGAGGTCACGGATGATCCGTAGCCGCCCCTTCACGCCGGCCCGCCTCATCCCGCCGAGGGGTCCGGCCGCGGGGCAGAGTCGGGGCGTCCCACGTAGGTGCGCCCAAAGGGATCGGTGGCCTCCACGCGGACCCGATTGGCGTCCGGGTTGGCGGGGGCGTAGTAGAGGTGGGCGGTGGGCTCCGGCTCCACCCACGGGTGTTTTTCCGGCTGCTCGTCGCCCGCGTGGAGGCGCCGGCTTTGGGGATCGAGGCCCACGCGACGGGCCATGGGGCCGGTGCGAATGCCGTCCTCGTACCACACCACCGTCCAGTCGGCGGTGGCGTCCCACACGTTGGCGACCCACTCGTCGGGCGCCTCGGGGTCGGCCCCGACCGGATACGTCCGCATCTGATGGCCGGCGGCCCGGCCGGTGGACTTGTAGCGCCACTCGACGGACGTGCCGTCCACCTCGTACACCGCGTAGCCCTTGGGCGTGCCGTCGTAACAGATCGGGCCGGTCCACCACGCGCCACACACCGTGCCCACCACGTGCTCGTGCGGCCCGTCGGCAGAGCGGTGCTCGTTCTCGTGGACGTGGCCGCTCACGATGTGGGCGTCGAAGGGGGCGAGCAGGTCGTAGAGCGCGGCCCGGTTCCCGATCCGTCCCCGGACCGACGGGCTCGCCTCCCCGCGCCGCTGGTAGGTGGTGCTCAGCGGCGGAATGTGCGTAAGCACGACGACGGGCCGGCCGTCCTCGACGAGGGCGAGGTCCTGCTCCAGCCATGCAAGCTGGATGGCGCCCAGGTGGCCGTGGTAGTCGTCCGTCTTGCGCCCAAAGCCATCGCTCCCCGGCCAGTACACGTCATCAAGCACGACGTAGTGGACGGCCCCCCGGTCAAACGAGTAGTACTCGGGGCCAAAGTGCCGACGGAAGGTGGCCGTGGAGCCGGGGTCGGTGGGCGCGTCGAAGTTGAGGTCGTGGTTGCCCACCGCCTGCACGAACGGAATGCCCATCTGCCGGACCGCCCGTTCGTAGCCGGAAAAGAGCGACAGGTCGTCGAACACGAGGTCGCCCCCGCCCACCCCGAAGACCGGACGGTCGCCGAGCGCCTGCACGGTCTCGCGCACGTCGGGCACCGTCTCGTCCCGGAACTGCTGCATCTCCGCCTCCGTCCGGGCCTGCGGGTCGGCCAGGAAGAGGAACGCATGCTGCGCGTCGTCGCGCTCGAGCGGCGCGAGCCGAAACGAGGCCGTCGCCGTGCCCCCGCTCGTTGCGTCGAGCGTCTTGTAGAAGCGCGCCGTGCCGGCGTCGTGCGTCGGCAGGCGGTACCCGCCCGGCACCGACAGGTACACGAACGGGCGCCGGGGCGAGGCCGCCAGCTCGTAGCGGCCGTCGCCGTCGGTCTGCGCGACGGTGACGCCGTCGGTGACGGGCACCCCCTCGATGCCGCCATCCGGCCCCGTCACCCGGCCCGTGACCGTCACGGATGCGCGCCCGGCGCCCAGTCGAGGCCACGCGGCGGCCACGCCGGGCCCGCTGAGGGCGGCGCCGGTGAGGCTCAGGTACTTCAAGAAGTCGCGGCGGGACGGAGACATGTCGGTGGAAGAAATGTCAAATGGTAACGCCTTCAAAAGATGGTGGGCCGCAACGAGAAAGTCATCACCATAACTTTATGGACGGCGAGCACTCGCACCCCGGTATTTTGCTCCTCACGCCTAATTTTGCAAGGGGGTATCGCGCCTTGAATAAAGGAAGGAAATTGAAGTGACAAAGAGGGAGTAGCATCCCGAACGTCTGTGTTCGGTGGAGGTACGATCGATACGTATTCCATCGAGAAACCACATCCTGACATGTTCAGCCTCGTTGAGGCTCGGAATTACCGCTGCCTCCGTTATATTCAGCAGCCGATGGACCGATTTCATGCACTCATCGGTCCCAATGCGAGTGGCAAAAGCACGTATCTAGACGTGATTCGCTTTCTGGGCGACATGGTGCAGCCGGATGGCCTGGATACAGCCATCGATCGCCGTACACAAAACTGGCACGACCTCGTCTGGATGGGGAAGGACGATCACTTCGAGTTGGCCGTAGAGGCTCCCATTCCCGAAAACAAGCGAGAAGGACTGGAAAACCCTGAGTGGAGTCGGTGCCGGTACGAGGTGCGGATTGGAGAGACCGCCCCGAGCGAAGTTGGCATTCAGGAAGAGACGCTTCTTCTCAAGCAAGAATCGCTCAAGAAAGACAAGCTCCGTCAGCCATCACTTTTTCCCGCAGAAGATCGACCGATTCCTGAGAAGATATGTCGGGAAAAGGGAACGGCGGGGACCCAGACAGTCGTGAGCAAAACCGCCGATGGAAACGAAAACTTTTACGACGAAACAGGATCGGGATGGAACCACGCATTTAAGCTTGGACCGAAGCGAGCGGCACTCGCCAATGTACCCGAGGATCCCACAAAGTTTGCCGTCTCGACGTGGTTCAAGCGGATGCTTGTTGACGGAATCGAGTTTTTACGGCTCGATAGCGAGGCGATGCGTCGGCCCAGTCCGCCGGGAAAGGGCACCGGGTTTCGACCGGACGGATCGAACCTGCCGTGGGTCATCCGAAACCTTCGAGACGAGCACTTTCCTCAATTCCAGCGCTGGCTCCGCCATATTCAGACAGCGCTTACGGACGTCGAGGATGTTGACACGTATGTTCGGGACGAAGATCGCCACTGCTACCTGCGGGTGGAGTACGAGTCAGGGGTAACAGTTCCCTCATGGGGCCTTTCCGACGGGACGCTTCGAATGTTTGCCCTCACGCTTCTCCCCTATCTTCCCGACCTGAAAGGACCGGTTCTCATTGAGGAGCCCGAAAACGGCATTCATCCCCCGGCCGTGGAGACAGTCTACGAGTCGCTGTCGTCCGTCTATGACTCGCAGGTTCTCGTCGCCACGCACTCCCCAGTGTTCTTGAGTTGCGCGGAGCCGGAGGACATGCTGTGTTTTGCGTTGGACAAGGAAGGGAAGACCGACGTCGTGCTAGGAAGTGATCACCCTCAACTTCGAGATTGGCAGCGCGAGACCGACCTCGGGACGCTCTTCGCTGGAGGGGTACTGGCCTGATGGAAGACGCAGACGACCTCGTCGTTCTCGCAGCGGACAAACAGATGGAAGAAACCATCCGGGGGCTCCTATCTCAACATCAGGCCCTCGGCATTCACCCTCTCTCGTTCGAGGTCTACAGTCATCCCAACAAGGACCCGGGCTGCCGGAGCAAAGCTCATAAATTTCTTCGGTCGCTCCAGACGCAGTATCGGAGAGCATTGGTTATCTTCGACTACCACGGATGCGGGGCAGAACACACCTCGGCGCCCGAGCACGTTGAGTCAACAGTTGAAGAGAGGTTAGGACAATCGGGCTGGAATGAGCGGGCTCGGTGCCTAATCATTGTCCCCGAACTGGAAGTTTGGGTCTGGAGCGATTCTCGGGAAGTAGACCGTTGTTTGGGCTGGGATCCGGCGTCACAGCGTGTCCGAAGCTGGCTTCAAGCAAAGGATTTGTGGTCTACCGATGCCCCAAAGCCATCCGATCCGAAGAAAGCCATGGAGGTAGCGCTCGAACAAGCCGGGTTGCCGCATTCTTCGAGTATCTTTCGCGATCTCGCAGAGTCGGTGGGCCTGCGTCAATGTGAGGACGAATCGTTCCAGCGCTTCTGCCAAATTCTACGGGAGTGGTTCCCTCCTCCTTGGCAGCAGTAGGAGCACCGTGTCGATCCTGCCCCCCCAACCGGGCTACTGCCTTGGAGAGAAGTTGCAGTCGTTGAAGCATGCGAGCGCTTCGCCCGCCGGCCGCTGAATCTGACAGTGATGAGATGGGAACGCCACCCCGCAGTTCGTGTGAGAAGGAGCGGACACATCGTTCGCACATCTTCTTCCTGACCGGCCCGCCTACTTCTCTGCAAGCATGAGTGAGGAGTTTCTACAGCAGGACGTCCGCTACGTCAAGGGCGTGGGGGAAAAGCGGGCCGACGTGTGGGCCGAGCAACACGGCGTGCGCACGGTGCGCGACCTGCTGCACTTCTACCCCCGCCGCTACCTCGACCGCACGACCGTGACGCCGGTGCGGCGGCTCCAGGAGGGCCCCGATCCGGTCACCGTCGTCGGCACCGTGCAGTCCGTCGACGTGGTGCCCGGCAACAACCAGAAGCGCCTCGAAATCGTCCTGCAGGGGGAGCAGGGCGGGCGCATGAAGGGGACGTGGTTCCAGGGGGTCTGGTGGGTGCGCAAGGCGTTCGACGAGGGCGACCGCGTGGCCTTCCACGGCACGGTGGAGAAGTACGGCCGCTGGCACTCGATGACCCACCCCGACTTCGACCGCCTCAGCGACGAGGGGCCCCTGCTCGACACCGGCCGCATCGTGCCGCTCTACCCGGGCGGGGAGGCGATGAGCAACGTCGGCCTCACGAGCCGGGCCGTGCGCCGCATCCTGTACACCCTGTTCAAGGAGCACGGCCTGAAGCTCTCCGAGACAATGCCCGACTGGATCGTGGAGGGGCACGCCCTGATGGAGGGGCGCGTGGCGCTGCGGGCCATTCACTTCCCGAAGACCCAGCAGGAGCTCTCGCGGGCGCGGCGGCGCCTCAAATTCGAGGAGCTCTTCTTCATTCAGCTCCTGCTGGCCCAGATGCACGAGCGGCAGGAGGAAGTGGCCGGCCCCGCGTTCGACGATCCGGGCACGTATACCCGCGAGTTTGTGCGGGAGGTGCTCCCGTTTGAGCTGACCGGCGCCCAAAAGCGCGTCCTAAAGGACGTGATTGACGACGTGCAGACGGGGACCCAGATGAACCGGCTGCTCCAGGGCGACGTGGGCAGCGGCAAGACGGTCGTCGCCGTGGCGGCCATGATGCACGCCTACGACAGCGGCTACCAGAGCGCCTTCATGGCCCCCACCGAGATCCTCGCCGAGCAGCACCACGCCAACCTGCAGGACTACCTGCGGCCGCTGGGGCTGGAGCCGCGCCTGCTCATCGGGAGCCAGACGAAGGCGGAGCGGGAGGCGGCGCTCCAGGCCGTCCGCAGCGGCGAGAGCCCCGTGGCCGTCGGCACGCACGCCCTCATCCAGGACGCGGTCGCGTTTGACCAGTTGGGCCTAGCCGTGGTCGACGAGCAGCACCGCTTCGGGGTCGCCCAGCGGGCCGAGATGTTCGAGAAGGGCGAGCGGCCTCATATGCTGCTGATGACCGCGACGCCCATCCCCCGCTCCCTCGCCCTCACCCTCTACGGCGACCTCGACGTGTCGAAGATCGACGAGATGCCCCCGGGCCGCAAGCCGGTCGAGACGCGCCTCCGCGCCGAAAAGCGGCGGGGCGAGGTGTACGCCTTCCTGCGCGACCGGCTGGAGCAGGGGGAGCAGGCGTTCGTGGTGTACCCGCTCGTGGAGGAGAGCGAGAAGATGGACCTCAAGGACGCGGAGAGCGGCGCGGAGGCCCTGCAGGAGAAATTCCCGGACTACACCGTCGGGCTCGTCCACGGCCAGCTCTCGGCCGACGACAAGGACGCGACGATGCGCCGCTTCAAGGCGGGCGAGATCGACCTCCTGGTGGCCACGACCGTGATTGAGGTGGGCGTCGACGTGCCGAACGCCACCGTGATGCTCGTGGAGCACGCCGAGCGCTTCGGCCTCAGCCAGCTGCACCAGCTGCGCGGCCGGGTGGGGCGGAGCGACCAGCAGAGCTACTGCGTCCTCATGGCCGGCTACAAGCGGAGCCAGGAGGCGAAGCAGCGCCTGGAGGCGATGGCGCGCACGAACGACGGCTTCGAGATCAGCGAGACGGACCTGCAGATCCGCGGCGCCGGCGACTTCTTCGGCACCCGCCAGAGCGGCATGCCCGACCTCAAGATCGCCGACCTCACCGAGGACGACGAGATTCTGGAGGGGGCCCGCGAGGCCGCCTTCGCCCTCATCGAGAAGGACCCGCACCTGCGGGCCGACGAGCACGAACGCCTCCGCCGGCGCTACGAGGACGACTACGCCGAGCACGGCCTCGGCTTCGCGCGGGTGGGGTGATCCGCCGTGGAGG
>NZ_JAZKRW010000123.1:0-8498 GCF_036626415.1 Salinibacter sp.
CGCACGCACCCTATGTCGAGGCTGACGTGGTCCTCGATGGCGTCCGGATACGAGGGACGATGCCGATGCGGGTCCGTGCCGGCGATGAGCTCCGTGGACCCGCCGCCCACATCGACGACGAGGCAGCGGCCCGAGAGGGCATCGAACGCTGCACAGGCCGCGGCAAAGCTCCACGCTGCCTCTTCGGCGCCGGAAAGAATCTCGACCGACAGCCCCAGCTCGTTCCGCACCGCCGTGAGAATGGCGTCCTGATTGGTGGCGTCGCGCAGGGCGCTCGTGCCCGCGGCCGACAACCGATCCACGTCGTACGCACGGGCCGCCTGGAGGTGGTCGCGCAGCGTGTTGAGGAGGCGCTCCCGTGCCGCCTTCCCGATGCGGCCCGAGGCATCGATCCCCTCGCCCAGCCGCACGAACCGCTCCGCCGCGTGGAGCCGGCGCAGGCCCGTCCCGGTGTGCTCGACCACGAGCAGCTGGGCCGTGTTGGTGCCGACGTCGAGGGTGGCGAGGCGCATGGGGTCACGATGAGGAAGACGAGGAGAATTGGGCGGCCCACCAGCCGTCTTCGGTCGCCTCCGCGTCGAGCGCCAGGGCGTGGTCGCGGACGGCGGCGAGCATCGAGTCGCGCTGCGGCTGGAGGAGGCCGGAGAGAAGCAGTGTGCCATCGGGAGCGAGCCGCGAGACGAGGTCGGGCATCAACCCCAGCAACACGCGCCGCGTGATGTTGGCGGCCACGAGGTCGTGGCCCGCGTCCGGGGCCTCCTCTACGGATCCTTCGCGCACGGTCACACAGTCCGTCACGTCGTTTTCGCGGGCATTGTCGCGGGCGTTGCGCACGGCATCGGGGTTGGTATCGACGCCCAGGACCGCGCCGGCGCCGGTTTGGCAGGCCGCGATGGCGAGCACGCCGGTGCCGGTGCCCACGTCGAGCACCCGGCCGCCGGGCTGCAGGGCGTCGGCCAGGAGGCGGAGGGCCAGTCGCGTGGTGGCGTGGTGCCCCGTTCCGAAGCTCATCTTCGGGTCGATGCGAAGGACCGTCGCGTCGGCGTGGGCGGGCGGCACGTCGACCGAGGTGGGACAGATGAGAAACGGCCCGGCCCGGACGGGGGAGAGGGCGTCCTCCCACACGGCATTCCAGTTTTTGGCCTCCAGGGGGCGAATCGACAGCGCGTCCGGATGTCCGTTGGCCGCCAGGCGGGCTTCGAGCTGCTCCCGATCGACGGACGCCCAGCGCTCGGCCGGCACGTAGGCCCGCAGCTGAGTGTCGTCCTGCACGAAGCCCGTGGCGGGCTCCTCCAGCTCCGCTAGAAAGGGGGCGTGTGCCGCGGGCGGAATGGTGAGGGTGAGTTCGATCGTGTCCATTCCATCACGAGGGATCGGTGGGGCGTTGGGGGACCCGTCCGGTATAGAGAGAGGCAATGCCGAAGGTGAGCGGTGTCCACTCCAGGGTCGTGAAGCCGACCTGGTCCATCCGCCGCAGGAAGTCGACGCCGTCCGGAAACGCGGCGACCGAGCTGGGCAGGTACTCGTACGCCCCCTGATCGGGACTCAGCAGGCCGCCAATGCGGGGCAGGACGTGGCGGCTGTACCACGCGTACAATTGCTTGATGGGCGACGTGCGAGGGGTGCTGAACTCGAGCACGACGAGGGCGCCGCCGGGCCGCAGGACCCGTCGAATGTCGCCGAGGCCCGCGTCGAGGTCCTCGAAGTTGCGCACGCCGAAGGCCACGAACGCCGCGTCGAACGATCCGTCGTCGAACGGCAGGTCGGCGGCGTCGGCTTTCCGGAGCGTGATTCGCGACGCGAGTCCGTGCCGGTCGATCTTTTCCCGCCCCCGGTCCAGCATTTCGGCGGAGAGGTCGACGCCGATGGTCTCGCGGGGGTGAAGGGTGCGCTGCGCCTTGAGGGCCAGGTCGGCCGTGCCCGTCGCCACGTCCAGCACCCGCCGCGGCTGCTCGTCGCGCAGCGCCCGGACGGTGCGGGAGCGCCAGTACCGGTCGACGCCGGCGCTGAGGACCCGGTTCAGCAGGTCGTAGCGCGGGGCCACGGCGTCGAACATGGTTTCCACGGCATCGGCCTTGCCCTCGGCCTCGCCGATGGGGGGATGGGAGTGTTCGGACATCAGAATGGGGAGGACTCGACGCAAGGAGAGAGGCCGTGCTCGGCCGAGGAGGACGCTGCTCCACCCGCCCAGGCAGACCGATATGCGGAACAGCACGGGGCCCGCAAAGGGTCCGACCTGCAGCGGAGAGAGTCCCCCGAACGGCCGTCGTCTGCCACGGTGCATTGAGGGCATACAAGGCCGCGTCCCGGGCCGATTCCCGCCCGGAGCAGTGCCCCAGGCCGGTTCTGATCTTGATATTCACACGGCGTCTATTTATTTCTAAACACCATTTCACATCTCAGTTCTTCCTTTCCATCCGTCTCTTGTTCTTGCCATGATTCGTACCTGTATCAAGTTGGCTCGTCCATCCTCGTTGCCCGTTACCCTTTCCGCCGTCGCCCTGGCGACGGTGCTCTCAGGCTGCTTCCTTGCCCAGGAGGCGGCGGAGACCACCGTCGGGGCGGCCTCCGAAGCCGCGGGGCAAGAGGTGGGAGAAGCGATCGGGGCCCGGGTGGCCTCCGCGGCCCAGCTTCCGACCGCCGGCACCGCGCAGTGGAATCAGTTCATGGTGTCGCAGGCGCAGGTCTTGTTCAGCTACGCGTTCGCCGCGAACGGAATGTGGCCGGCGGAGGCGACCTACGAGGAGGGCGAGTGGGCGCGGTACGAGGCCCGAACGGCCGAGGGCGAAGACGCGGGCTTTCAGACCCTGGAGCGGGCGTTTCTGACCACCACCGAGGACGGAAACGAGTGGTGGCGCGTGCGGGCTCAGCAGGAGGAAGACACCTGGGTCTACGAGGCGCTCATCGACCCGGAGCGGGACGAGGTTGTCCGTCTGCGGTCGAGGGATCCGGAGGGGAACGTCGGGGAGGTGCCGGTCACGGAACGGACCGTGTACCAGTCGCCCCAGCGCCTGACCGAAGAGAGCATTGAGGGGGCCACGGTGGGCACGGACGAGCTCAGCACCCCGGCCGGCACCTTTTCCACGCGCGAGGTGGAGTACGCGGGCGGCATGGGCGGCGGAACCGTCACCTGGCATCTTTCGGAGGCGGTGCCGGGGCACGTCGTCCGGTATCGGACACAGGGCGATCAGGGGAGGGCCTGGACCAGCACCCTCGTGGAGTACGGAAGCGACGCGACGACCACGCTCGACTCCTACTGAGGCGTGTCCCCGAGCCACGACAAGGAGCGCTCCCACGTGCTCAGCTCAAAACCTGCGTGAGCTTCAGCAGGTCGTAGTCGATCGACTTGCGCCGGCCGTAGACGTTGTGGAGGGGGGTGAGCTTGATCTCGTTGTTGGTCACGCCCACCATCACGTCCGAGTGGCCGTCCAGTAGCGACTCGACGGCGGCCACGCCCAGGCGGCTCGCCAGGACCCGGTCGCTGGCCGTGGGGGCCCCGCCCCGCTGGGTGTGGCCCAGGATGGTGGAGCGGAGCTCGATCTCCGAGAACGCCTCGTCGTCGCGGAGGGCGCGCTCAATGCCCTGGGCCCCGCCCAGCTCGTCGCCCTCGGCCACGACGACGATGGTCGAGCGCCGCTGGGCGGTCATGAGGGACAGAATGCGGTCCTTCACCATGTCCATCTCCGTAATGGTTTCGGGGATCAGGATGAGCTCCGCCCCCCCTCCGATCCCGGAATTGAGGGCAATAAAGCCGGCGTCCCGCCCCATCACCTCTACGAGAAACAGACGATTGTGGGCGTCGGCGGTGTCGCGGATGCGGTCGATGTTGTCGATCGCCGTATTGAGGGCCGTGTCGTACCCAATTGTCTGGTCGGTGCCGTACAGGTCGTTGTCGATGGTGCCGGGGCAGCCCACCACCCCAAGCCCATGCTCGTCGTAGAGCTTCGAGGCCCCCCGGAAGGTGCCGTCCCCCCCGATGGCCACAAGCGCATCGATGCCGTTCTCGCGGAGGTTGTCGGCCGCTTGCTGCCGTCCCTCCTCGGTGCGGAAGGCCTCCGAGCGGGCACTCTTCAGAATTGTACCGCCCGACTGGAGGATGTTGGAGACCGAGCGTCGCTCCATCTCCACGAAGTCGGCCTCAATCATGCCCTCGTACCCCCGACGGATGCCCATGACCTCAATGTCATTGGCGACGGCCGTGCGGACGACGGCCCGGAGGCACGCGTTCATGCCCGGGGCGTCGCCGCCGCTGGTGTACACGCCGAGGCACTCGATGTCCTGCATGGTCGATCGGACCGGTCGGTGAGGAGAGCGTTGGGAAGGGGCGGTCGCGGAGGAGAAGGCTTGGCAGGCCCCTACTGGATGGACTGGGGACGCGCCACCACCATACCAATCTGACGATCGATCGTCTGAACGTACCGTTGAAGATCGGGCGAAACCACCACGCCGTCGGACAGCGAGGCGTGCAGAAGGCCGCGCCCGCCATCGGGGTGGGCGTAGACGAGCCCGGTGTGGGCCACGTCGAGCCCATCGATCGAAGAGACGAGCGCTACGACGTCCCCGGCCTGGAGCTGATCGTAGACGGCCCGGATTGAGTCCTGCGGCACGTACCGCACCGGATTGCGCCGCTGCTGGGCCTGCAGGCGCGCCTCCATGTCCTGCACGCAGGCGAAGAGGCTGTCGTTGGTGGCGAAGCGGGCGTACGCCGACCGGTGGGTGCTCATAAAGTCGAGCGTGTCGCGCAGTGGACGTCCCTCGAGTTCGGGCCCCAGCCGCCGGACGTGCCCGCGGTCGGCGTTGTCGGTGAGCCACTCCGTGAAGTAGTGCAGCCGCCCGCAATAGCCCACCGGCCCGCCGTCGCGGTACCGCTGCTCCGCGAGTCGTCGCGCAAAGCCGGCGTACGTCGTGTCGGGCGCCCGCGCGCTGCGGGCCAGGGCGAGGGTGGTCTCCACGAAGGTCACGCAATCGAACCCATCGAGGCGAACGACGAGCGTCTCGGTCGCAGGGGCGTCGAGCGTGCCGGTGCGGTAGGGGCGCCCACGAAAGTGACGCCCGACCGCCTGCATCAGCGCCCCGATCGAGCCGGCATCGCCCCGATGCGAGAGGGCCACCTGCAGGGCGGCCTCGAAGCGATCGGCGGTCGTGTCCGGCGGGGAGAGCACGCTGTCCCGCACGGTCGGTGGGGCGGTGGACGGCTGGGAAACGGAGGCGTCGGAGGCGGCATCCGAGGCGGGCTGGCAGCCGCCCACCGAGGAAAGGCCGACGAGCAGCCCCGACAGCACGACGGACAGCATTCGGAGGCGAGGAGACATGGTGGGGGAGCGGGCAGGGACAGGTCGAGTCCGGTTTCACCCATTCGGGGCCGACTCGTTTCCACGTGGGGCGGGCGACGCGGCGGACATCGCGTCTACCGGCGTGTCGAGGTCTGCCGCCTGGGCGCCGGTGAGGGGCCACCAGTCGGGCTCCCTGTCGAGCGCCCGGATGAGCTTCTGCTCGAACGCGGATCGCGGAATGGTCGTCACGCCGAACCGCTCGAGGTGTTCGGTGGAGTACTGCGTGTCCAGAAGCGTGAAGCCGCCCGCCCGCAGCTGCCGCACGAGGTGCACGAGCGCCACCTTCGAGGCGTTGCTCACCCGGTAGAACATCGACTCGCCGAAGAAGGCCCCTTTGAGACCCACGCCGTAGAGTCCCCCGGCCAAGTCGCCCTCTCGCCAGCACTCGACGCTGTGGGCGTACCCGCGCTCGTGCAGTTCGGTATAGACCCGGATGATCCGTGGCGTAATCCAGGTGCGGGCCCGGTCCGCACAGGCTTCAATGACGGGCGCGAAGGCGCGGTCGGCGGTCACCTCGAACTCGCGCCGCCGCACGCGCCGATGGAGGGTATGGGGAATGTGGAACGCATCGAGCGGGAGGTGCGCCCGCGGGTCCGGCGCATGCCAGCGCACGGTGCCGGTATCGTCGTCCCCCATCGGAAAGACGCCGTTGGCGTAGGCGCGGAGCAAAAGGTCGGGCGTAAGGTCGTCGGGCATGGGCGATGGGGCCGTGAGCGGGAGGGACGTGTGGAGGATATGCGGAGGAACGGGAGAGTGTGGGCACTCTCAGGGCCTCTGTCCTGAGATAAAACTATGCCCACAGGTGCGAGTTTGTGTCGTGTGCGTGCATCGTTTCGTGTCAACCAGATGTCTTTCCCATGGACGCTCCGGAAGACGGTCAACTTTACCGTGCGCTCGTCGATGATCGGGCGTTCGACGTCGCGATTCAGGACGACCAGCTCGTTGTAGACGGCGAAGCCAAGGACTATACGTTCGAGGTGCTGCGGAAGGGGTACGTGTCGATGATCGTCGACGGCACGAGCGTGCCGGTGTCGGTGGAGCCGACGGGGGACGATACGCTGCGCGTCACGATCGACGGACGGCGGACGGAGGTGCAGGTCAAAGACGAGCGGGATCTGCTCGTGGAAGAGTTCGGGCTGGGCGAAGACGCTGCGGCTGGGGGTGAGGTTCGAGCGCCCATGCCGGGCCTCGTGCTCGACCTGCTCGTGGAGGAGGGCGACGAGGTGGCAGTCGACGAGGGCCTCCTGGTGCTGGAGGCGATGAAGATGGAGAACGAACTGAAGGCCCCATCGGGCGGGGTCGTGACGGCCATTCACGCCGCGAGCGGCGACGCTGTGGACAAAGAGGCGTTGTTGATTGAGATCGAAGCGGCGTGATTCCTCCCCAGTCGGTCAACGCCATGCGCACGCCCCAAACGGTCCTCGTTACCGGAGCAACAGGCCTTGTCGGTTCCGTCCTGACCAAGCAACTCGTTGATGCGGGCGCCGACGTGCGCATCTTCCGACGGGAGACGTCCTCTCTCGACCTGCTGGGCCCGTACGCTGAGCGCGTGGACCACGCGGTGGGCGATGTCACCCGGGCGCGGAGCCTGCACGAGGCGATGCGCGAGGTCGACCGGGTCTACCATGTGGCGGCCAAGGTAAGCTTCGCGGCGGGCGACCGGGCGGCGGTCCGGCGTGTCAACGCCGGCGGCACGGCCAACGTCGTCAACGCTGCCTTGGAGGCGGGCGTCGACCGGCTCGTGCACACCTCCAGTATCGCCGCTCTCGGACGTCCGCCGGGGCCGGACAGACTGATCGACGAGACGACCGAGTGGCAGGGCCTGCCCCACCGCTCCGCTTACGCCCGGTCGAAGCGCCGGGCCGAGCTGGAGGTGCACCGCGGCATCGCCGAGGGGCTCGACGCCACGATCGCAACCCCCTCGCTCGTCTTCGGCGTGGGGGGGCCCGCCGCCAACACGCGTCGCATCGTCGACGCGGTGCGCAGTGGATGGCTGCTCGCCGTGCCGCCCGGCGGGACCAACGTGGTGGACGTGCGCGACGTGGCGATGGGCCTGCGGGCGGCCATGCACGAAGGCGACACGGGTCGCCGCTACTTGCTGGGAAGTGAAAACGTCTCCTGGAAGGTCCTCGCCAGCACGCTTGCGGAAGCCTTTGGGGCGCCGCCGCCGCGCTACACCGTGCCGCCGTCGCTCCTCAAGGTGGGCGGCGCGCTGGCAGAGGGCATCGCCGCGATCACCCGCACGCAGCCGGTCCTCGCCCGCAGCACTGCCCGCACCGCCGCCCGCACCGACCAGTACGACAACAGCCGTGCCCGCGCTGAGCTCGGGTGCACGTTCCGCCCGTTCGAGGAAACGGCCCGACACATCGCCGACGCGCTGTCTCGCGAGGTCCCGGGCGCGTAGGGCGCGCCCGAGAACGTCGATTCATCCCGAGGCCCTCTTTGCTGCCCTCGTCACCGTCCGAGTTCGGAGACGGCCCTTGCGATTGTGTACGGAACGAGCACAATAAACAGGCCCAGCACCGCCACGGCCACCTGTTGCTGCCCGCCCCGCACGGCGTAGAAGTGCGTCGTAACGAACACGCCGGCCGCCACGGAGGAAAGCACCGAGAGGGCCCAACAGAGCGTACGAATGGCCCATCCTGTCCATGACAGAATGGAGGACGACGATGAGTTGCTGGAAGACATGGCGGTCGGGGCGTGGTCAACGAGAAAACAGGAGGAACGGAATCGCGATGCCGGATCGGCCGCGGAGCAGAGGGCGAGTGGCGACGGGCACGCTGCGGGGGCCCGAACGGTCTCAGGAGTCTTTCTGAACGCGTTTGGGGGGACCGGTGAAGAGGCGATGTCCGGCCAAAGAGGTGGCGGCGACCATGGCCAATCCCCCGCCGAGACCGGCCACCGCGATCCCACTGGTGACGCCCCGCAGCCGAATGGGGAGGTGTGCGGGGGCTGCGTCGACCCCAAGGCCGGCCGCGGCCAGAGCAATGCCGAGCACAAGGACAATCCGGAAAAATTGGCCGGTGTTTACAGGGGAGAGATGTTTCACTGTTGGGGGCATGTCGGGAGCAGGCCTCTGGGCTCCTCACGCGGAAGAAGGAGGGCCCATGGCTATGTAAGCACGCAGAAATACGTTTATTCGAGGGTCATTCTGAGCGACCGACG
>NZ_JAZKRW010000124.1:0-8484 GCF_036626415.1 Salinibacter sp.
TGGAGCCCCAGTCCGCCCGCGATGATCAGGCCCACAAGTCCCACGTAGAACCACGTGGTCTGATAAAACGGCTGCGCAGCCACGGTGAAAAACGTCGGGGACGAGGTTCCGCCCCCCGGCGGGGGCGTATGCACCGTGATCGCATTTTGGCCCGGTCCCTCCACCACGTCGGGCGGCACCGTGGCCTCCAGCCCGATGGTGATCGCGTTGGGTTTCGGACTGGACTTGATGGGCGTGGTGGGGAGGTCGTTCCCGTTCCATCGCACCGTTGAAGCGGGGGTCATCGTGGAGCCCTGCACGGTGACCTTGAACGCGCTCCCGTCTTGAGTTCGCCGAAGGGGCCTCACGACGTCGATTTTCGGCGGCGGCGCCTCCACCCTGAACGTGTGGACGTTCGAAGAAACGCTGTCTGGATGGAGGACCTGCACCGACCACGTGCTGGCTGCGGTTCCAAAAACGGCTCGCACCCGCACCGTCTGGGCATCGACGTACGTCAACCGGTCTTCTGCTTCGACCACCGTATCCACCACGTCTTCTGCGTGGAGCCGCACGGCAAAGTCCTCGTCGAACCCACGGCCCCGGATGGTCAACTCGGTCCAGTCGATACTGCCGACAATCGGGTCGGGCTGGACCGAAGAAATACGGGGTACAGGCTCCTGTGCGTGGAGGGGCCTGGCGAGAACCGTGGCGGCCACGAGAAGCGCCCCCATGGCAATGGTCCGCCCGAAACGCATTGTCCCAAATCGACTCATAATGCTCTGTCAATACCTCACTTCAAAAGGACCATCAGTAGTACAAAGGGGCTCTGATGCACAGAGACACACCGCACTTCCGGTCGCGGAAAAGCCAGGGAATCGAGATGCCTGCGATGGAAATCGAGATCCACGAAGAAAAATCCTCAGAAGCCGCAGGCATCCCCTGTCTCCTTCCCGGGCTGCACTCGATCGTCCTACTCACATCTTGTAGGGCACGAGCCGGGCTCCTGCTGTAGATACGAGGACTGGGCTCATACCGGAGCAGAGCTCACTGTACGTGGACGACCAACCAGGTTGCCCGGAGATACGTGGGTTTATTTACACCACGAATGTACATTAGACAATGACAGAATTGCGTGCATAAAAAGAGGACCGGAGGTTCAAGATTTGGATTCACCATATCGGAAACCCTCGTGGAATGGAGCCATTGGCGAACATTGGGCATCTAAAAACTCGGCGTGGGCCCCTTCTCTCCCATCAGAAAATTCGTGGGCACACTGACTCGCGCTCCCTACTATAAGGGCCCAATCAGTTGGTCTTGCCCCCTCCGCACATGGACGTTTTCTCTCCCACATCCTCTTCTGGGGTCCTCGTTCTTCTTCTGATGGGGGTGCTCGTTTGTATTCTCCCCCCATCACCGGCTCCTGCCACCCCGCAGCCGTCCACGGATTCGTCTTCCTCCGCCCCCCCTCACCTCGGCCTCGTCTGGACGCCGCCCTCCCCGCCCGACTCGGCCCTCGCCGCCCTCGACCGCCTCGCAGCAACCGGGGCCACGGCCGTCCGGCTCACGCACCTCCCGCCCGACACCCTCGCGACCCGGGCCGACTCGTTGGGACTGCAGCTTTATGTTGACCTGCCGATCAGCCATGTCCCGGCCGCCTCCCTGGCAGACACGCTCTCTCAGGTCGCCCCAACACTGAACCGGCTTCTCGCCCTTGCCACTCGTCATTCCTCCGTCGCCCACGTCGGGCTTGCCCGCATCGCCGATACCACGGTCCCGGTCGCCTGCAGGACCCTCCGCGAGTGGACGAACCGCGTCCACGAGCAGGCCCCGTCCGTTCAGACGTACTACGTGACCCCCTTTCCTCCCGCAGTGGATCGGTGTGGGGACGCCGTGGACCGCCCCCTGCTCGACCTCCGCGGCCATCCGCGCCCGGACGAGCGATGGCGCGCGTGGGCGGCTCACACGGAGGCCGTCGGCATCGGGGCGCTGGGAACGTGGACGCGCCCCTCCGCTTCTTCCGGGCTGCAGGTGCCCCGCTCTCCGGAACGCCAGGCTCGCTACCTGGAAGAGGCCTTCGCGCAACTCCTCGACTCCACCCGGACGGCCCCGCCCGTCCTCTTCGTCGCCCGCTGGCAGGACGCCGCGGCGCCCCGCCTCCCCTCGCGGCGCTACGGGCTGCACGACGGCCCCGGACGATCCCGCCCCGCGGCAGCGGTCGTCCGGGGGGTCTATTCGGGGACCCAGCGCACCTTCGCGTTCGCGGACGGGTCGCCCCCGGCACGGTCGCATGCGCCCCTCCTGCTCGGGTGGGGACTCGTGGCGCTGCTCGGGGGGCTGTACGCCGGCAACCTCTTCGTGCGTCAGACGGTGGTCCGCTACTTCACGGCCCCCGGCTTCTACCGGGATGCCCTGCGCGACGGGCACGATCTGTCTCCGGCCGCCAACGGACTGCTGTTGGTCCTCGTGGCGGCGGCGCTCGGCATCGCCGGGGCCCGTGCGGCCCAGCTGGCGGCGGCCCATCCTGGCACCGAGCATGTGCTTCGATCCTTGCCCAATGCCCTACAATCCACGCTGGCACAGGGCGTCGGCCACCCGGCCCTCGCGGGGCTGAGCGTCGGGGGGCTTGCCCTCGGCCTTCTCCTGCTCTGGATGGGGGCCCTGATAGGGGCGGCCCGGCTCAGTGCCCGGTTCTCGCTGGCACAGGGGCTGGTGCTCGTCACATGGCCCTGCTGGCCCGCCCTATTGATCGTGCCGGTCGCGCTCGCGGCGGGCCCCAACGCCCCACTGTCGCCCTGGGCATTCGCCCTTCTCCTGCTCGGGGGCGGTGGCGTTGCGCTCCTCTTGCAGACCGTTCGTGTGCTTTCCGACTTTTGGCGCGTGGTGGACGCACCGCCCTGGACCGTTCTGCTCCTCTTTGTCTTGAGCCCCTCGGCCCTCACCAGCGCGGCCGTTCTCGCCGCGGCATACGACGGCGTGCCCGTTCGTTTCCTGTGGCGCCTCGCCGTCCACGCCTAGTGCCTCGGCCCGGGCCCCGTCACAGCGCCCATGTGACCATTTCGGGGTACAGCATCAGCGCCACCAGCCCGAGGACCTGAATCGCAATGAAGGGGACTGCGCCCCGGTAGATCTGCGTCGTGCGAACCTCATCCGGCGCCACGCCCCGGAGGTAGAAGAGCGCGAACCCGAAGGGCGGCGTCAAGAATGAGGTCTGCAGGTTCATCCCCACCATCACGCCGAACCAGACAAGCGCGGCGTCCGCCGTCGCCCCAAACTCCGGCGGCAACAGCCGGGCCGCCGGCGCCTGCAGCAGCGGAATGATGATGAACGCAATCTCGAAGAAGTCGATGAAGAAGCCGAGCAGAAAGATGACCAGGTTGGCCACAATCAGGAAGCCGATGACCCCACCCGGTAGGTTTGTCAGGAGCCCCTCCACCCAGAAGTCGCCGCCCAGCCCCCGAAACACGAGCGAGAAGGCCGTGGACCCCACGAGCAGAAACATGACCATGGAGGTGAGCCGCATGGTCTCGTCCATCGTCTCGCGAAGGGCTGTCATCGTGAGGCGCCCGTTGGCCGCGGCAAGGGCCATCGCCCCCACGGCCCCGAGCGCACCCGCCTCCGTCGGGGTCGCCAGCCCGGCGAAGATGCTGCCCAGCACCAGCAGGATGAGCACCAGGGGCGGGAGCATCACCAGGAGCACGCGCTTGAAGAGCTGCGTCGGCGCGATGTCGCGCGTGTCCTCGGGCAGGGCCGGCGCCACGTCGGGCCAGAGGAGCGCCACCCCGCCCGCGTAGAGGGCGTAGAGGCTCGCCAGGGCCACGCCCGGCACGAGGGCGCCGATGAAGAGGTCTCCCACGCTGATGCCGAGCTGATCGGCCAGCACGATGAGCACAATGCTGGGCGGAATGATTTGGCCGAGGGTCCCCGCCGCCGTGATGACGCCGGACGACAGCTCCTCGGAGTAGCCGTAGCGCAGCATCACGGGCATCGAAATGAGGCCCATCGCCACGACCGACGCCCCCACGACGCCCGTCGCCGCGGCCAGCAGCGCCCCCACGAACACGACGGCAACCGCGAGGCCGCCCCGCACCACCCCGAACAACTGCCCGATCGTCGTGAGCAGGTCCTCCGCCAGGCGCGACTTTTCCAGCATGGTGCCCATGAAGATGAAGAAGGGCACCGCGAGGAGAATAAAGTTCGACATCACCCCAAAGATGCGGGACGGCATTGCCTGCAGAAGCCCCCAGCTGAGAAGCCCTGCCTGCTCGCCGACAACCATAAACGCGAGCGCCGTGCCGCCAAGGGAAAACGCGACGGGGTACCCGGAAAAGATCAGCAGGAGGGCCCCCGCAAACATCAGCGGAGCGAGAAGGTCGGCACCCATGGGCACTGTCGTCTGTGTCTCGGAAATTTACGTGTATGTGCCGCGTGAGACGTGATTCGTAACGCGTGACCCGGGACTTGGTCGTACTTGCACTGTTTCGGGGACGCACAACCCATCACGCATTCCCAGAGACAGCTTTTAGCACCCGAGAATGGCATCGGGGATGAGCCCTTGCAGCGACCGGGAGGACCTTGTCACCCGGCTCGGGGCCGGGACTCGCGGTCCGTCGGATCGGTGACCTCGTGGCCCCGAAGCACAGCCACCTTCCGGATGATGAGGGCCACGCCCTGCGCCATCACCAGCAGGAGGGCCAGCGGGATGACCGTTTTGATGGGGTAGCGGGGCAGGCCGCCGGGGTCGGGCGACCCTTCGAGGATGGCCCACGAGTTGCTTACAAACGGGATCGACATCCATAACACCAGCCCGCAGAACGGCAGGAGGAAACACACCGTGCCCAAGATGTCGATCCACGCCCGCCCTCGTCGCGAGAGCCGACTGTACAGCACGTCAACCCGCACGTGGTCGTCGTACTCCAGCGTGTAGGCCGCCCCCAGCAGGAAGACGAGGCTGAAGAGGTACCACTGCATCTCAATCCAGAGGTTGGAGCTCAGCCCCAGGCCCGTGTACTTGTCCAGGTAGCGAGCGAGGGCATTGAAGGCGCCGACCCCCACCATCACTAGGGTCAGCCAGTAGAGCAGGCGGCCGACCCGGTCGTTCAGGCGGTCGATGCGGCGGGCCCACCGAAGCCAGCGGTCCATGTGCCGGGGGCATTGGCTGTTCGCGGAGTGCGTTGGTCACAGCAAGGGTACCGGTTGGCGCCCGAATCCTCAAATGAAGGTCCTCACCTCCCCCAATGCAAAAGGGCCGCCCCCTCCCGATGGCTGTCGGGAGCGAAGCGGCCCTTGGGGCCGTTCTCAAGAATGTGGAGCGGAGGTCCTACGCCGCCACAGGATCGGCGCCCGTCTCGATCGGCACCCCGACGAGGTTGCCCCACTCGGTCCACGAGCCGTCGTAGTTGCGGACGCGCGGGTGGCCGAGCAGCTGCGAGAGCACGAACCAGCTGTGGCTCGAGCGCTCGCCGATGCGGCAGTAGGCGATGGTCTCTTTGTCGGGCGTGATGCCCCGCTCTTCGTAGATCTCCTTCAGCTCTTCGGCGCTCTTGAAGGTGCCGTCCTCGTTCACGGCCTCACTCCAGCTGATGTTGTGGGCCCCGGGGATGTGCCCGCCGCGCTGCGCGCCCTCGTTCAGGCCCTCGGGTCCCAGCTTCTCGCCACTGAACTCCTCCGGAGAGCGCACGTCGACCAGCTCCACGTCGTCGCGGTCGAGCGTCTGCTGGACGTACCCGGAGTAGGCGCGGATGGAGTTGTCGGGGGCCGAGGCCGACCAGGTGCCCGCCTCGTAGTCCGGCGCCTCGGTGCTCAGGGGACGGTCCTCGGCCAGCCACTTCTTGCGGCCGCCGTCCAGGACTTTCGTGTCCTCGTGGCCGTAGTATGCGAGCTGCCAGAAGGCCCAGGCGGCAAACCAGTTGTCGTTGTCGCCGTAGAGAACGATCGTCGTGTCGTCGTCGATGCCCGAGTCGCGTAGCAGCGACTGGAAGTCCTCTTTCGAGGCCAGGTCGCGCGTCTGCGTGTCGGCCAGCTGTGTTTCCCAGTTCCAGCCGACGGCACCGGGGACGTGACCCTCCTCGTAGGCGGAGGTGTCCACGTCCACCTCAACAAACCGCACGTCGGGGTCGTCAAGGTGATCGGCGGCCCAATCGGTGGAGACAAGTACGTCGGGATTTGCGTAGGTACTCATGGTTGAAGGGGTGTGTTGGGGGGTTGAGCGAAAACGAAGGGTGTTTGGACGTCGGGATGAGCGGGGGGACGACGGAAGTACGCGGCGCACCTTGTCCTTGGAGGCCCGACCGCAGGAGAGCGCCACGGATAGCCTCTCTGCTTGGGGGGAACACAGGGGCGCTGCGGGCTCCCCCGCGTCAATCCCACAGTTCAGTCTGTGCGAGACGTGGTCCAGTCTCGCCAGGAAGAGAGTGCCCGGTGCGAGACGCCCGCATCAGGGCCGGGAAAAGGGCTCCGGGGGACTGACGTTATCCGCGACAGGACGCATTCATGCCACACAAACACGAACAGAGACACACCGGCGCAGTGAGGGTCCAGACCGAGGACAAGAGATGAGAACTGCGCACGTCGGCGTGACGCATGTGCATGAACGCGGATGATTCAAAAGACGACCAGCATCGCCGCTTCGGGCGATTGCTGACTGATTCCAGGCTTCACAATTCAAATCTGCACGACGGGTTCCAGCCTCTCGGACCCACTCGCGGCATCCCCGCCGGCTCCACGAAGACGTTACGCTTCGTCGTCGGCGTACTTCTGCGCCCGCTTCACCACGTCCTCGTCGAAGTCGCGCTCCCGCCACTGCTCCAGCCGGTCGGCGATCTGTTCCTCGTACCCCTCCGCGCTCGGATCATAGAAGTAGGTGCCCTGCATCTCGTTGGGGAGGTACTGCTGCGGCGTATAGTGCTCGCGGTACGCGTGGGGATACTTGTAGCCCTCGCCGTGGCCCAGGCCGTCTTTGTCGCGATTCGCGTCCTTGAGATGCTGCGGAACGTCGTCGGTCTGCTCCTCGCGGACGTGGTCGAGCGCGTCGAAGTAGGCAAACGTGGTGTTGCTCTTCGGGGCCGTGGCCAGGTAGAGGCAGCACTCGGCGATCAGAAACTGCCCCTCCGGCATGCCCACGTAGTCGAACCCCTCCGCCGCACTCTGCGCCACCTGCAGGGCCCGTGGGTCGGCGAGCCCCACGTCCTCGGCGGCGAAGATGAGCATCCGCCGCAGGATGAAGCGCGGCTCCTCCCCCGCGTACAGCATCCGGGCGAGCCAGTAGAGCGCCGCGTCGGGGTCGGACCCGCGCAGGCTCTTGATGAAGGCGCTGATGGTGTCGAAGTGGGCGTCGCCCTCCTTGTCGTAGAGCACCGCCCGCTGCTGGATCGAGTCCTCCGCCACGTCGAGGTCGATGTAGACGGTCCCCTCGGCGTCGGGCGCGGTGGTCTCCACGGCCAGCTCCAGCGCGTTGAGGACCGAGCGGGCGTCCCCGTTGGCCGTGTCGATGAGGTGGTCGAGCGCGTCCTCCGTGACCTGGACGTCGCGGTCGCCATAGCCGCGCTCCGCGTCGGTCAGCGCCATGGCCGCGACCTGCCGGAGGTGCTCTTCTCCCAACGGCTCCAGCTCGAAAAGGCGCGATCGGCTTACCAGCGCGTCGTTCACCTCGAAGTACGGATTCTCGGTCGTCGCCCCGATGAACGTCACCGTGCCGTCCTCCACGTGCGGCAGCAGGGCGTCCTGCTGGGCCGTGTTGAACCGGTGCACCTCGTCGATGAAAAGAATGGTCCGCGTCTGGTGGTGCCGGAGGCGGTTCTCCGCCTTCTGGATCGCCTCCCGGAGGTCGTTCACCCCACTCAAGACCGCGTTGAGGGAGGCAAAGTGCGCCTCGGTCGTGCGGGCGATGATGCGGGCGAGGGTGGTTTTGCCGGTGCCCGGCGGGCCGTAGAAGAGGACGGACGTCACCCGATCCGCCTCGATGGCGCGGCGGAGCAGCTTTCCCTCCCCGATGAAATGCTCCTGCCCCACAAACTCGTCGAGCGTGCGGGGGCGCATGCGGTCGGCGAGCGGCGCGCGCTCCTGGCGGGCCTGCTCCGCCTGCTCATCAAAGAGATCGGCCATCGGTGCGGCGGGGGTTCACGTCCATCGGGGCGAGGCGCAGGCATGCTGAACCCATCGCGATGGACCGAGTGTTCCGGCGGGGCTACTGGTAGTCCTCCCGGACTGGACTGAACACGTCGATGATTTCGCACGCGGTCACGGCTTCGCCTGAATGCGGGGTGTCGGGGGGAATGACGGCGACACGGCCCGGCGCTAGGACCTTGGTTTCGCCGTCAAGCGTGAGCTCAAACTCCCCCTCCACCACGATCGAGATTTGCTCGTGGGGGTGGCTGTGCTCGGGAAACGATGCGCCGGCCTCCACCTCCCAGCTCGTCACGGTCATGTTCTCGCCGTGCAGAAACGCGCCCAGGTAGCCGGGCATCTCTTCGGAGCGGTCGAGGGCGTCGAACGAGTGGACGGGCATGG
>NZ_JAZKRW010000125.1:0-8298 GCF_036626415.1 Salinibacter sp.
CCAGACGGGGCGGATCGCATTGGCGAGCCAGCCGCGCAGATTTTCGCCCGTCAGCCCCAGACGCGCCCGTCGCCACGCGACGCTGCCCCGGAATCGCTGCGCCACCTCCTGTTCCGACATGGACGACGGCAGGTGGAGGGCCTGGCGAACACGACGAGCAATTTCTTCTTCCCGGTCGGTGAGCGGACGCGCCCCTTCCGACCCGGAGCCTCGGGGCCTCATGGAACTGGTTTGCAATGTACGACGCAAATACGTAACGGACAGGTATGCTGCGGCCCGGAAAAACGTTCGGGGGGTTTCACCGGAGCCGTCAGATGTTGGGGGATGGTAACGCCTGTCCCGGAATACGGCCACGCCCCGAAGAGTATCAGAGCGTGATTGGGCAGTCATGTCCATCGACGCTTTTTTCTTCCGAACCCGTTCCTGTAGCCCCATGGCCGACGAACAAACCTCTCTTCTCGCTCGCCTCCACGCCAAGCCCGACAAGGTGGAGGAGGTCCGCACATTTCTCAAAGACGCCCTTCCCCTCGCGGAGGCCGAAGAAAAAACCATTTCCTGGTACGCCCTGCAAATCGACGACACCACCTTCGGCATCTTCGACACCTTTGCGGGGGAGGACGGCCGACAGGCGCACCTCGACGGCGAGATCGCCGCGGCCCTAATGGACCGGGCCGACGAGCTTCTCGAAGAGCCGCCCCAGATCGAGCACGTAGACGTCCTGGCGGCCAAGTAGTCAGGGGGCAGGCCAGGGGCTCGACAGTGGTTCCCTGCGAATTGTGACGGACCATTGGGGCTCCGCGTTCGTCCCTGTCCAAGCTGTTGGCCTCCCACCCCCATCTCCCTCAAGCCACCGACACACGCGAGAGCTCATCCCAGAAGCCCGGGAACGACACGCGAGCGCACTCGGCATCGGCGATGGTGGTGGTGCCGTGCGCCACGAGGCCGGCCACGCCCATCGCCATCGCAATGCGGTGGTCGTCGTGGCTCTGGACCGCGGCCCCCAGCAGATTGGGCCCGTTGCCGTCGATGATGAGGCCGTCCTCCCGCTCTTGCACCGTGGCCCCCAGGGCCTCCAGGTTTTGCGCCATGGCGTGGAGGCGGTCGGTCTCCTTCACCCGTAGCTCCTCCGCGTCCCGGATCTCGGTGCGGCCGTTTGCACAGGCCGCGGCCACAGCAATCACCGGGATCTCATCGATCAGGTTGGGGATGAGGGTCCCACCGACGTCGATGCCGGACAGCTCGGCGGAGCGGACGGTAATGTCGCCCACCGGCTCGCTGCCCTGCACCCGCTCGTTCTCGACGGTGATGTCGGCCCCCATCCCGTCCAGCACGTCGAGCAGGGCCGTGCGCGACGGGTTCAGGCCCACGTCGTCGAGGTGCAGCTCGCTGTCGGGCACCAGCGTGCCGGCCACCAGAAAGAAGGCCGCCCCCGAGAAATCGCCGGGCACCGACCAGTCGACCGCCGGCACGGTATGGCCCTCTTCCACGATGATGTGCCGCTCGCCGCCCACCTCTTCTACCTCCAGGCCCAACATGCGCTCGGTGTGGTCTCGCGACGGGGTCGTCTCGATGACGACGGTGCGCCCCGACGCATACAGCCCGGCCAGCAGGACGCACGACTTGACCTGGGCCGAGGCCACGGGCAGGCGGTACTCGAGCGGCCGCAGCCCTCCCTGCTGGGGGCGAACGCGGATGGGCGCGTGGCCACTTCGGAGATTGATGCGCGCCCCCATGGCCTTTAAGGGATCGGCAATGCGCTCCATGGGCCGCTGCTGCAGGGACTCGTCCCCGGTGAGCACACTGCCGAACTCCTGCCCCGCCATCACTCCGGTGAGGAGGCGCATGGTGGTGCCGGAGTTGCCACAGTCGAGCGGCTCGCTCGGCGGGTGCAAGCCCCCCAGCCCGCGGCCGTCGATCGCGAGCACCCCTTCGTCGTTCCGCCCGGCCTCGATGCCGAGGGTGCGCACACAGTCGAGCGTCGACTGCGGATCGGCCGAGTTGGGAAAGTTGTAGACGCGAGAGCGGCCGTCCCCGAGGGCCGACAGGATGGCCGAGCGGTGCGAGATGGACTTGTCGGCGGGCAGGGAGACGGTGCCGCGCAGTGAGGCGGCTTGGTTGATCGTCTGAACCATGGGCGGCACGGCGGTGAGAGCGGAGGGCGAATGTGCTGCATGATAGGCAACAGGACGCGCCCCGACAATCCGTCGACGGACACGTTGGAGGTCCTCAACACTTGGGGGCGTTGAACGGGGGGGTTCCACTTCCATGCCCGTGTCCTCGCTACCACAGCGGGGTCTCCCGGGTCTCTTCCAGCGGGAACTCCTCCGTGACGGACCGGAGCACGTCTTGCTTGTGCTGGTACGGCAGGAACGCGTAGCGGAATCCATTCAGGGCAATCTCGCGGAGGTGGTGCGCCTCCAGGTTGCAGTGCTGGTAGACGCGCCAGAGCTCTTTCGTCACGGAGGTGCGGCTGAAGAGGCGGTTGTCCGTGTTTACGGTCACCGGAATGTTGGAGCGCACGTACGTCTCGATCGGGTGGGCCTCCAGGCTCGGCACCGCCTGCGTGTCCACGTTGCTGGTGGGGCAGATCTCGAGCGGAATGCGGTGGTCGGCAAAGTACTGCATCAGCTCCGGGTCCTTGCGCAGCGAGATGCCGTGCCCGATGCGGTGGGCGCCGCAGTAGAAGAGCGCCTGGCGGATGGAGTCGGGGCCCCAGTCCTCCCCGGCATGGATCGTGAGGTTGAGGAGGTTGTTGCGGGCCCGGTAGAACGCGTGGAGGTGTCCCTTCGGCGGATTTCCCGCCTCGCCCCCCGCGAGGTCGAACGCCACGACGCCCTCGTGCTGGTACTCGACGGCCAGCTCCGCGAGCCGCATCGACGCGCTCTCAAATCGGTCGCGGAGCCCACAAATGATGAGCGAGGTCGTGATGTTGAGGTCCTGCTCCGCCCGTGTGAGGCCGTCGAGCACCGCATCGTTGACGGCCTCCAGAGACAGGTCCTCCTCGACGTGCAGAATGGGGGAGTACCGCACCTCTAGGTACCGCACGTTTTCCGCCGCGTTGTCGGCCGCAAGCTCGTAGGCGGAGCGGCGGAGCGCCTCTCGGGTCTGGAGCAGCGGAATCGTGTAGTCGAACCACGCGAGGTAGGCCTCCAGGGTCCCGGACGCCTCCACCTGCCGAAGCTCGTCGCGGAGCCCCTCCACGCTGTCGGCGGGAAGCACGTTCATCTTGCCCTGCTGCTTCGCCAGGTCGAGCATCGTCTCCAGCCGCACCGACCCGTCGAGGTGGCAGTGCAGCTCGGCCTTCGGCCAGCGTCGAATGTCGTCCTGGGTCAGCGTCGTGGCGTCGGGGGCAGTCGTCGAAGACATCGGCACGCGGTGGTGGGAAACGAAAGAAGAGACGAGCATTGCCGTCCCCCAGACCGGGGGAGGCGCTCGTACGGCGCAAAAAGTTTTCCTCCGATACATGACCGCCCGGGCGGCTGTTTCAGGGAGCGGCCCCATCTTGTCAGAGGCCACATCGCCTGGAACCCCCATTCCCCCGCCTCGTTTGCGCTGTCACCTGCTGCGGGCCGGCGGATTCACGGGCAACAACGCTTGGCGTCCCCCCTCAAGCCCCCGCCAGGCGGGATCGGCTCGCCCCTTCCCCTCCTTCTCACCTATTCGATATCCCCATGGGCGGCATTGGCTTTCCCGAGCTTATTATTATTTTCCTGGTTCTGCTCCTCGTGTTCGGGGCGAAGCGGATCCCCGAGATTGCGCGTGGAATTGGCAAGGGCATCCGCGAGTTCAAAAATGCGACGAATGAGATCTCCCGCGAGATCGAGAACGAAAGCCAGGATCGGCAGATCAACCAGCCGCAGGCGCCGGAGCAGGGCACTCCCCAGCCCCGCCAGGACCAGAAACAGCGCGCACAGGGACAGCCCTCCGAGCGCTCCGCAGAGCCCGCTGCGGGCGGATCCTCGACCGACGGATCCCAGTCCTCCGACGCCGCCGACTCAAGCGCGCAGGAGCAGGAGAAAGAGCCCTCCTAGAGTCTGACATTTGAGTTGCCTCTCGGGCTTCGCAGCCTTGACGGGCTGTACGTTGCCCCGTCAATTCCCGCTCTCGCGACTTGGCCCAGGGTCAGGGCAGTCCCCTTCACGCACCCCCCCGCCCCGGACCCTGCCTACGTCGCTTCCCTCCTCACACCGTACTCCCTTCTCCGCAGAACTCTTCCCGTCCACGCATGGAGTACCCGACATTTGCCGACGCCCGTCGCGCCCTCGACGCCGGAGAGACCAGCTGCGAAGCCATGGTCTCTTCTTTTTTGGAGCGGATCGACGACCGGGACGACGAGATCAACGCGTTCACGACCGTCGACCGGGACGGGGCCCTCAACCACGCCCGCTACCTCGACAGCCAGCGGGAGCGGGGCAACCCGCGTCCCTTGGCCGGCCTCGTCCTGGCGGTCAAGGACAACATTTGCATCCGCGGCTACCCGGTCACCTGCGGGTCGAAGATGCTTGAGGACTTCTCCTCGCTCTACGACGCAACGGTGATCGATCGCCTGCGCGACGCCGGGGCCATCTTTATCGGCAAGACGAACTGTGATGAGTTTGCGATGGGGTCGTCGAACGAGACCTCGCACTTCGGCCCGGTGCGCAACCCGCACGCCCCCGAGTACGTACCGGGCGGGTCGTCGGGCGGGTCGGCCGCGGCGGTGGCCGCCGGGATGTGCCACGCCGCCCTCGGCAGCGACACCGGCGGCTCGGTGCGCCAGCCGGCCGCCTTCTGCGGCACCGTGGGCCTCAAGCCCACCTACGGCCGCGTGAGCCGGTCCGGGCTCGTGGCGTTTGCCTCGTCGCTCGACGTGATCGGGCCGCTGACCCGCAGCGTAGAGGACGCAGCGACGCTCCTGAACGTCATCGCGGGCGAGGACGAGCGCGACTCGACCAGCGCGCCGGTCGAGGTGCCCGATTACACGGCCGCCCTGGGCGACGGCGTGGAGGGCCTTCGCCTCGGGCTTCCTGAGGAATACTTCGCCGAGGGGCTCGACGACGACATCCGCCGCATGGTCCAGGACCAGGTGGACCGCCTCGAAGATGCCGGCGCGACCGTCGACGAGGTGTCACTGCCCCACACCGAATACGGCGTGGCCACCTACTACCTCATCGCCACCGCCGAGGCCTCCAGCAACCTCGCCCGCTACGACGGCATCCGCTACGGCCACCGGGCCGACCTGCAAGAGACGAAGCAGGCCGTTCAGGAGCGCCGTGGGGAGCTCAAGGAGAAGCTCGCCGCCGCCCGCACGCAGGGCGACGAGGCCCGCGTGGACGACCTCGAAGCGCAGCTCGACGAGGAGCAGAGCACCCTCGACGCCCTTTACACCCGCACCCGCACCGAAGGCTTCGGCGACGAGGTGAAGCGCCGCATCATGCTGGGCACCTACGCCCTCTCCGCCGGCTACTACGACAAGTATTACGAGAAGGCCCAGCGCGTGCGCACCCTGATCCGCCACGACTTCGACCAGGCCTTCGAGGACGTCGACGCGCTCATCACCCCCACAACCCCCACGCCGCCCTTTCGGCTTGGCGAAAAGACGGACGACCCGCTCGAAATGTACCTCAACGACATCTACACCGTGACGGCCAACCTGGCGGGCCTGCCCGGCCTTACGGTGCCCATCGGGGAACACCCCCACACGCCCGGCCTGCCCGTGGGCCTGCAGCTCCTCGGCCCCCACTTCGACGAGGCGCTGCTCCTGCGCGTCGGCGAGGCGATCATGGACGGCCCGTGATTCGTGAAAACGTGACTCGTGACCCTCCCCTCTCACGCATCCCTCCTCACGTTTCACGCCCTGGTTTTGGATTGTTTTTCGTCCACAGATCTGGTGGTTGTTTTGAGCACTCCTTAGGCTACAACGTGCAATCATGGGGCGATCGTGCACCCTCCACTTCTCCGTCACACCTCCACATTCCAAACGTCCAAACGCATGAGTATTCTCGTCGACGATGACACGCGCGTAGTGGTGCAGGGCTTCACGGGCTCGGAGGGCACCTTCCACGCCGAACAGATGCTCGACTACGGCACCCACGTGGTGGCCGGCGTGACCCCCGGCAAGGGCGGGCAGACCCACCTCGATACACCGGTCTACGACACCGTCGCCGAGGCGGTGGCGCACGAGAACGCCAACACGTCCATCATCTTCGTGCCGCCCCCCTTCGCGGCCGACGCCATCCAGGAGGCGGCCGACGCGGGCGTCGAGGTCATCGCCTGCATCACGGAGGGCATCCCGGTGGCGGACATGAAGCCGACCTACCACTACGTCAAAAAGAAAGGCGCTCACCTCATCGGCCCCAACTGCCCGGGCGCCATTACGCCGGGGGAGGCGAAGGTGGGCATCATGCCGGCCATGATTTTTGAGCCCGGCACCATCGGCATCATCTCGCGCTCGGGGACCCTCACCTACGAGGCCGTCGACCAGATCACCCGGGCGGGCTTCGGGCAGAGCACGGCGGTTGGCATTGGGGGCGACCCGGTCATTGGCACCCGCTTTATCGACGCCCTCGAGCTGTTCGAGGACGACCCCGACACGGACGGCATCGTCCTGATCGGCGAGATTGGAGGGACCGACGAGCAGGAGGCCGCCCGCTATATTCACGACCACATGGACACGCCCGTCTTCGGCTTCATCGCGGGCCGCACGGCCCCGCCGGGGCGCCGCATGGGCCATGCCGGCGCGATCGTGTCCGGGGGCTCCGGCACGGCCGAGGCCAAGTTTCAGGCGCTCGAGGAGGCGGGCGCCACGGTCGTCAAAAACCCGGCCCTGATCGGGGCGGCGGTGAGGGAGGCCCTCTAGACAGCCGCTCCTCCGCGACAGTCTCTTCGCGCGGATCGTCCCTTCGAGCAACGTGCCGCCGGATGCTGTCCCCGGCGGCCTCTTTTTTGTACCCGCCCGAGACTTGGCTCGTTTTTTACGGACGGGTCCTGCACTTCGGAAACGCTCTTCTCGTACGCCCGAGCGGTTGACCGTCAGTTTTTCTCATCCTCCCCACCGTGTGCCATGGAGCTCTCGGAGACGCGCCTCCTGCGCGACCATTTCGAAAAGGCCCTCATCCTCGAAGAGCCGGACCCCAGCCTCGACACGCTGCTGCGCGAGCAGGGCATCGAGCCGGAGCGCGTGCCCAAGCCGGAGTGCTACGACCAGGCGGCCATGGTGGCACGGCTGCGCGAGGGCCAGCACGACCTCATCTACAAGCGGAGCAAGTTCGTCGTCGACGAGGACGTGGTCCAGGCCTCCGACAACCTGGCGGCCATCATGCTGTGCTGCATCGGCGACGACACGGTCGACAAGCAGGCCTGCGCCGACGAGGGCGTGCTGGTGCTCAACGATCCGGTGAGCAACGGCCGCTCGGTCGTGGAGATGGTGATGGGCGAGATGGTCGTGCTGGCCCGTCGGCTCTTTACCGCCAACGAGACCGGGCGCCGGCACCTGTGGACGAAGGACAGCACCCGCCGCTACGAGTTGATGGACAAGACCCTCTCCATCATTGGGCTCGGCAACATCGGCAAGCAGCTGGCCCGCCTGGCCGACGCGTTTGGGATGGACATTTGCTTCTACGACGAGTCGGACGTGGCGCACGAGGTGGGCACCACGCTGGGCTGGACGGCCTGCTCCAGCCTGTCGGAGGCCTTTCAAAAGGGCGACTTCGTCACGGTGCACGTCTCGGCGGAGGACCCGCAGGGCCAGCCCAATGAGGGCCTGCTCGACTACAGCCACTTCCGCCAGCTCGGCGCGAACCGGCCCGACAACAGCCCGCGCGCGTTCATCAACGCGGCCCGCGGCTTTCTCTACGACCCGGCCGACCTAAAGCGCGCCATCGACGAGGGGTACGTGCGCGCCGCGGCGGTCGACGTCTTCCCCGAGGAGCCCGGAAGCGCCGACGAGGACTGGACCAACCCGTACGCCGAGATGGACAACGTCTTCACCACCCCCCACATTGGCGCGGCCACGCAGGAGGCCCAGCCCCGCATCGCCTCGCGCATGGCCACCTCCACGCGCCTCCTCAACACGCAGGGCACCGTCCGCGACACCGTCTTTGGGCAGGGGCACACGATTGGCGTAAACGCCGAGGTGCCCCACTGGACGTTGGCCGTGGTGCACAGCGACGTGCGCGGGACGAAGAAGGCCATCGACGACAGCATCTACGAGGCCGGCGCCAGCAACCTCCAGTCGAGCCACCGCGACTTCCCCAGCCTCGGCATCGCCTACGACGTGAACGCGATTGACCAGCCCCTGAGCGACGACCAGCTTGAGGG
>NZ_JAZKRW010000126.1:0-8211 GCF_036626415.1 Salinibacter sp.
CGGAAGAAGCCGGGAAAGTCGAGCCGCTTGCCGGAGGCCCGGAAGCGAGCCACGTCCCCGTCCACCTCGGCGTCGAAGTAGACGTTCGTGTAGCGGATCTTGGCGTCCGCGGTCTGGGTGGCCAGCGTGCGCTTCCAGATCAGGTCGTAGAGCGCCGCCTCGATCCCGCTGAGGCCGAGCTCGTCCTTGGTTTTCATCTCCGACCCGGCGGGCCGGATGGCCTCGTGTGCCTCCTGCGCGCTGTCCGAGGAGCTGTACTGGCGCACCCCGTCGCTCAGGTATTCGTCGCCGTAGCGCTGGGCGACGGTGCGCCGGGCCCCCTTCACCGCCTCGCCCGAGAGGTTCGTCGAGTCGGTTCGCATGTAGGTGATGTACCCGTTCTCGTAGAGCGACTGCGCAACGCTCATCGTGCGGCTCGAGGAGAGACTCAGCTTGCGGTTGGCCTCCTGCTGGAGGGTGGACGTAATGAACGGCGGGAACGGCGATTTCGTGCGGGTCCGCTCCTTGATGCCGTCGATGCGCCACGTCGCCTCCGGAAGCTGCTCGGCCAGGGCCGTGGCCTGCTCCTCGTCGAGCAACACCACATCCTCCCCTTCGGTCAGCGACTCTTTGAGGCGCCCGGTGTCTTCATCAAAGTCCTTCCCCGATGCGAGCCGCACCTCGTTCAGGTGCGTCATCTCGGCCTCTACCCCGATGCCCTGCTTGGCCAGCTGCGCGTCGAGGTCCCAGTAGGTGGCCGGCACGAACGTGATGCGCTCCCGCTCCTTTTGCACCAGCAGCCGCACCGCCACGCTCTGCACGCGTCCCGCCGAGAGCTTTGGCTTGATCTTGCGCCAAAGCAGCGGCGAGATCGAATACCCCACGAGTCGATCCAGAATGCGGCGCGTCTGCTGTGCCTCCACCAGGTGCTGGTCGATGTCTCGGGTGTCGCCCAGGGCCCGCTGAATGGCATCCTCCGTAATCTCGTGAAAGACCATCCGCTCTACCGGCACGTCGGGCTCCAGGGCGTGCACGAGGTGCCACCCGATCGACTCGCCTTCTCGATCCTCGTCTGTCGCGATGTAGAGCTCGTCCGCGTTCGACATGGCCCGCTTCAGGTCCCGAACGACCTCTTTTTTGTCCGGCGGCACCACGTACAGCGGCTCGAAGCCGTTGGTCACTTTCACGCCGAGCCGGGCCCAGTCTTCGTCCTTGTACTCGGCGGGAATCTGGTCCGCCGACGCAGGAAGGTCCCGGATGTGGCCCATGCTCGCTTCGACGCGATACCCGCTCTCTGGCAAGAATTCTCGGATCGTGCGGGCCTTCGTCGGAGACTCAACAACAACCAAACGCTTCATAGACAGGGGACGAATCAGGGGTGACAAAGAGACAGCCGAACGACGGGATGGCACGACGGCCCATGGAAGGGAAGAGCGCCCGATAGACCACGCCCGTCACGGGACGGTCGTTCCGAGAAGGCGTGTGACCGATCTGTTTGGACTTGGCCCAAGCGATCCGCACAGCCTTCCTTCAACCGGGCGCACGGGCCCCATAGAAAAGAGCCCGGTACCGGACAGGCCGGCACCGGGCTCTTCCGTGCATTCGCGTCTGAACGCGCCAGCACGAGGAGGACGGACTAAGCAGTCTCGCCGTTGGAGCGCCCCTCTTCCAGGCTGTCTTCGCCCAGGAAGTGGTCAAGGTGATGGGCGCGGTCCTCGACCTTGGTCAGCACCTTCTTGAGCGTTCGCTCGGTGCCGGGGTCGCCAAGGCCCTGCGCCTCCGAAATCACCTCTCGGAGGGTTTCAGCAAGGGTCCGCTCGGCCGCCAGGTCGTGCTGGAGCATCTGCCGGATGCGATAGGTGCCCTCCGGCTCGTGCTCCACGTGAGAGAGCTCCGCCTGGGCGTCCGGCGCGCTGGTCGGAATGCCGCCGAGCGCCGTAATGCGCTCCGCCACGCGGTCGAGGTACTTGTGGACCTCCTCATAATTCTCTTCAAGGAAGACGTGGAGGTCGTTAAACTGCGGTCCCTCTACGAGCCAGTGATGCTTCTGATACTGGTGGTAGAGGGTCCAGAGCGTGCACTGAATCTCGTCGAGCTTCGGGATCAGCTGCTCGGCGACCTCCTGGTCCAGCCCGATGGGATTCTCTTCAATCATCTGCTGCGGGCGCCAGGGCTCGCCGTGCTGAGTGTCAGTTGTTTTCGTTTTGGTTGTTGGCATAACCGTCGGGGTGTGATTTTGTGAAGAGTTGCGAGCGGAAACGTCTCGGGGCAAGGTGTCAGGCCCCCGCGGAGGCTTTGATGACAACCTGACCGTATGTCTGTCATCGTGTGTCCGAAATCCGGTCAAGTAGGGCATTGTAATGGTGTGCAAACCCGGTGCCAGCCGGGATGATTCCGCCTCCCATTCCCTAGTCGTAACGAGTACGCGGAAAATGCCAATGTGCACGGCGCCTCCGCCCCGCCTCTGCCCCCGAGGACGAACAGGGTCACGTCGTATAAAACCCGACGACGAACAGGACCGCCCGATAGGCCAGTAGCAGTGCCCAGATGGCCCAGAATGTAGCGGGGACACGAAGGCCCGCCCCGAGCCACGCGGTCCGGGAGGCTCCCCCGTGCACGTGCCGGAGCGAAGCCGTCACATACAGGATAAGGGCAACGCTGAACACCGCATTCAGAATGGGCTGCTCGGCGACCGAGACCCCAAGCACGAAGGCCAGCAACAACACCGCTGCCAACGGAACAATAGTTCCTGCCAGGACCATGAGGGCAGTGCCCCAAATGTGGGTCGCCTGCACCAGGAATGGCAGGAGAAAGCGGCCCTTCGTGCCCCACCAGCGCAACGGATAAAGGAGCCAAAACCAGACGGCCAGGGCCGGAATGAAGAGAAAGATCAACGACTTGGACAGCCACTTCGCCTGCCGGTCGAAGCGCTCAGCTACTCTCGGAACACGCTGAGAAATTCTGGCGATGCGGCGGCACGGACCTCTGCATTGGACTCTGTCTGGGCCTCTGCCTGATCGAGCGAATCGGCCGCGGCCCGGGCGGCGGAATATGACCAAGCGTCCGGGGCCCCAATCCGCTCGTTCCCCCAACCTTGCGCCAGTTGCTGATGATAGAAGTTGTTGGCGCGGACGTGAAGGTCAAGGGGCGTATGGAACGTGTTCGGCCCAACCCCGCTCGTGGCGAACAGGAAATACGCCACGTTGATGGTCACAAACAGCTGGAGCGGCCCCAGGAACGGCTGCCGACGCCCCCGCAGGAAGGCAACAGTAAGCGCGCCGGGACGCACGAGGAGGCGGTAGAGGGACCGAAAGAGCCGGTTGTCGGCATCGAGCAGGCGGGCCGCTGCCCCCCACAGAAAGCCGATCACTGTTCGTGGACGACGACTCGGGGGTGTCTCTCCACAGACCGCACAGAAGCGGGCTTGGATGAAGGCGTGGCACGTGGGGCACCGCTTGCCCTTCCCCATAAGACGGCCGGGCTTGGACAGTGCAGACCGTATCGCCTCAACCGGCGCGTCGGGCAACGGGGCGAGCCAGTAATTTGGGGCTGACGGTGAAGGGGGAACCATGGACCGCAGAACAAAAATGGTGGTGGGTCAGGCCCTCACCAGTTCCACTACACAAACGCGTTTTCCCCCGTCAGGTCCTCTCCCACGACGAGCGTGTGGACCTCATGCGTCCCCTCGTAGGTCACCACACTCTCCAGGTTGTTCATGTGGCGCATCACCGGGTACATGCTCGTGACCCCGTTCCCGCCCAGCACCTGCCGGGCCGATCGGGCCACCTCCAAGGCCGTCTGACAATTGTTGCGCTTGGCGAGGGACACCTGCTGGGGCCGCATGGTGCCGGCGTCCTTCAGGGTGCCGAGGCGCCAGTTGAGAAGCTGCGCCTTCGTGATCTCCTGCACCATGTCGACGAGGCGTTCCTGCATCAGCTGAAACCCGCCAATGGGCTGCCCGAACTGCTCGCGGTTCTGGGCATGCTGCCGGGCCGTGTCGTAGCAGGCCATGGCCGCGCCGATGGTGCCCCAACAGATGCCGTACCGGGCCTGGGTGAGGCACGACAGCGGCCCCTTTAGCCCCGAAACCCCGGGCAGGCACGCCGCCTCCGGCACCCGCACGCCATCGAGCACCACCTCGCTTGTGACCGCCGCCCGGAGCGACCACGAGTCGTCGATGGGCGGCGTCTCAACCCCGTCGCGGTCCGTCTCCACCAGGAAGCCTCGCACCGTGTCGTCCTCGTCCTTCGCCCAGATCACGGCCACGTCGGCGATGGTGGCGTTGGTCGACCACCGCTTGTGTCCGTCTAGCACCCATCCGTCCCCGTCGCGACGGGCCCGCGTCTGCATCTCGGCGGGATTGGATCCGACGTCGGGTTCCGTCAGCCCGAAGCAGCCAATCGCCTCCCCGTTCGCCAGGGCGGGCAACCAGTGCTCCTTCTGCGCGTCGCTTCCGTACTGCCAGATGGGATACATCACCAGGGCGCCCGTGACCGAACAGAACGACCGGAGGCCCGAGTCGCCCCGTTCGAGTTCCTGCATGATGAGGCCGTAGGCAATGTTGCTGTGCCCCTCGCCGCCGTGCTCGGGGGGGAGCGGGGCCCCCAAGAACCCGTGGTCGGCAAACGCCGGAATCAGGTGCCGGGGGAACTCGGCACGCTGGGCGTGCTTTTCGATGATCGGCTGAACCTCTTTCGTCACGAAGGCCCGCGCCTCATCGCGGATGCTCGTTGCCTCGTCGGACAAAAGCGCGTCGAGGTCGTAGAAGTCGGGCGGATCGAAGGCCGCAGGGTCCCACGTCTCGGACGAGGAGGAAGCCGTCTTGAGATCGGGAGGAGCGGGCTGGGACATGGCTGTCGCGTCAAAGGTGAAAGAAAGGCGAGCACACACGGGAAAAGGGCGGCACGCGCCCGGGCCGGGGCCGTTGCTCTTGATGATCGCCCCACGAAAGCGTACGTTCCGAACGGCAGTCGAAGGGGCCTCGCCCCCTTTTCCTCATGCCACGTCGTGATACGCCACATCCTTCTTCTTGATTCTACACGCTCGTTCTTCCATGCGACGCTTCACGTGCCTCCTGCTCTTTCTTGGGCTCACGTTCTCCCTGTCTCCCGCCCAGGCCCAAGACGACCGCCCAACCCGCTTCGGGCTCGGCATCCAGATGCTCGGCAGTACGGCCAGCGGCAACGTAGGGCCCGGCCTCCACTTCCGAGCCTCCACGCCCCTAAATCCTGATGTGTCGCTGGCGATCGGGTCCGGGCTCACCGGCTTCATCTTTCAGGGACGCGACGACGCTGCCTTTGCCCTCGACCCACAGCTCTCGGCCATCGTCTCCTTTTCGACGGACCGAGTGCAAAACATGTACGTGCTTGGCGGGGTCGGCGCCTACGTGCCGTTCGGCGACACGAACACCGAGAGCGGCCCGACCTTCAACCTGGGCATTGGCCGGGCCTGGCTGCTCGAAGAGAGCTCGCTTTTCGTGGAGTTCAACCCTGGGTTTCTCGTCGGCCGGGAGTCGACCACCCTGGTCCTCCCGATTCGCGTAGGGATCATCCTTTGACCAGAGGTCCAGCTTTTGGCCGTCCGTGCCGCCCGAGCGCCCACCTCACCCCCTGGAACGGGAGTCGGGATCGCGGGAGGCGGGGGCTTCCCCTCCCGACGCTGTTCGGGCGTCCTCCGCCTGTCTTTGCCCCATTGCCTGATCTTCGAGCCCATCCGCGGCCTCGTTCAGAAGATGATCGAGCGATGGAGGAGGGCCCTCAGTCCCTGCATCTTCAGATTCGACCTCCAGCGCGCCATACAGGTGGATCCACCGCTCGAACCGATCGCCGAGCCTCATCACAGCGTACAGCGTAGAGCCCCCGAAAACGACGTCGATGACGGCCGCCCCGAACGAGAGAGGCATCAAAATCACATCCTTGAACCCTTCAAGCCACAGCTTGACCTGAAAGATGACCACGTCACGGACGATTTCGGGGCGGGACGGCGTGTCCGGCGAGGCGGCAGATTCGGACATGGGGATCGCGGGAAAAGCAATGGCGCTGCGGAGCCATAGAACAACGGACCGCCTCCCAAAAAGTTACAATCCCGCGACGCCCATTTGCTAGAGCACCCGTCGGAGAATGGACTGCAGACGCTCGTGGTCGTCATCGAGCAGCCGGCTCAGGGCACGCCCGGCCTGCACGAGCGGTTCGCGCCCGCCACGCTCGCCGCCATGGGCCGCGTAAATGCCCCGGAGCACCGCCACGAGAAGGTCGTCGACGGGCACGTCTGGATCCGGGTGTTCGACGAGGGTTCGGAGGAAGTCGTAGGGCGCCCCGAAGGCTCGGACGTCCTCATCGGTACAGGGCGCGACGAAATCGTGGATGTCGGGGGGCTGTGGCGGAAGGGTCTGTCGCACGTCCCCCGTGGCCCCCTGGCACGCCAGCATCTGAACACGGACAGTGGTGCGGAGCAGCTCGTCGACCATCGGCATCTCCTGCGCCCGCTCTTCGGGCGAGAGGCCAAGCGCTACGGCCTGCCGATTTGTGTCGTAGCTGCCCGTCTCCACGTGGCTCACGAGCCCGTAGAGCGTTGGCGCCGCGTCCGGCCCCACTCGCACCCAGGCCCCAAAGTCAGGCGCGTCGGCCTCCTCGTACACCTCAGCCACGAACTGTCGAGTGGTGGCCTCAATGACTTCTCCCACCGCGTCGGTCTCGTCGGCCATCGTGTGCGTGCGGTCATGAATCATGAAAGAGAAAATCGGGTCCTCAAGGGCCCAAAGGTACGGGCGCCTAAGGGCAGCGTTGCGGGCCGGCCCCACGCGAACTACTCCTCCCGCCCCTTCGCCTCCTCCCAGAGCCGGCGCACCTCCGACAGGTCCGCCTCATCGATGGAGGCCCCTCGCGCCGACAGTCGCGACTCCACGTGCTGAAACCGCCGGGCAAATCGACCGGTGGTCTCTCGGAGTGCATTTTCCGGCGTCACGTCCATGTACCGCGCATAGTTCACCAGTGCGAACAAGAGGTCGCCAAATTCTTGCTGCTGCCGCTCCGGAGATTGATCGCCCTCCACGCTGTCTCGAAACTCCCCCACCTCTTCCTGGACTTTTTGCCAGGCCTCGTCCCGATCCGGAAAGTCGAAGCCAACGCCCGCCGCCTTCTCCTGCACCCGCTGGGCCTGCAGCAGGGCCGGCAGCTGCACCGGGACCCCCTCGAGCACCGAGGAGGGCTCCGCTTCGCCGTTTTTCTCTTGCTGTTTGATTTCTTCCCAGGAGGTTGCCCCCGCGTCCGCGTCGTCGCGTGCTGCGTCCCCGAAGACGTGCGGGTGGCGCCGGACGAGCTTGTCCGTTTCCGCCTCGATCACGTCCGCGAGGGTGAAGCGACCGCCCTCCTCCGCAATGACAGCGTGGAAGAGCACGTGCAGAAGCACGTCGCCGAGCTCCGCCGCCAGCTCGTCCCAGTCCCCGTTGTCGATCGCCTCGACCACCTCGTAGACCTCCTCAATGAGCAGGTGCTTCACCGATTCGTGGGTCTGGTCTCGGTCCCACGGGCAGTCGCGCCGGAGCTGCTTGACGATGGCGGCCAGGTCCGCGAACGCCTCCAGCCGCTCGGCGGGCTCGGCGAACTGGGACTCGTAAATTTTGTCGGCGAGGGACGAATTCGGAGTGGGCATGGGCACCGGGTGAAAGCGGGGGGCAATGTGGCAAGCCGTCGCACGGATGGCTCTACAGCCGGACGCGTCACATGTTTGTGTGTAACGCGTTGGAAGACCCTCTTCGGCGGTCTCGTTCTGAGGAAACATTGGAGGGTGTGTTGCGTCAAAGCAGATGCACCAAAGCACAATCCGGGCAAGCCGGATAGGTGGTGCGTCGCTCTTTCACATATGGGGATGACACGGTTTCGACGTGTAGTAAGCGCGCAGCGGACTGACCTGCCGAGCAGCCTGATTCGCTCCGTAAAACCTGTCAGGAACTGTAACTGCGGACGATTATTCGTACGCGATGGCGGCGTAACAGCCCCCATCTGTCTCACGTCGCTCCTGGCCCTTGGGGAGCGTGAGACATCGACAAAAAGGGTGTAGCCGCCGCGTTCTCCGACTGCGGATGCGCCGGTGAAATCTAATCAGTCTCAGCGCCGCCCTGGCCTCGTGGATGGGCAGACGGGCGACGTGAACCGCCAATGCGTCCACTATGCAGGTAGAGGTTTGCCTGTGCGGCTACACGGACCCGGGTTCGACTCCCGGCATCTCCACAAC
>NZ_JAZKRW010000127.1:0-8165 GCF_036626415.1 Salinibacter sp.
CCACGGTCAGGCGCTGGGTCTCCGTGCGGCCGTCGGCCCGCAGGCGCAGGAAGTAGACCCCGCTCGAGAGACCGGTGGTCGAGACGTCGACCGTCTGGCCTTCGCCGGCGCCCGGGGTCCCGCGGTACAGGGTGCGCACCACCTGGCCGAGGGTGTTGTAGAGGGTGATCGTCGCCTCCGCCTGATCGCGGACGGCAAAGGAGACGGTGGCCCGGTTCTGCACCGGGTTCGGCGCCGGGAGGCTCAGCTGCAGGGCCTCCTCCATCGTCAGCTCGACGGTCACCGGGTCGTGGAGGTGTTCGGTGCCGTCGAGGTCCCGCTGCTTGAGGCGGAACTGGTGGGTGCCTACCGTCAGGTCGTCGGCGGCAAAGCGGTAGGTCTGAGCCTCGGTCGTGGTGCCGCCACTGGCGTTCGACTCGACGTAGGCGACCCGCTGCCAGGCGCCGCCCTCCAGGTTGCCCTCGGAGGCCGTCTCTGCGCCGCCCGACTGGACGTCGCGGCGCTGGACGACGAAGCCGGCGTTGCCCGCCTCCGACGCGGTGGTCCAGGACAGGTCAACGACGTCCTCGCCGGACTGCCGCGCCTCGAAGCTCGCAATCTCGACGGGCAGCTGGGTGGCGGGCGGCTTGGTGAACTCACTCGTGTTGCCGGAGGCGTCCGTCGCCGTCGCGACGATGAAGTCCGACCGGCTTACCGCCACCCCGCTCGGCGGGTCAAAGGAAATCACACGGAAGCTCGTGGCACTCGCCTCCGGGTACTCGTCGGTGTGGAGGTACGTGAGGCCTTCGCCGCTCGACTCGCTGTCGGCGAGGTAAATGTCGATCTCCAGACCATTGGTCCCGTAGTCACAGTCGGTCGTGTTGCAGCTGACCTTGTAGCGCACCTCCACCTTTCCGGTGCTGGTGTTGTACTCGGTCTGGTTCCGGTCGATCTCGGGGAAGTTCTGGAGGTTGTTGGTGCCGGTGTCCGTGTCGCCGGCGTCACTGGGGGTGACCCCGTCCCCGTCCAGGTCGATTCCGATGTCCGTTTGGTCTGCCGCCCCGTTGTTGGAGATGAGGTTGCCCCGAACGGCGTTTCCAACCGGATCGCCGTCTCCGGTGAGGACCACCCCGCTCCCGCCGTTGTTCGCGATGACGTTGCCCCGTCCGGCGCTTGCGGGCGACGGATCGTCCGGGACCGTGTCGCCGGCGCCGTACCCCACCTCACTTCCGTCCGCGCTGTTGCCGGAGGTGGCCTGTATCAGGACGCCATTCTCGTCGTTTCCGAGATTGTCCCCGGTGGCGTTGGTGCCGACGTAATTTCCTCTGATTTGGTGATCCCCCCCGTCGGTGATCGCAATTCCGTCGCCTGCGTTGTACCCGACGACGTTCGGGACGACCGCGGCGGCGCCGCCGCTCGCTGTGGTAATCCCGAAGCCGATCGAGAGGGTGGATGACGTGCTGTTGACCTCAATGCCGACGTCGCCATTTCCGAGGTCGTCGCCGTTTGGATTGGTGCCGACGAAGTTGCCGCCGACGTCGTGTTGTCCTCCAGAAAGTTGGATTCCATCGAAGCGGTTGTATCCGATGACGTTGCCGTCGAAAATCTCGACCTCCCGACTTCCAAAACTGGGATCGGCCTCCACCTTAATTCCGTCCCGCCCATTGCCGAGTGCGTCACCACTGCTGTTGGTGCCGACGTAATTGCGGGTGATGACTGTGCGCGCGTCGGTGTTGGGGTTGACCGCCGAAATCTCGATACCGTCACGTGAATTCCCAGCCACCACGTTGCCGTCGATCGTGGTGCCGGAGCCCTCGATCACGTCGATCCCATCCGAGGCATTCGGGAGGGGAGCATCGGCACTGGCGTTCACGCCGATGTCATTGTTCGTGATCGTGGTGTTGTCCGCGGGGCTGCCCGTTGCACCCACCTTAATTCCCTGCAAATTGCCGGAGATGAGGTTGTTCTCGATGTCGGTGTTGTCGGCCCGTACGACGACCCCGTTTGTTCCATTGCCGAGGTCGTTGCCGCCGGTACCGGTTGTGGTTGTTCCGGCCATATCCGTGCCGATATAGTTGTTTGTGACGAAGTGACCGTCAGCCTCAATGACGACCCCGGGACCGCCATTCGCACTGATGTAATTCCGGCCAAAGCCGACAAGCACCTCAGTCCCTCCGACGACCCGCACTCCGGCCCCGCTGTTTCCGGCGGCCGCGTCCCCGTCGTGGTCGAGACCGATCCGATTTCCCTGGAGAACATCGACGGTAGAGGTGGAGCCCCCCTGAATGTAAACCCCGTCGCCGTTGTGGTGGGAGATGACGTTATTGTCAATGAGGAATTCATCTCCCTGAAGAGAGATGCCTGCGTCTCGGGTACCGTCCGGATTTGTACCGTTGCCGGCATTGGACTCCCCGTCGTCGGCCGCGATCCCGACGAAGCAGTCCTCGATGGTAACATCGGCCGCCACGCCGAACCCCTGAATGCCTTCGTCCGGGAAGGAGTTGACTGCGAGACCGCGGATCGTCACGTTCGAGGCGGCCACTTCGATGCCGTCATCCGAAGAAGTGGAGAGGTCGCTTCCGTCGAGGATGACCACCGGGCCGTCCACCGCACTCGGGTATTCGGCCTGCGTGGTCGCGTCGATGGTGACGGGCTCTTCGATTCTGTACTCATTGCCAGGCACGATTGTGGCGAAGCCTGCCGTCGTCGAGAGGTTGAATTCAATGTCGTCGTTGTTCGTCGTCTGGTTGGCCTCCCGAATGGCGGCCCGAAGCGTACAGTTGCCACCGCTCGTTGCACAGGTCCCGTCCCCTAGATTGTTATCGTCGGCGTCGCCGTTCGAGTCGACCACGTAGGTATTCTGTGCAGACGCGGCCTGTGGAACGAGGGTCCCTCCGAGTAGGCCCGTACATGCGGTCACCAGCAGGCCAAGGACGAGGGGGTGGAATGCAGCGGATCGAAAAAGAGAGGGTGTAGAAGTGCTCATGGTCGACATGCGTCGATTCGAGAGAATACAGTCGATATACGGTGGTCTTTGCTCACACTGCCAGGAGTAGCTGTCGGAACTGCTTGAGAGGTGCGGTCCATCGGCTCCGGTACGGAGCAAAGCAGTGCCGGGGTCGAAGCCCGATCCCCGTCCCCAGGGACGGCAGAGCGTGTGTAGGAAGGTCTTCATATAAACGGTCCACAGGGCCGTCCTCGGGACATTTTACCCCTCAACGGCGGACATGTCCGGATTTGAGGGAAGCATTGTCCGATTTGCGGGGGGCGACGACCGTCAGGGGCCAGATGCCAGGGGATCGTCCGTTACGTCCCGGTGGGCCTCGATCGCCCGCTGCCACCGCGCGGCGGGTGCCACGTGGAGGCGAAGCGGCGTCCTCGAGCCGTAGCACCCCCCAGTCCTTCGTGGGCTGTTTGACCCCGCCGGTAGAGCAGCGGGCGGCGGTCGCGGTGCAGGCGGAGCGGGGCCCCGGGGAGGACCCGGGCTTCCGGGTCGACTGAGCCGACGAAAAGAGAGACGGCGGCAGAAGACGGCCGGGGGCATTCGTCGATCACGCGGCCCTCCCGTCTATCGCCATGGTCGGCGGCAAACCAGACAACGAGGCCTCCTGGGCCGACCGGGATCAGGAGGGGTCGTCGGGGTCGGCCTCCGCGGAGACGGACGGAGAGGGGAGGGTGTCGGCACCGGTTGACGGATCCGGATCGGGGTCTTCGGGCGGGTACGCCGAGGGGACGCAGTCGAAGTGCTCTTTGAAGTGCTTCGTGAAGGTCTCCGGCGTCCCGAAGCCCACGCGGTAGGCCACCTCCGAGACGGTTCCGGCGTCGGCGGCCAGGAGTTGCGCGGCGTACCGGAGGCGGTACGTACGCACGACCACGGAGGGCGTCCGGCCGGTGAGGGTCTTCAGGCGCCGACGCAGCTGGCGGGGACTCATTCCCACGTCGGCGGCGAGGGCGTCGACGGTAAAGCTGCTATGGTCGAGGTGGGCCTCGATGCTGTCGACCACGCGGTCCAGGAAGGCCTCGTCGGCGGAGGTGGAGTCGGCGTCGGGCACGAGCACGTCGGCGCCGAACCCGCTGCGCAGCGTCGCACGGGCCTCCAGCAGTCGGTCGATGTAGGCCCGCAGCTCCGCCACACTGAACGGCTTGGTGAGGTAGGCGTCGGCACCGGCCTCCAGCCCCCGAACGGAATCTCCCTCGGCGGCCCGCGCCGTAAGCATAAGGACGGGCACTCCACCCAGCGCCGGGTCGTGGCGCAGGGCCCGGCATACCTCGAAGCCGTCCCGTTCGGGGAGTATCACGTCGAGCAGCACGAGGTCCGGCTCGTGTTTGTGGGCGGCGTCAAGGCCCGCCGCTCCGTCGGTGGCCTCGACCACCCGATACCGGTCCATGAGGTGTCGGCGCAGGTGGGCCTGCACGTCGTCGTTGTCCTCAACGATCAGGACGAGGGGGGCCTCCTCCGGGGCAGGGTCCTCGGTCGGGGGGACGGGCACGTCCCCTTCCGGGTCGGGCACGGGGGGCGTCGAGGACAGGGGCCGCTCATCGAGAAGAGAGCGAGCCGGGTTGGCGGACGTGTCGGGGGCGTCGCCGGGCGCGACGTCGTCGGGCAGCGGCAGGCGGACGGTGAACGTGCTGCCCGTGCCTTCGGTGCTGGTCACCTCGATCGTGCCGTCGTGCAGCTCGACGACCTTCCTCGCCAGGGCCAGGCCGATGCCGGTGCCCCGGTGTGACTCGGCGGCCCCGCCCTGGTGGAACCGTTCGAAGAAGAGGGGTTGCTGCTCGTCGGGGAGGCCGGGGCCGGTGTCGTGGACGGCGATTTCGAACGAGTCGCGATCGCCCTCGTGCACGTCGAGGGTCACGAGCACCGATCCCTCCTCCGGAGTAAACTTGAGGGCATTCGATAGGAGGTTGCTCACCGCCGTTTCGAGCTTGTCGGGATCGACGTCGACGGCCTGGGCCTCGACGCGGGGGCGGAACTGGAGCGTGATGCCCTCTCGCTCGGCAAAGGGCACGAAGGCCTGCACCACCGAGCGCAGGAAACCGACGAGGTCGGCCCGCACGCAGTCGAGCCGCACTTCCGCGGGCTCGAGCGTCGAAAGATCGAGGAGCTGGTCGATGAGGGCCTGGAGCCGCCGGGCGCTGCGCAGCATCCGTCGGAGGATCGGACGGAGCGCGTCGGGAAGGGGGCCGTAACTGCCCTCCAGGGTAGCCTGAAGGGGCCCCAGGATGAGCGTGAGCGGCGTTCGCAGCTCGTGACTGACGTTGGCGAACAGGCGGTTCTTCTCGGTGTCGAGCTCGGTGAGACGCTCGGCCTGCGCCTCAGTTCTTTTCATTTCTCGGGTGAGGCGCTGGGTGCGTTCGTTGACGAGGGTGCGGAGCCTGTCCTCGCGCCGCCTCAGGGAACGGCCCCGGTAGGCGTACGCCCCCACCCCGAGAACCCCCAGAAGCAGGCCGATCCCTCCCCGAAACCACCACGTCTGCCAGAAGTGCGGCGCGATGGTGAAGGTCACCGTCGACCGGGCCGGGTGCCACGTCTCCCCGTCGGTGGTGGCCTGCACCCTAAACCGATAGGTTCCAGGCGGGAGGTGCGTGTAGTAGGCTGCACGCCGCCGCCGCGTGTAGGTCCAGTCCTCGGTGAAGCCTGCCAGCCGGTACCGAAACCAGAGCTCGTCGGAGTGGCGCAGCGACACGCCGGTATAGCGAATTTCGATCTGATTGGTGCCGGGGGTGAGGGACAACGGCGCGGAGAGGGAGGCGTAGGTGGTGTCCCCTACGCGCACGTCGACCGCGTAGACCGGAAGGGAGGAGGGGGGCTGTGTGTCCAGGGAGTCGGGATCCACGATGGCGGCCCCGCCAATGGTGGGCACCCACAGGCGACCGTTTCGGGTGCGCCAGCCGGCGGGCTGCACGCCGCCATTGCACTCGCGGGTCGGCATGCCGTCGCCGGGGCCGAAGACATCGGGGTAAATTCGGTCGGTGTGTCCATTGGCGACGGCGCGGAGGCGGTCCCGCTCGACCCGGAGGAGCCCGCCGTTGGACGCGAGCCAGAAGTGGCCCGACGTGTCGGCCAGGATGTGGTGCACCGTACGATTCGGGAGGCCGTCCCTCTTCGACACCCCGTCGAAGTGCCCGTCGCGGAGGCGTGCGAGACCGCCCCCGTAGGTTCCAATCCAGAGCGTGCTGTCGTTCGGGGCGCGAAGGGCCCGCACGGACGGATGCGGAAGGCCGTCGGTTGTCGTGTACCGGGTCATCCGGCCGGCCCGGTATGCCACCAGCCCGCCTCCATACGTTCCAATCCAGAGCGGCCCGTCCGGCTGGCGGCGCAGCACATAGATCTGTGCGTCGGGGAGGGCGGCCGGGGAGAGCACCCGCTCAAATTGGTCGCCCCGACGCCGAAACAGCCCGGCCCCGAACGTGCCGACCCAGAACGACCCGTTGGGCTCCTGGTAAAGGGCGCCCACTCGATGACCGCGCAGGCGCTCCGCCTCCGGGGGGACCACGAACGCGTCCCCCGTGCGCCGCGCGAGGCCGTCCGACGTGCCGACCCAGAGGGCTCCGCTCGTGTCCTCGGCGACGGCCCGGATCTGGTTGGAGGGGAGCCCGTCCTGAACCGTGTAGGTGGTGGTGTCCGAGGTGCTCAGTCGGGTGAGGCCCTGCCCGGAGGTGCCCACCCAGACGTCCCCTCCGCCGTCCTGGTAGATCGTCTGGGTATTCGGGCCGTTTCGTTCTTGCCGGTGCGGGTAGCGCCCGATGGTGCGCCGCCGCAGCCGGTGCAGGCCGTATCCATTTGTGCCGATCCAGACCTGGCCGCTGGGGTCGGGTTCCAGGGAGACGGGCACGCTGTAGGGGGGCAGGCCCTCCACAGGAAAGGGGACGAGCTCATCGTTTTGGAGGCGAAACAGCCGCCGCCGGTCCGTCGCGGCGGGATCGGGGTCGACGCTTCCGATGACCCAGAGCCGCCGGGGCGAGGGAGCCACGATCTCCTGGATGCGGGCCGCCGAATGCGGGTAGCGGCGGAGCGAGCGGTCGGCCTCGACCCGAAACAGGGCCGATGGGGTCCCGATCCACCACGTTCCCTCGGGGCTTCGGGAGACCGCCTCGACGTTCCGATCCGAAAACTGTCGGGTAATCGGCGACGGCTCGAACGCCCCGTCTCGCCAGCGGCGGAGGGTCCCCTCCGCAACGATCCACAAACCGTCGTTGGGGGCGGGCAGGAGATGGCTGATGGACGAGGCCGGGAGGGAAACGGGAAGCGATTCTCGCGCGAGGGTGTCCGGGGTTCGACGGAAGAGGCCGCGCTCGCTTGCAACCCACACGGGACCGGCGGTGTCGGCGTAGAGCGCGTTCACATTCCCCAGCGACTGTCCCCTGTACCGGTAGTGCGTAAACGTCCCCTCGCGGTAGCGGGTGAGGCCGATGTCAGTGCCAATCCACAGGCTGCCCGGTCGCCGTTCGAGCAGGTGTAGAATGCGGTTCCCCCGAAGGCCCTCCGTGACCGCGGGCTCGAAGATCGTGAAGTCGTGCCCGTCGAAGCGCGCCAGGCCCTGCATCGTGCCCGTCCACAGAAAGCCGTCGTTGGTGTGCTCCAGGGCCCACACGCCGTTTTGCGGAAGGCCGTCCTTGACCGTCCAGGACTGGCGGACGTACTGGGTCGACGGCTGAGCCGGGGCGCTCCCCGTCAGGCCCCCAAGCATCAGGACCAGGAGGACGACGCCCCCACGTCGGGCGCAGGGCGACGTGAGACATTTGGGGACGAACAGGACGCGCTGCGGAACGCCATTCGGTGCGGTCGACGATGGACCGAGCCGGTTGACGACGAGGCAGAGAAACCGCACCAACATGAGCTCCGATATGGTAACTGAATGACAATTAACCGATTATAACGTGTTTGGTGGGGAAGACGCAAGTTTTTAAGAGAGAGGCCCACGGCGATCGCATCTCGACGTCCACGTATTGAAGCGAGGACGCAGCAGAGCAGGAGTTCCCCCTCCGTGCCCCCACACGCCCATTCGCCCTCTCTTTCCGGGCAACGTTGGAACGAAAAGGCACATGCGCCTCCGACGCTCACTTCAGCCCCAAGATACGATTGCCCCTCGGGCATCGGCCCCGTAAGCCGACCCGAACGAAGGAGGCCGAGGGAGGTTTGAGGGGCGTCGCGTCTTCGAATCTTCCGTTCGATCGTGCCCCTC
>NZ_JAZKRW010000128.1:0-8119 GCF_036626415.1 Salinibacter sp.
GGGCACACGGCACCCCTACGAGCAACGCAACCAGACACGTCAGTGCAGCGACGCGACACGGACAGACGCAGCGTTGGCGGACGGAGCGCGAAGCAATGGCGGCAGCAAATGAATGCATATGGCGAGGGTCATCAGGTTCTTATCGCGATCCGTAGCAGTGCGCCATCCGCGTGGAGGGTCGTTTGGGATTGAAAGCGATCCGTCTCCGGTGGTGCCGGCTCGCAGGCACGTTTTTTAGGAGGCGATCAATCAAAAATCCAAAAATCCGGGCGTGTTCCCAGACCCACGAAGGGCCCAGGGAGTGGGGGCGTGGTGTTATGGAGGCGGGAGGACGGCTCCGGATCGTCGGCGGTGGTGTCCCGTTGCGTATCAGCCTGGAGTTCACCAGACCGGCAGCGGGAGCGCTCGCCGTCTGGGACTGCGATGCAAGGCGGGTGGGTGCCCGAGACGTACAGGCCGTTACGCCCGCGGTTGCCTCCGGTGCTCTCGCCCTGTAACGCCCGCCCCCCGGGCCCAACACAAGCGCCGTCGCGGGGACAGGTGCACACTCGTGCTCACAACGGAGACATTTTTCAGGGTCATGCAGCGTTTGAAGCGGATTGTGCAGTCCGTCCTCGGAGGACTGGTGGTGCTGATGTTCGTGTCGGCATCCCCCTTGGCTGCCCAGCCCTCAACTTCGACGTCGGAGGCCCCGACGAAGAGCGACTCGACTACGTCCTCGACGGAGCCGTACACCTCCTCTCGCAGCGTTGCCTACCACGTGTTGGCCGCGCCTGCATACCTCCTTCACGCCGCGAGCCGACCGCTGGGCTGGGGCGTCAAGTATCTTGAACGAGGATTCCCCGACCTCTTCGCGGGCCGCCGCCCGCCGCGCGGCGTCTTGCCCATCGTCGAGCTCGGCGGCCCGACCGGGTTTCTGGCCGGACTCGCCCTCTACGACAATCACCTGTTCGGAAGCGACCACTCGGCCCGAATCGAAGGCCTGTATGGGGGCCCCGATACGTTCGAGGGGGGGATCTCATACTCCATTCCAACTCCCATCGGACGGGGGTCCAGCTTCGACATCAAGGCCAACCTGAAGTCCGACCCTGAGAGTGAGTTCTACCTGGACGGCAACAACAGCGACCGGGATGCAGACGAGACCCTCTTCTCGCAAGATCAAGTGGACATTACGGCCGGATTCCGGACCGCCCCCCCAGACCGCGCGTTCCGCGGGCAGTTTGATCTCATGTACGAGCACGTGGAGACCGACGAGGAAGAACCTCAGCTGTCAAACGCTGCACCGCCCGGCCTCGGCACGGTCGACCTCCTGACGTCCCGGGTCATTTTCGGCTTGGATTACACCGGCGAGCCCCCCCGTGTCTCACGCGGCACCGAAGCCCTGCTTCAGCTCGATTACAGCCACGACCTCACGGGCGATCGCTTCCGGTATGGCCGCTACGTGGCGGAGGTGCGTCAGTACCTGCCCGTTGGCTTCTTCCCGGACTCCCGCCGCCTGGCGCTGCGGGGCCGGCTCGAACAGGTGGAGCCCCTCTTCGGCGGATCGGCGGTGCCGTTCTTCCAGCTGCCGGACCTGGGGGGGCAGAGCACCCTGCGCGGGTATCGGTCCCGACGGTTCCAAAACGATGGGTCGTTGGTCTTCAACGCCGAGTACCGGTACCCTCTCTGGTCGAACGTCGACGCGCTCGCCTTCGTCGACGCCGGACAGGTGTTCGATTCGTTTGCCGACGTGGCTGCCGACCGGTTTCAGTGGAGCTATGGCGGCGGCCTGCACCTTCTGAACCGAAAGGGCCTCAGTTTTCGGTTTGAGGTGGCCGGCAGTCGGGAGGGCATCCGAACCATCCTGACCGTGGATCCCAGTTTCCGACGCGTGGCCCGGTAGCCGCCGCGGCCCCCGCCTCTCGTGGTTGCACTTTGTTGTTGCACTGTTCGCCGACCGCCCGTTCGCTCCATGCGCATAGCAGGCCGCTCGCATTCCTTTCTCTCATCGATTCCTTTCGTCTGGGGAAGCCTGCTCGTCCTTCTCCTCGCGAGCGGGTGTGGAAGCAGCAAGCCCTACACCCTGGGTTCAATCCAGACGACGGACCCGGACACCCGTCCCACGGACCGCCCCGCGGAAACGCTCGAAAGCATGTACTGGGACCGGATCGACATGAGCGTTTTCCACCAGCTTGAAAAGCCCCTCAACCTGAACTGGACGGGGCGCAAGGTGGGCCGTGCACTGGGCGTGGCGGACGCCGACCAGGCCGACAACGTGAATGTCTTGGACGAGCCGCCCAACTCGAGCTGGTGGAAGCGGCGCCACTTCTACAGTGAGATGTCGCCCCGCGAACTCGCCATCGGCCCCAACGAGCGCGACACGACGGGGGTGGCCGCCGGGCCGTCTCAGGAGGGCCCCTGGACCGTCACGAGCGGCAAGTTTCAGGGGGCAGCCCGCGGCTTCGAAATCGAAGACCCCCGGGGCGATCGGTATCTGATTAAGCTGGACGGGCCCGAATGGCCTGAGCTCACGACCTCGGCGGAAGTGATCTCGACCAAGATCTTCTACGGGGCCGGGTACCATGTGCCCCAGAATACGATTACCCGCTTCGCTCCGGATCAGCTCCGCATTGCCGATGATGCGAGGGTCGACGGCCAGGACGGGCGCCGCCCCATGACCCGTGAAGACCTGCGGGCCCTCCTGAAGCCCTACGACCGGGGTCCGGACGGGACCATTCGGGGCCTCGCCAGCAAGTTCGTAGAAGGCGAGCCGCTCGGTCCCATCTTCTTTCAGGGGACGCGCGAGGGCGACGCCAACGACCGCGTGCGCCACGAGCAGCGGCGCGAGCTGCGGGGGCTGCGCGTGCTCTCTGCATGGCTCAACGATGCCGACCGGCGCCACGCCAACACGCTGGCGGTCTACACCGATGAGCAGTACGTGAAGCACTACCTGCTGGACATGGGATCGACGCTGGGGGCAAATGCCCAGCAGCCCCACCGGCCCATCTACGGCCAGGCCTACATCATCGACCAGCGCAAAATATTGACGGCCCTTCCGGCCCTCGGGGCGTACCGGTTTCCCTGGTGGCACTACGACTGGGAGACGCCCTACTCGGCCGTCGGCTATTTTCCCGCCGACGTGTTCACGCCGGGCGAGTGGGTGCCCACCTACCCCAACCCCGCGTTTGAGAAACTGACGGACCGCGACGGCTACTGGGGCGCCAAGCTGGTGATGAGCTTCAGCGACGAAGACATCGAGGCCATTGTCGAAACGGCGCAGATCAGCACCCCAGCCGCGGAGGCGCACCTGATCGACGTGCTTCAAAGGCGGCGAGACAAAGTCGGGCGATACTGGTTCGACCGGGTCAATCCACTGGACCGCTTCTCTGTGACCACGTCTGCCCCTGTGGCCGAGGCCGGATCGGGGCCCTCGTCCACGTCGCCACGTCTTCAGTTCGACGACCTGTCCGTGGAGGGAAACTTGGCGCGGGCCGAGGCTCGCACCTACGCGTACCGGATGCATCTCGGCGACACGCCCCTCGGGCCCCGCGACACCACGGCGTCCTCGCAACTTCCGCTGACGGTGGATGACACGGCCCTTGGGACCGTACTTGACGACCGCAATCGCTCAGATTCCGACGAGCGTGTTGTTCGCATTGACCTCCGAACCCGCCACGACGGCTCCACGAGCGATCCAACCCGTGTGTATGTTCACCTCCCCTCGTCCGGAGCGCCGCGGGTCGTGGGCCTGGAGCGAGAATAGCCCCCATTTGGAAGGGACCGAAGGGGGCACGCTGGTCGCCCCCGCACAGGGACAGTCGTCCTCTCTCCGGCGACGGGGCCGTCCGCCCGTCCGCACAAACCTATCCCGAGACCGATGCGTTAGGAAGAGGCGTCTGGTGTTTTTCCATAGCCTCTCCCTCCCTCTATGGGGCGCCTCCTGGGCTCACTGTTTGGGCTTCGCCGTGATGAGAGCACGCTGGCCTTCTGGATGGCCCTCTACCACGTGCTCCTGCTGGTGTCGCTGTATCTGTTGAAGCCAGTGCGCGACAGCCTCTTCCTCTCCTCTCGGGGCGCCGCCGAGCTGCCGTTCGTCTTTATTCTCACGACGGTCGTGGTGGTGCCCGTGGCCCTCCTCCACACCCGGGCGGGCGACCGGTTTCGCCTCGGCGCACTGATTGACGGCGGCTCTCTCCTGCTTGTCCTGAGCCTCGTGGGACTGCGGGGCCTGCTCGACGTGAGCGGCGAATGGTCTTCGTACGTCCTCTACGCGTGGGTCAGCATCTACGGGCTGCTGATCACGTCCCAGTTCTGGCTGATGGCGAACGCCCTGTTTGGCTCCTCGCAGTCCAAGCGCGTGTTCACCGTCCTGAGTGCGGGGGCCATCCTTGGGGCCATCGTGGGGGGAGAAGTGACGAGCCTCCTCGTGGACACCGCTGGAATGAACAGCGCAAACCTGCTGTGGGTGGCCAGTGGCGTGTTGTTCGTCGCCACCGTGCTCGCCCGCTGGATTCGGACCCAGCACGGCTCGCCCACGGGCCGCTCGCAGAAGTCCCCCGAGGAGACGGCCAAAAGTGAGGCGTCGGCCCTGTCGGTCATCCGCGACTCGCGCCACATCCAGTTGATCATCGGCATCCTCACGCTGATGGTGGTCGTGACGACGCTCGTGGACTACCAGTTTAAGACCGTGGCGGCCCGCGCCTACCCCACGGAGGCGGGCCTGACCTCCTTCATGGGGCAGTTTTACGGAGGCGTGAGTGTCATCGCACTGGTCGTGCAGTTTCTGCTTGCCCCACGACTGATGCGCGTGGTCGGGATCGGCGGAGCGCTCTCGGTCCTGCCCGGCATCCTGGCCCTCGGCAGCCTGGGCATGCTGGTCGTGCCCGGCCTGCTCGCGGGCATCTTCCTGCGCGGGTCCGGCCAGAGCCTGAAGCACTCGATCGACAAGACCGGACGAGAGCTTCTCTTCGTGCCCGTTCCGCTCCCAAAGAAAAAGCGGGTCAAGGTGTTCATCGACGTCTTTGTGGATCAGGGCGCGCAGGGGCTGGGCGGCGTGCTCCTCCTGGGACTGGTCACGAGCCTTGGGCTCAGCGTCCAGATGCTGAGTCTCGTCACCCTTGCCCTCATCGGGGTGTGGGGCGTGCTTGCGTACCGGGCCCGCCAGTCGTACGTCGACCAGTTCCGCACACGGCTGCGAGGCCAGGAAACGGGCTACGAGACGCCCGACGAGAACGACGATCCTGCTCCGGAGACCGAGGAGCTGCTCGACTCGCTCTGCAGTCGCGCCGAGGCGGACGCCCTCCAGGCGCTAAGCCAGCTCGAAGAAGGGTCGGGCCCCGTGCCCGTCGATGCGCTGCTGTGCCTGCTCGACCACCCGGCCCCCGCCGTTCGGGCCCAGACGCTCCGGGTGCTTCGGATCCGTAAGGTCGAGGAGGTGGGCACAGAGGTGGCCGAGGCCCTACGGGATCCGGACCCCGACGTGCAGGTGGAGGCGGCCCGCTACCTGTACTGCCAGAACACGGACCACCGCACAGAACGCCTGCAGCAGGGCCTCAAGCACGACGATCCGCGCGTGCAGGCCGCCATGGTCGGCCTCATCGCTTCGGAGGGCAACCCGGAAGAGTATCGGCTCGTGTCTGAGTCGCTCCTGCACCGCCTGGTGGGCCTCGACGATGAGCAGGGGGTACAGACTCGTACGCAGGTGGCTCGGCTCCTGGGCGTCCTCGACCGTCCCTACCGGAGTGAGCTGCTCCATCGTCTCCTGGAAGACGAGTCGGCCCAGGTCACCCGCGCGGCCCTCCAAGCCGCGGGCATGTCCGGCGACCGGTCGTTCGTTCACCCCCTGATCCGTTTCTTGGGCGACGACGCGTTCGAGGCCTCCGCCCGCGAGGCCCTCGCCGCCTTCGATCCGCCCATCTTGGGCACCCTGTACGACTACCTCGTCGACGCGCGCCTCGATGCTCAGACGCGCCGGCGCATCCCTCCCATTTTTGTGGAGCACTCCGGTGCGTTCGCCCTGTCGATTCTGGTCCGGGGGCTTCGAAAGGTGTGTGTGCCGGTGCGCCACGCCATCACCCGGGCCCTCAGCAAGCTGCATCAAAACGTGGCAGAGTCGTCCGACCCCGAGGTTTTGGACGCAGCAATCGAAGAGGAAGCCCGGCACTACGCCGCCCTCGGCCAGGTTCTTCACCTGCACGGAAGGGCTCCTGATCGTTCTCCCCTGGACCCGACACTGCTCCGTCTCTTCCGGCAGGAAGCTCTGGAGCGCATTTTTCGCCTTCTCGGCCTCCGGTACGACCAGCGCGACATTTACGACGCGTACTTGGGCATCACGAGCCCCGATCCGGCCCTTCAGGACAGCGCGATTGAGTTCGTCGACAACCTGGTCGACTACGACACGCGCCGCTTTCTCCTCCCGCTCCTGGAGGACACAGACTCCGACCGCATTGTGGAGGTGGGCGCCCAGTTCTTTGATCACGCAATACGGGACTGGGACGCGGCGACCCGCTATCTCCGCGCGGCAGATGATCCGCGGCTCACGGTTCTTTTGGAAGAGGGGGCCGACGCGGAGGTCGACACGATGCTGGAGCCTGAAGAAGTCCCCGACACGTCCGCAACGACGCCCACGCCGGCCTCCCAATCGTAACGACGGATGCCGCCCGGGGACAAAGGGTCCTCGCGCCCCCGGCACGACGGGGCCGGCCCCGCTCCGGGCCCCGAACAACAGCCGCCCCGGGTGCCTGATCCGGCTCCTTTCCCCTACGACGACACGGACCTGCCATGATCGAGCGCCTCCGCAAAGAGTTTTTTGACATCCGGCCCGGAGAATGGCCACTGGCACTGGGGCTGTCCACCTACTTCTTCCTCGTCATCGCCATCTTTTGGGTGCTCAAGCCCATCAAGCGCGGCCTCGTGATCAGCTACTTCGGGGACAACCCGATCCACCTCGCCGGCTGGGTCCTGTCGGGGGCGCAGGCGGAGCAGCTGGGGAAGGTGCTGAACATGGTCGTGGCGTTCGCCGTGGTGGGACTCTTCACGTGGCTCGTCCGGCGCTACGCCCGGCATCACCTGATCGTCATTTTTTGCGGGATATTTGGGGCCCTCTTTCTTCTCTTCGGGAGCGTGATCACCCAGATCGAGGCGCTGGGGGACACGGCCGTCTGGTCTTTCTACGTGACGGGCGACATCTGGACCACGGTCATGGTCGCCACCTTTTGGGCCTTCGCGAATGACTTGAACACGGGCGACGAGGCGGAGCGCCTGTACGGCATCGTGGGGCTAGGCGGTGTCGTGGGCGGCTTCGTCGGGGCGACGGTGGTGAGTGGCCTCGTGGAGCAGGCGGGCCGGTCGACCCTCGTGTTCGCCTGCATCCTCCCCACCGCCCTCATCGGCGCCCTGGCCGTCTGGATCCATCGGCGCGAGTGCGGGAAATGCGGGGAAGACCCCAAGGCGCCCTGCTGTCCAGACGACGAGGCCGTGCTCGAGGAGGAGCAGGAAAGCGTTTTTCTGGAAGGGGGCAAGCTCGTGGTGCAGTCCAAGTACCTGCTCAGCATTGCCGCCGTGCTGGGGCTCTACGAGATGGTCTCCAACATCGTCGACTTTCAGCTGGCCGTCCTCGTCGAGCAGCAGATTACGGACGGGGCAGAGCGAGATGCGTTCTTTGGCCTCGTGGGGCAGGCCACCAGCCTCGTGTCGATCGGGGTGCAGCTGTTTTTGACGTCGCTCGTGATGAAGCGATACAGCGTGAAGGTCGCCCTGCTGTTCCTGCCGCTCGCCATCCTCGGCGGCACCGTCGGCTTCGTCCTGCTCCCAAGCCTCATGTTCGTCGGGTTCATGTCCGTGAGCGACAACGCGCTCAACTACTCGATCAACCAGTCGGCCAAGGAGGCCCTTTATACCCCCACGACACAGGACGAAAAGTACAAGGCGAAGTCGTTCATCGACATGTTTGTGCAGCGGGCCGCCAAGGTGGCCTCGGTGGCCCTCAACCTGGGACTCACCGCGCTCGTGATTACGGACGCCCGCTGGCTGTCGCTGGCCGTCGCCGTCTTGCTCGGGGCCTGGATCTTCGTGATCCGCTTCCTGGGTCGCCAGTACGAGGCGCGCAAAGACGCCGACGAGCCCGCGTTCGTGGGGGCCT
>NZ_JAZKRW010000129.1:0-8039 GCF_036626415.1 Salinibacter sp.
TGTACGCAACGAGCGCTCGGCCTCAGCGTGCCCGGCGTTGTTTCAAAATCGGCGTAGAATTTTCAAGGCCGGCACAGCATGCTCACGCGCGGGGCTTCTGCCACGAAGCAGCGGCGCGCTGGAGGGCCCGCGGCAGGTCGCGCTCGATGCACGCGTCGGCCTGCTCGGGGGCGCCCCGAAACAGAATCATGACAATGAGCGCATCGGGGCCACATACAAAAGGGTCTACCAGGGTGTACTGGTGCACCCGGTAGACCTCTCGGAGGAGCCGACGGATCCGGTTGCGTTCAACACCGCTCTCGGCACGTGAGCCGGGCGCAAACCCAACCTGGAGCGGCACGTTGTGCCCGAGCACGCTTCGGTCTACGACGCGGTACAATAGCCGCACGCAGCCCACTGCGACCGTCTCTATGTCGTCGCGCGTCCGGTCAAAGAGGGACCGGATGAGGCGACGTCGCTTCAGACGATACGACGGGGGAAACGTGAGGCGCCGCTGTTCGACGCGGTCGGGAAGTTCAGGCACGGGCACCGCCGGTTACACGGGCTTGCCGGAGTCTTCGTCGCTCACCGAGAGCTTGTCGCGGCCCTTCTTGCGCCGCCGCTTGATGATCTTTCGGCCTTCCTTCGTCTTCATGCGCTCCAAGAAGCCGTGCTTCTTCTTGCGCTTCTTCTGGCTGGGCTGGTAGGTGCGCTTCGGCATAACAGCTACACAGTCGATGTGTGAAAGAATTACCGTACCGGGGTCCAACGGAGGGGGCGCCGCCTTGTTTTGTCTTTGGGCGACAAAGACACGGTCAAGACGCAGGGGCGGCCCGGCGTGCGCCCCGGAACTGACGCCTGTGATCTGCATTGAGCACCGACGCAGACGCGGGAGTAGCTCAGTGGCAGAGCATCAGCTTCCCAAGCTGAAGGTCGCGGGTTCGATCCCCGTCTCCCGCTCCGTCTCTTTTGTTTTGGGTTGAGGGCTTTCTCAGTCAACCCACAGTGCAGAACCCTCAACGCGAAACCCTCAACGCACCTCGGGCGGTTAGCTCAGCGGTTTAGAGCACCTGCCTTACAAGCAGGGGGTCGCTGGTTCAAATCCAGCACCGCCCACTTCTCGTCTCTCTTGTCCCCTACTGAAGTTGAACCGCCCACGCGCCCGAGGGCAATGCCCGCCGGTGGTCCTCGAGGACCCGCTGCGCAGCGGCCTGGGTCTCGTAGCGGCCCACGACGACCCGGAAGTGGAGGGTCTGGTCGAGCACGTGCTCGACGATCCGCACGGCCCCCGGCACGGCGTCGGCCAGGCGCTCCCGGTACCGCCGCGCCATCCGTTCCGCGCCCGCCCGGCTCCGCATGGAGGCCACCCCGATCGCCCACGCGGCCGTCGGGGCCGGCGCACGGGCAGAATGCCCCTCGGGCCGTTCTGCGTGCACCGTCATGGCACGCGTCTCTGTGCCCGCGTCGTTGGACACCCGAACCCGAACCGGGTGTCGGCCCGGTCGCTCGAACGTGACTGTGGGCTCGGGCCCTCGCTCGACGGTCTCGTCCCCAACAGTCCACCGGTAGGCAAACGGCTCGCCCCCCCTTACGACACTGCGGAGTTGAACAGGCTCCCCGACCGACACCGGATTGGGACGGGCGGTTAAGGAGACGATCCAGGGCGCGTCCGGGGTGGATGGCGGGTCCGACGCACGGGTCACCCGAATTGTCGTCGATTCTGTCGCCGTGCCGGCCTCGTTTCGGGCCGCGAAGGAGACGGTGTAGGTGCCGGGCCGGCCGTACGTGTGGGTGGCCGTCGGGCCCGTCCCCCGCGTGCCATCCCCAAAGCGCCATTGGCGGTCGAGCGGACGCGCCGCCTCGTCCTCGTTGACCGTCGCCGCGAACGTGACGGCCGTGTCAACCGGCACCTCAAGGGGGCCGTCAAGGGCAACCACATCGGGCGCGGTCGGCGTCGTGAGGCTAAACTTGAGCCCGATCCCCAAGGGCTGGTTGACAGTGTCGAACGACCGCCCCCCACCGCCGGCCGTCTCCGTCCCGTCGACCGCATCGTCCGGAAAGACTGCATGGAGGCGAGACTCAACGAAGATGGAGACCGCACGGCTGGCCCGGATGTCCATTCCGCCCCCGACAGACGGACCGATCCCGGTGCGTGTGGGTCCGCCGACCGTCACATTGAGGCCGGCGTCCAGATAGAACGCAACCCGTTGGCTGGGCGCTCCGAACGTGTAGCGGCCCAGCAGATGAGATGTGTAGCGGCGGTACGAATCGGTCGCAGGGGCGGCGTCGCCCACCGACACGTAGCTCCCGGCCTGTCCCCCCAGTGCAAGGGCCCAGTTCGGGGAAAACTGGTAGCCCAGCTCTCCGGCCGCCGTGAGGGGAAAGTGTTTTAGCACATTGGCGTCGAGTTCCCGGGGCGCCTCGCCCGCCCCCGACAGATCGCCGGTGTAGCCCGAGAGGCCGGCGCCCAGTTTGCCGTAGATCCCGGTGCCGAGGTGCTGCGCCTGCCCCGCAGACACGCCCACCGAACAGAGCAGGGCAACCCCGAGGAGAATGAGACAGCCCCGCGGCGGACGGAGCACGTTGAGACGGGGAAGGGCCATGGAGCGTCCAGCGGCAGAAAGCCTGAAAAAGGATCCGGAAGTTCTATGGAGGCATTCAGGCTCTAGTTATCGCTGTCACTCGACGGGCATTAAGCCCCGGGCGGGGCTCCGGGACAATGCCGGAACTCATTCCGGAGGGGGCCTCGTCCCCGTGGGAAACGCTACTCCCACACGAACTGCCCGCCTTCCTGGATCACCTGCCCGTCGAACTCGATGCGGCCGGCGCTCGTGTTGAGGATCATGTCGACGTGCACGGCGCTGTCGTTGCCGGTCTGCCCCTCGCCCACGTTGGCGTCATAGGCCCGTCCGAGGGCCAGGTGCACCGTCTCGCCCATCTTCTCATCGAAGAGCATGTTCTTGGTGAACCGGTCGATCTCGCGGTTCGTCCCGATGCCGAGCTCCCCAAGGCGCCGCGCCCCGTCGTCGGTGTCGAGCAGGTCGTCGAGGGCCTCCTCGTTGCGCTCGGCGGCGGACTCGACCACCTCGCCGTCCTCGAAGCGCAGGCGCACCCCCTCCATCTCGCGCCCCTGGTGGATGAGCGGCTTGTCGAAGAGCACGGTGCCCTCCACGCTCTCGGGCACGGGGGCGGTAAAGACCTCCCCGCTCGGCATGTTGTGGCGGCCGGCGGAGTTGATGGCGTGCATGTGCTCCACGCTCATCTGGATGTCGGTCTCCCCGGCCACCACGCGCACCGTGCTCGCCTCCTCGAGCCGCCGGCGGAGCTCCTCCTGGTACTCCTCGACCGCCGCCCAGTCGCGCAGGATGGCCCCGTAGACGAAGTCGCGGTACGCCCCCAGCGGCAGGTCCGCGGCCTGGGCGTGCGCGTTCGTGGGGTGCTGGGTGAGGCACCACCGCTTTGAGAGGCGCTCCTCGATGATGGGCTTGTGGACCCGAGAGCGCTCCGCGAGGCGCGCGCCGGGGACGTCGTTGAGGGCGGCCAAATTCGGGTCCGAGCGCACGTGGATGGCCACGTCGCACGCCTCGTAGAGGGCGAGCGTGTGCTCGGGCAGCGTAAAGTCGCCGTCGTGGGCCTGCAGGTGTGCCCGGGAGGCCTCCCCCGACGTGTACAGCGTCGTCGGGTTCGCCCCGCGGTCGCCGAGTTCTCGGTGAAGGGCCACCACGAGCTCGTGGGCCTCGGGGCCGGCCGCGATGACGACGTCGTCGCCGTGCTGCACGTCCGTTGACCAGTTGAGAAGAGTGCGGGCGTGCTCTTGAATGCGCTCGTTCATAACACGTGTTCAATGCGGATGAAAGAAGTCGATGGCCGGACCGTGGCGGCGGCAGCAACACGGGGCGATGCACGGTCGGGACGGCGTCGTGTTCGTGTCGGCCTCCGCCCCCTGATTCTCCGGAATCTTCCTGGCCGCCCCGGTGGATTCATTTTTTCTCCATGTTTTTGTCACAGAATCACCGTGAAAGGGGTTGACGCCCCGGGGGTCGATTTTGTTATACTGTAGTTAGTTGTGTTGGTCAAAGAAGTCAGCCTGCCCTGCAGAGGCGGGCTTTTTTTGTTTCCGGTCCGCCTTCGTCGTCCCGTTTCGTTTTCCGAGAGCCCGCTCGTGCAGACGGTCGCCTCCCGCCTCGCCCTGCTGGTCGGCATTGGGGGGCTGGCGTTGCTGCTGATGGCCGGGCCGGGCGACGACCTCCGAACCACGCTGGGCGTCGTCGGCCTCGTCGGCGCGGGGCTTCTGGTCGGCCTCGGGGGACTTCTCAAGGTGCTGGGATACGTCGAGGAGGGGGCCGCCGACTCGGACCCGTCCCGATAGGTTGCTCTACTCCTCTTCGCTCGTATCGTCGGGCACGGTGAGCGCCTGGGCCCGAATGGTTCGCTCCCACAGCAACCCGCCGTCGGCGTCGAATGTGCGGAGCGTAAGCACCCGGTCCTCACGCGGGCCACTGATCGTGAGGGTGCCGAAGTTGCGCTGCTCCACGAGCGTACCGTCGACGCGATTGGGATTTTTTCCCTCAGTGACGGCACCTGCCGTGAGGGGCGAGTTGGTGAACTCGTAGATTGGGTAGAACCCTTCGGGCCGGCGCTGCAACAGTTCGGTGATGTGTCGGTCGCCGGAGAGGAACACGACGCCCTCAACCTGCCGCTCCCGAAGGGCCTCCAGCAACAGCGACTGCTCTTGTGGAAAGCGGGCACCGGTTTCGTACTGTGCCTTCGGCGTGATCACCTGCCCGCCATTCACTACCAACTTGAAGGGGGCGTCGCTGGTCGTGAGGGCGTCGATGAGCCACTGCCGTTGCGCCTCGCCCCACATCGTTTTGTCGTCGGTGCGGGGGGCGCCGGTAGGCGAGCGGTGGTAGCGGTCATCGAGCAAGAAGACATCCACGTCGCCCCACTGGAATTTCCCGAAGACGCCCGGCACGTCGGGGCGGCCGTAGTTGGGATTGGCCCAGTACTGCTTGAAGATGCGGAGGCTGGCGTCTTTCTGCCGGTAGGAGCGGTCGCTGTTGTTGGGGCCGTAGTCGTGGTCGTCCCAGGTGGCGTAGTTGTGAGTGTGCCCGAGAAGCGGCTGTAGGGCCTCGGCGCGGCGCGTGTGGGCGTAGCGGGCCTCCATCATCGTCGGGGTGGCCCAGTCCACCTCCCGGTAGTACACGTTGTCGCCCATCCACAGCATGAGGTCCGGGTTCTTGGCCGCGATGGAACGGAAGATGCGCTCGTCTCCGCCGTAGGGATTCCCGGGGCGGTCGTAGGTTGGGTCATTGATGTAGGCGCACGAGCCGATCGCCATCGTAATGTCGGGCGGATCGGTGCGCCACTGCCAGAGGGGCTGGGTCTGGAAGCGAAGCGGATAGGGCCGCTCCACGCGCTGCCCGTTGAGGTAGAGCTCGTAGACATACGTGTTGCCGGGCTCCAGGGCGCTGACGGTGAATCGGGCGATGTGACTGCCCTCTGCGGAGGTCCGCTGGACAGCCGTAGTGGCGGTGTCGGGATCGGGAATAGCGGCCGGAGAGGCCGTGTCGCCCCGGGCGGTGGTGCGACTCCAGTAGCGGAGTCGGACGTCGGCCGGGCGGCTGGTCTGCACCCAGAGCTGCACCTCGCGGTGCGTGCCGTAGCCCACCATCGGGCCCGCCTGCAGCAGGCTATCGGCCCTTGGGTGCGCTCCGGCACCGCTTGAGGGCCCCTGTTGCGAGACTCCGGGCGAGCCCCCCGTGACTGCAGCGAGGGCGCAGACCACAAGAAGAACGGTGAGGAGGCGGCGAGACATAGGAGACAGGCGGCCGAGGTGTGGGGGGTGGGTTTTTCAATCTACCTATCGCGTGAAGGGGCGTAAAGGCCTTCCCCAGAACATCACGGAAGAACCGTGGGCCCGCCCTCCCACAGGGCCGCTCACGCCGACGCCAGGAGCACGGCACGTCGGAGTTCGGTCCAGCGCCCGTCGGTCTCTTCGGGGTGGTGGGGATTCTTTTCCCGCAGCCACGTCTCGACGGTCGTGAGGTGCACGTCCTCGTCCGCGCGGCGGGCCACCTCGCGGTACACGTCCGCGGTCGTCTCCACCTCGGGCTCCCCCATCACGTCCCAGGCGACCCCGGCGTAGTGTCGGGTGGTGGCGGGCACCTCGATCTCTTGCTCGACCCGGTCGGGCCCGAGGGCCCGGCGCCGCAACTCGTGGACGACGATCTGCTTTCGCACCTCCAACGTGTGGTACTGGAGCGCGTCCTGCACGTGCCGGGCCTGTTGCTCGGCGGTCATCGGGCCCTTGGTTTCGACGGGACCCGGGTCGGGCAGGCGTTTCTCGACTCGTGCCCGTTCTTCCTCAATCGTGGCCCGGAGGGCCCGCAGGTCCGCGAGGCCCAGGTCGTCGGCCTGCGCCACGGCGTGGTCGCGGGCCCGCCGCAGGCGCTCGCGCCACTCGGCACGGAGCTGCCGGAGGGACTGGGGCGGGGCATCTTCGCTCATCAGGGACAGATCGATGAATGCACGAGTGTTCGGATGCGAGCGAGATCTGACACGCATCCGTCCGGCGCAGTGATTCCGACGGCCGATCTCAACACGTGGGCCGGATCGTCCCCCGGCGGGAATTTGTTACAGAACTGTCTCCTGTTCTTTGAAGCCGCCCCTTCCATCCCCATGCTCCGCAGTCTTGAGGCCCAGCGCGACCTTGTTCTCGATGCCCTCCGCGTGTATTTGGGCACGGGCCTGTTTTTTCGGGGCCTGGCACTGCTCGCCACGGACAGTGGACTGCAACAGCTGGTGAGCACCACGGAGCCGGGACTCGGACTCGCCGGGCTGTCCGTGTACGTGATCGGGGCCCACCTGGTGGGCGGGGCCTTTCTCGCCGTGGGCTTCTACACGCGCCTCGCCGCCCTCGTCCAGCTGCCCATTCTCGGCGGGGCGGTCTTTCTCGTGCATTGGCAGGGTGGCCTGCTGTCGGCAGATCAGTCGCTGGAGTTTTCGGCGCTGGTGCTGTTTCTGCTTCTGCTCGTGTGCGCGTTCGGCAGCGGGCGGTGGTCGCTGGACGCGAAGTGGCGGCGGCCGCCCGCCCCGGTGGTGTCGGGGTCGTCCGGGGGTGCGGCGGCGTAGAATTGAAAAGGGGGGCGACACGAGAGCTTTTCTTTCCTCCCCACCAGATCCCAGTGGTCTTCTTCCGGGCCTCCATCCGTCCGCACCCACCGGCGGAACGTGGTCGTGAGAAGGGGCCAGGGTTCGGAGGAGGGCACGTTCGAGACCCGCTCAGAGCGAATTCGTTGCCCGGTGCCGGGGGACAAGGCGACTTAGCCCGACGAAATCGCGCCTCACATTTTCCACCTCGCCCACCATTCGGCACAAAAGTGCCGTTTGCAGACGGTGAGGCGGGACTCAGGAACACAACGACGCGGTCAGACGAGCGCCGAAAAGGAAGTGCACTCGGCCCCGAGGAGACCGGGCAAACGGAAAAACCGGACCAAAATAAAAAAACGCCCCGTTTGCGGGACGCGATTTTTCATCAACATGTCTACACACAGTATAATAAAATCACCCCCCAGTTGTGGTTAAACTCAGGGTGACGATTTCGTAACGAGGATCGCAACGAAAGAGCGCCGTCGGTGGCCCCGTCCCCCTCCGCCGCATGGCCGTTTGCGCTTATCCCGGCGCCCCAGTAGGTTCACGGTCCGTCATTGTTCTCGACCAGCATGCGGACCCATGTCCGACCCCTCACTCACGCCCGGCCAGGCGCTCGGCCGGTGGGTGCTCCATGTCGTCGTATTTCTGCTGTCCGGCGGCCTCGCGGCTGGAGTCTCGGCCCTCGCCTACCAGGCCATCGCGCAGACCCAAACGCCGCTGGGCATCTATGCCGTCATCTTCGCGGCGAGTGGCTTCATCGCGTACCGGCAGACGGAGCGAGTGCTCGGGACTGAGGCGTGAGGCGTGCAACGCAAGAAGTGATACGTGATGCGTGAGATGACGGAAAGCACAGGCGATAAATACTCTCACGCATCACGCGCCACGAATCATTCGGCCTCCTCGTC
>NZ_JAZKRW010000130.1:0-8004 GCF_036626415.1 Salinibacter sp.
GCCCGCCCGTTCCACGTGAAACAATTCTCCAGCCCCAGCCGCCGCGCAATGGTGCGCACGGCCCGTACCTTCTTTCCCACCGAGTCGACGCCGACGACCGTCGTCTCGGGGAAGCAGATCGCCAGCGGAATCGCGGGCAGACCGCCCCCGGTGCCCCAGTCGACGATCGTGCAGCCGCCCGGAAAGTCGCGGACCGTGAGCGTCAGGCAGTGGAGCAGGTGCCGCGTCCGGAAGGCGTCCTCCGTTTCTGGGGAAATGAGGTTGATGCGCGGGTTGAAGCGGAGGAGCTGCTCCTCGAAGGCCTCAAGCCGCTCACGCTGCTCGGTCGTCAGCGCGGCGACGGGCGTCCAGGCACGATCATCCATAGAGCGCATCGTTTCACGTGAAACGTTTTCCATTCAGCGTCCCGGCCTACTCGACCGAAACCGCCGTTTCACGTGAAACACCGAACGACTGCCCGTCTCCCCCCATCGCATCAGGGTCAAGATCGCGCTCCCTCGGCAGCGGCTCCACGCCCTCGTTCTTGAGGAGCACCATGAGGACCGAGATGTCCGACGCCCGGACGCCCGGCACGCGCGAGGCCTGGCCCAGGTTGTCCGGCTCCACCTTGCTCAGCTTCTCGCGGGCCTCGTAGGAGATGTTGTCGAGGGCGTGGTAGTCGAAGTCGTCGGGGATCGGCCAGCGCTCCTTCTCCTCCATCTCTTCGACCATATCCTGCTGCCGGTCGATATAGCCCTCGTACTTGAGGTCGATCTCGATAAGGCGCGGCGCGCTCAGCATGCCCGGCGCCTCCGTCACCACCTCGTCGTAGAGGCCGGCGTGGCGGAGGAGGTCTTCGGAGTCGACCTCCGGCCGCTTGCAGAGCTCGATCACGGGCCGCGGTTGGTCGAGCGTGGAGGTGCCCACGGACCGCAGATAGTCGTCCACCTGCGCGGGGCCAACGGTCGTGTCGTTCAATGTTTCACGTGTAACATCGATCGCACGCTCCTTCTCCAGCATGCGCTCGTAGCGCTGCTGCGACGCGAGGCCGAGCTTGTAGCCGAGCTCCGTGAGACGCAGGTCGGCGTTGTCCTGACGCAGCAGGATGCGGTGCTCGGCGCGGCTGGTGAACATGCGGTACGGCTCGTCGGTGCCCTTCGCCACGAGGTCGTCGATGAGCACGCCGATGTAGGCCTCCGAGCGCTTCAGCACGATCGGGTCGGCGCCGCGCAGCGTCTGCACCGCGTTGATGCCGGCCATGAGGCCCTGGGCGGCCGCCTCCTCGTAGCCGGTGGTGCCGTTGATCTGCCCGGCGAAGAAGAGGCCGTCCACATACTTCGTCTCCAGGCTGTACTCAATCTGGTACGGCGGAAAGAAGTCGTACTCGATCGCGTAGCCGGGGCGGTGCATGTGGGCCTCCTCCATGCCGGGAATGGTGCGGAGCGCCTCGAACTGCACCTCCTCCGGCAGGCTCGAGGAGAAGCCGTTGACGTACACCTCGGTGGTGTCCCGCCCCTCCGGCTCAATGAACAGCTGGTGGTGGTCCTTCTCCGAGAAGCGGTCAATCTTGTCCTCGATGGACGGGCAGTAGCGGGGACCGTCCGCCTCGAGCGCCCCCGTGAACATCGGGCTCCGGTCGAAGCCGGTGCGCAGCACCTCGTGCGTCTCGGGCGTCGTGTCGGTGAGCCAGCAGGAGAGCTGCTCACTCACCGGCGGCAGGCCGTCGGTGAGGAACGAGAAGGCCGTCGCCTCCGGATCGGCGGGCTGCTTCTCCATCACACTGTAGTCGATGGAGCGGCCGTCCACGCGGGGTGGCGTGCCCGTCTTGAGCCGCCCACTCTCGAAGCCGAGGTCGTGCAGGCAGCCTGTGATGCCGTGCGAGGCGCTCTCCCCGATGCGTCCCCCGCCGAAGTTCTGCTCGCCGACGTGAATGACGCCGTTCGAGAAGGTGCCTGTGGTAAGGACCACGCAGGGGGCCCGGAATTCCTTCCCGAGGTTCGTGCGAACCCCCGTCACCGTCTCTCCGGCCTCGTCGGTCAGAATCTCTTTCACCATGTCCGACCGCATCTTCAGGTTGGCGATGGCCTCCAGCTCCTGCCGGATAGCCCGGGCGTAGGCGCGGCGCCCACACTGCGCCCGCGGCCCCCACACCGCCGGCCCCTTGCTCTTGTTGAGCATCCGAAACTGGAGGCCGGCCCGGTCGGTGGCTGTGCCCATGATGCCGCCGAGGGCGTCGATTTCACGTGCAATGTGGCCCTTGCCGATGCCCCCGATCGCAGGGTTGCACGACATCTGCCCGATGTCCGCCAGCTTCATGGTGATGAGCAGCGTGTCGGCCCCCATATTCGCCGCCGCGGCCGCCGCCTCGCTGCCGCTGTGCCCGCCGCCGACGACAATGACATCGTACTCGAAGTAGTCTTGATGCATGAGTATGGACTCGTAATCGAGAACAGGAATCCGCAGAACAAGGACGCCGAGGCCCGGCGCTTTCCCTTAACGAACCGCCCGCCGCCGTGTGCCCACCCCGTCCGCCGGACGACCGGGGAGCCCCGGGAAACCGGTCTTCAGAGACGTACAGGCAGGGGCGACACGTGATTTTTCCAAAGAGAGATTCGTCGACAGTACGTACGACACGTGTTTTGTCCAGAAGATGATCTCTGCACATTCCTTCGATTTGGTCCCCACCCTGGCGATCCGATTTTCCGACGAGCGGGGCCATTCGCCTCCACTTCCACACCCCCGTGCTCTCCACTCTCCCACTTAGCCGCCCATCTTCTTGAGAAAGCGCTGCACGGTCCGTCGGGTGGGAAGCTCGTCCTCCTCGACGTGCTCGGACAACTCGTCGAGGAGCTCGGTACTCGTGCAGTCCGGATGGTCGGCGATGTAGTAGAGCGCGACCTTGCGCAGTTCCGACCCCGCGCCGAAGTACGACTCGTAGGAGCGCTCGCTGCGACGCCCGTGGCGGTCGATGAGCCCCTGCAGCCCATCGTCGCGAAACTGCTGCGCCCAGCGCCGCAGCGTGCGGGCCGTCACCGAGTCGTAGACGTCGTAGACCCACTGGTCCACCGCGGCGGTGCGATTGTCAAACGCCTCGGCGGTGTCCTCCTGCGCCTGGGCGTCGGACAACGATTCTTCCTCCCGGTGACGGGCATAGGCGCGGAGGAGTGCGAGGCGGGCGGCGAGGCGACGAAAGCCGCCCTCCTCCAGACCTGCGAGTTGACGAAGCGGATCATCGGGCATGGCTCGATGCGATCGCGTGAAACACAACGCCGAGTTCTCCTCCCTGCCCCTCTCGCTACGCCGCCCACGCAGGCGGATCTACCTCTTCGGGCGGCCACACGTCCAACAGTCGCCGCACCGTCACAAACTGGCCGAGGTGGTAGGCATTGTGATCGGCGATGGCGGCGATCTCATCGGCGTACGTCGATCCGTGGTACGACGTCCCTCCCTCCCGCTTGCGCACCTCTTCCACATGCGGAATCGCGCCCGTAATGTCGACGGAGGCATCGTTCACCAACTCCTTGATCGACCGAAGGTCTTGCCGAAACGCGTTGAGGCTGTGATTCCAGGCATCCTCGCTCGGGGGCGCTACCGTGTCGGGCCAGTAGTCGTCCGGCCAGGTGGGCGTCGTGTAGTCGGAATCGGTGCAGAAGCGAAAGTAATCCGACTGGCAGATGCGCATGTGCTCCAGAATCTGCCACAGCGAATAGCCTTCGGGCAGGCCGTTCGGTTGGACGCCGCGGGCAGCAGCCGGGACGCTGTAGAGGATCTCGTCGTACGACCGGCGGGCCACCGTGGCCTGGAGCTGGGTCGTGAGATGGGTACGCAGGGCGTCGGACATGGAGAGGGGCGCGGCTACGCGTCGATGCGGGACGGAAACGAAGGAGCTCGTCGAGACGCCTCCCGCTCTCCCTCCGCATCGTAAAAGGTGATCTGTCCCTCCTCGTCGCAGATCCACACCTCCTCTGCTCCCGCATCGAGGTAGAGCTGACGCTTTTCATCGACCTCCACGTCGGTGTTGGTCGGCGAGCGGACCTCAACGCAAATCTCGGGAGCCACGGGTACGTCGTACGCGTCCTTAATCTCCGCCCACCGCTCGGCGGTGCACCAGATGGCATCGGCCACCTTCGTGCCCTTCGCCGTCCGGATGGCCGTCTCGACCGAAGACACCCCCTCCGGCAACTTCTCTTCTAACAGCTGAGCAATTTGATAGGCAAAGCGGCCGTGCCGGGCGTAGGTCGGGCTCATCACAATTTGGCCCCGGTCGTTGGTCTCAATCTTGTAAGGAAGGTCCTGAAGGTTCGGGTCTTCGCAGACCTTCTTCCACGAGAGCCCGGGCCGTTCTTTCGTCTGCGTGCTCATGGCGGATCGACGCGTGATGCGTGAGAATGAGGTGTGTGAACGCTCTCCCAGCAAAGTCGGTCCGCTCGGAAGTCACCACTCTGCCCCTCGACCCTCTTCCCCCGTGCCCGCATTCTCCCACACTCATTTTCCGATGCAGAAGCGGGAGAAGATCTGGTCGAGCACGTCCTCATTCGTAATCTCGCCGGTGATGGCACCCAGGTCCTGCAGGGCGGCGCGGAGGTCGAGCGTGAGCATATCGCCGGAGACGCCCCTGTCGAGGGCCTCGCGGGCCTGCCGGACGGCGTCGAGGGCGTCCTGGAGGTGCTGACGGTGGCGCTGGTTCATAACGACAGGCGACGCCTCCGCGCGGCTGAGGTGCTCGGCGACGGTGTCCGTGAGACGGTCGAGGAGGGGCTGCAGCGCGTCGGCGTCCTCACGCGCCTCCAGGGCCGAGAGTTTGAGGGCCGAGAGGTTGTCGAGGGTAGCCACCGGCAGATCCCGGGCTTCGTCGGCCTTGTTGCCGATGAGGAAGGGCTGGACGGTCGCGTCCTCGCCTGACAAGTCATTCAGGAACTCGATCTCTTCGGAGTCGAGGCCGACCGTCAGGTCGTAGAGGTAGAAGAGCACGTCGGCCTCCTCGATCGACTCGGTGGCGCGGCGCACGCCCTCCGCTTCAATTTCGTCGGCCGTGTCGCGCAGCCCGGCGGTGTCGACGAAGCGGAAGAGCACGCCCTCGATTTCGGCCTCCGCCTCGATCTCGTCGCGCGTGGTGCCGGGCGTCTCGCTGACGATGGCGCGGTCGTGCCCCACGAGGGCGTTGAGAAGGGTCGACTTGCCCGCGTTGGGCCGCCCGCCAATCACGACGCGCACGCCGTCCTTCAGCTTCTCCCCCGTGGGGTAGGTGTCGAGCAGGTCTTGAAGGATCGTCTCCGTTTCGTCCAGCAGGTCCTCCAGGCGCCCCCGGTCGGCAAACTCCACGTCCTCGTCCGAGAAGTCGATCTCCAGCTCCACGAGCGAGCAAAGGTTGAGGAGCTCTTCGCGAAGGTCGTCCAGCAGATCCGAGTAGCGGCCCTTGAGGTGGGTGAGGGACGCTTCGTGCGCCTTCGTGGAGGTGGCGTGGATGAGGTCCGCCACCGCCTCGGCCTGCGTCAGGTCCATCTTGCCATTCAGGAAGGCCCGCTCGGTAAACTCGCCGGGCTCGGCCATGCGGGCGCCGTGGTCGAGCAGGCTCTGCAGGACCATTTTGGGCGCCAGGGTGCCGCCGTGGCACGAGACCTCCACCACGTGCTCGCCGGTGGCGGAGTTGGGCGCCCGGAAGACGGTGACGACCACCTGGTCAACGTCGTTTCCATCCTCGTCCTTCAGAAACCCGACGTGGGCCGTGTGGCTCTCGACGTCCGTTAGGTCGGCGCCACGGAAGCAACGATCCACCACGGCAATCGCTTCGGGGCCGGACGTGCGTACCACCGCCAGCGCCGCCTGCCCTCGCGCCGTGGCAATGGCCGCGATCGTGTCGTCCATGGTTGAAGGTTAGTAGGTTGTAGGTTGCACGTTCAGGGGGTAGCACTGCTACAGGAGACCATTGAGATCAAACAACCTTCAACCTTCCAAACCTTCAACGCCTTACCGCTGCTCCTTCTGCGCCTCCTCGGCCCTCTCCATGAGCCGGGCGAAGAACCCCTTCTCCCCGTCGGCCGCCCCATCCGAGCGTCCGTTCGTGAGGCTGCCGTCGTCGTCCTTTTCTTTCTCCAGCTGCATGTTGATCCACTTCTGCTGGGCCGCCGTGACGATGTTATAGAAGAGGTAGTAGAGACTGAGGGCCGAAGCAAAGCGGTTGAAGATAAAGAAGATGACGCCCGGCATGGCGTACATCAACATCTTCGCCTGGCCGCCGGCCGCCCCGCCCCCGGTGGACTGTACCCGCATCGTCACGATCATGGCCAGGCCCATCAGAAGCGTGAAGCCCGCCACGTAGTCGCCGTAGAACGGAATCTCGAACGGCAGTTGCAGGATCTTGTCCGGCGCCGAGAGGTCCGCCGCCCAGAGGAAGCTCTCCTGTCGCAGCTGAATCGACTTCGGAATAAACTGGTACAGCGAGATGAGAATGGGGTACTGCAAGAACATGGGCAGACAGCCCCCGAGCGGGTTGACCCCCGTCTCGCGGTACAGCTGCATCATCTCCTCCTGCTGCTTTTCCGGCTCGTCGTCGTACTTGTCCTTAATCTCTTGCATCTTCGGCTGCAGCTCCCGCATCTGCGCCATGCTGCGGTACGACGACTTCGTGAGCGGGTAGACGACCGTCTTGATGAGCACGGCCATCAGGATGACGACGATGCCGTACGGGAGGCTGCCCCCAAACAGCCACGACGGAAGCCCGCCCCCGAGGTAGGTCAGCATTGGAATGTAGAGGTACTCGGCGAGCGGCTTGGTCAGCCACTCAAACCAGTCCCACCCGTAGTCGACCATGCCGTACAGGTTTCGGCCGTAGTCGGCCAGGTTGTAGTAGTCGATCGGGCCGGCATAGAGGTGAAAGTTGTCGACGTGGGTGGTCTCTCGCGGCAGGGGCATCTGGAGGCGGCCCGTGAGGGCCTTGAAGGCCGCCTCGCTGGTCGCCCGTCCCTCCTTTCGTCCGGTCAGGGAGGCCCCTTGGGCGGATTCCGGACGGTCTGGCATGACGGCCGCAGTGAAGTACTTGTTTTTCACGGCCATCCAGGACACGTCCCCTTCGATGCGCTTCTCGTTCTGGTCCGCGTCCGAGAGGGTGAGGCTCCGAATTTGGTCGCCGTTGCGGGCAAAGAGCCCCGTGTATCGGAGCTCGTCCTCCTCCCCGCCCTCCGAGTAGGGCATGCCGCCGTGCCAGGTCAGCTCGTACCCGTCGCTCGACAGGAAGCTGCGGGGCCGCTCCTGCTCGATGGCCAGCCCGAGGTCGTAGTCATCCGGGTGGAAGGTGTAGGACTGTCGGAGCGCCCCGTCGCCGAGCTGGGCCTCAAAGGTGAGGGTCTTCGACTCGTCCTCGATCCGCACCGTGTCGGCCTCGGTGTTGGCCGAGAAGTAGAGCGTTCGGGTGTCGACGCGGCGCCGGGTGGGCGTCGTAAACGACAATGACAGCGTGCCGCCCGCCGTGGTGTCCACGATCTGGACGGGGTCCTCCTGGTTGAACTGCTCGTACTCCTTGAGCGTGAAGCGCTCGATGGTCCCGCCCTTGTTGGAGAGGACGACCGTGTACAGGTCCGACTCCACGACGATCGTGCGCTCCGTGCCCTCCAGGGCCGCGGCGGTCACGGAGTCTGGGGCCGGGGCCTCCGGCTGATTCGCGTTGGGCGGCGGCGCGTCGGCATCGCCTGTGTCTGCGTCCTCGCTCGCGTCCGCGGTGGCAGCGGGCGACGGGTCGGCCGAAGGGTCCGTCGTGTCGGTGTCCGCCGTGGGGGCCGGCGGCTCGGTCTGCTGGGCCGTGTCGGCGGGCGCCTCGGCCTGTTGCTGCTGGGGCGACGGGCTGAACCAGAACATCCAGGCAAACATGATCACGGCGACCAGGATGGTCGCGATGATCACGTTGCGCTGATCTTCCGGCTCAGGACTGTTGCGGAGCGGAGAAGCCAAGGGACAGGGACGGGTTGGTGAGTGCGTTCTCACGCCGAGGGCCGGAGCAAGGCATGCCGCGCCGTGCTCTGGACCACGGGG
>NZ_JAZKRW010000131.1:0-7965 GCF_036626415.1 Salinibacter sp.
CGTTCCGATAGGGCCGGTGCCGTCGTCGGTGCGGCAACGGATGAGGCACCGCAGGAGATGTGAGGGGGCCTGCCGAGGGTCAGTATCGCAGTTCTAGCAGGAGAGACGCGCGACGTCCTGGCAGGGTGCGGCGGACGGGGGTTGGCCGAGAGCCGGTGGGGTCGAGGCTCCAATCGAATGCGTTGTGGCGATCGAGTACGTTCACAAGGTTGAGCCGGGCCTCTGCCGTGAGGGATCGGAAGGTCGTTTGTGCCGTGAGGCCAAGATCGATTCGCGAGAACGGGGCGAGGACCTGATCGCCAGGACGGCGAAGGTCGTACGGGGCGAAATCCTGCACGTCTTCCGTGTGGGCAAGATAGTCGTAATAGGCCCGCCGAAGGGCCCAGGGCCGCCCCCAGGTCCCCTGCCAGTGCGCGTGGGCCTCAAGCCCCTCGGTGAGCGACACGTCGAGGTCGGTGGTCAAGCGGATTGGCTGGGACCACGGGGCCGGGACCGACCGGCCCTCAAATCGGCCCGGGTAGCGGCGTGTGGTGCGGCTCCAGGCCAGGCTCGTGCGCCCGGAGACCCGGTCGCCGTCGCGCTGGATTTGAAGAGCAACCCCGTAGGCCCGTCCGCGGCCCGCCTCCATGAACACAGACTGGTCGTTGATCGCGCGGCGGGCGACGGGGCCGTTCGGGGGACGCACCAGCCCGTCGTAATCGACGTGCAGGGTGCGCGGTTGCCACTTGACGTAAGTTTCGAGGCGGGCGCTCCAGTGGGCGGTGGGGGCGAGGAGAAGCGTTCCGGCAGTGTGATAGGCGCGTGGGGGTGCGATGGTTGGGCCCAATGGAAGCCAGAACTGGACCGAGGGCACGACGGATGTGGGGCCGGTGCTGCTGATTTCCGATTGCATGACGTACTGCCGGTACAACCCGCCCGCAAGCCGAACGGCCAGGTCCCCCAGCGGGGTGGAGGCTCGGTCGTACCGCAGACTGAGCCGAGGTTCGGCGTAGACGGTGCGCCGAGCCGGGAGGTACGTGAGGCGCGTCCCGGCCGTTGCCGTCAGGTGAGGGCCCGGCGCTGTTTCGGCTTCCAGGTAGCTGCCCACCTGCCACGTGCTCGTTTCGTGGGACAGTTCGCCCAGGTATCGGTTGCGCACGCGAAACCGCCCGTGCAGGCGCTGGGGAGACACGCCGGCCCGGATGTGGGTACTGGGGGCCACGCTCACGTCCGCCGTAACGCGGCCCCCCCACTCCCGAATTGCGTTGCCCTCTCCCGCGTGAGGGCCGGTTCGAGCGGCAAACGACGGCGGTGGGTCCGCGGTAAGGGAGCGCCGCGTGGAGTCGCGAAAGCCGTAGAAGGTATGGGCGTCGTGCCAGCTGCCCCACACCTGGGCCGTGCCGGTGACCCGGCTGCTGGCCATCCACTCGTAGCGGCCCTGCAGGGCCGTGTTGGTCCAGTCGTAGCGATCCTGTGAGAGAAGTACGCGGTCCTGTGCCTCGCTGCCGGACACGACGGTTGCCACGTCGGTCCCCAGGCGAGTGCGCCCGTGGTAGCCCGAGACGTACACCTGCTCGAAGGGGGAGATGGACTGCCGCACGGCCCCGTGCACGTCCGAGAATTCCACGCGTGGGGCCCGATGCTGGTACAGGGACGCAGTGGGGCCGGCGACCGGTTCGTCGGTCCATGAGGGAGCCAGGGGACGGTCCAGGGCCGTGCGGGCGTCCAAAAGGGTGCGGAGAGAGGGGGCCTGATACAGGGGCCACACGCTCGTTCGGCCCGCCGCCATTACGCGTCCGTCCTGTGTGTCCGAACCGCCCCAATCCGTATCGAGCCGGCCGTTCACGCTGAGGAGATCAGCGGCTCCGGCGGCGTAGCGGCCGGTTGAGCGCGACAGGTCATGGGTGGCGTCCAGCACGCCGGCGGTGTAGCTGCCGTGAGACGCGCCGAAGCCGGCCTTGTGCACCGTTACCCGCTCCAGCGCCTGCGGACTGAAGGCGCTGAGCAGTCGCCCGACGCTCACAGGCTTGCGGACCGGCACTCCGTCGAGCAGGGTAACGTGCTCCCCGTTGTTCCCGCCCTGCACGTGCACCTCCGCGAGCGGCCGGTTCAACGAGACGCCGACGCGCTGCCCCACCCGTCGCAGCACGTCCGGCGTCCCCTGCCCCGCCGGCTCCTGCAGGGCCGCCGCGTCCACCGTGCTTGCCCCGAGCCCGGCGGACGGGAGGCGTCGCTGCAGGCCGTCCACGATGATTGGGTCCGTTTCCAAGACATCGCGGGCGAGGGCCACACGGACGGTGTCGCGCCCACCCGGAGGCACGCGCACGCTGTCGATGGCCGTGGTGTAGCCGACGTAGGTCACGACGAGGCGATGGCGGCCCGTCCGCACGGGGGCCACGGCAAACTGGCCCGCGGCGTCGGTCGCGGTGCCGGTTTCGGCGTCGGCCAGCAGCACATTCGCGTCGGGGAGGGGCTCCCCTGTGGTGGCATCCACGACCGAGCCGGCGATGCGTCCGGTGGGGGCCGGGGCCTCCAGGGACTCGACGAGGAGGTAACTGCCACTGGCGGTGCGGAGGTAGTCGACGCCCGTCCCGTTCAGTAGACACCGGAGCAGGGCCTCGACCGGGGCGTCGCGCCGCTGACAGTAGACGCGGCGGCCCTCTACGAGCGTGGTGGAGTAGGCGAGGTCGATTCCGGTGCGCGCCACGAGCCGCTGCAGGGCTGTCTCGAGGGGTGCGTCGCGGAGCGTCATTGTATACCCTTCCATGCTCTCCCCGGGGGACTGAGCGTGGCCGAGAGACGGGCCTACACAAAACAGGCCTACACAAAACAATAGCACCGCGCCGGCCACGACGAACACGTTCCGCAGGAAGAGCCCATGAGTGGGCGAAGGGGACGAAAGGGGCATGGTGTCAGTCGCGAACAAGTTCGTATCCCTGGCTCGTTTCGCGGTACGAGAGGCCCTGAATCACGCAGATGTCGCGGAGCACCTCTTCGACCTGGGCTTCCGCTGCGTAGTGCAGCGTCATTGGGGTCGTCTCCGAGGGGTCCGCCCGGAAGGAAAGAGGCACGCCGAACCGGCGTTCGAGCTCTGCGAGGACGGTGGGGAGTGCGGCGTCCCGAATGGCAAATCCGCCGTCCCGCCACGCTCGTGCGTACTTAAGATCGATCGTCTCGGGCGAGGTAGGCGCCTGGTCCGCTACGACCCGGCTCGTGTGCCCGGTTTCGGAGAGGGTGACGCCCGAACGGGAAGACGTCGCAGCTGCTGTCGGCGTCAGGCGTACCCGTCCCGACGAAAGGGCGACGGTTGTTTCGGGGGTGTCGTCGTCCGTCCGTGCACGCACGTCGAACGTCGTGCCCAGCACCTCGATGCGGGCGTTGGGCGTGACGACGTGGAACGGGCGCTCCGCGTTGTCGACATCGAAGAAGGCCTCTCCGGTCAGCCGCACGCGGCGTCGTGATGCGGGCACGAACGGGAAGGACTGAAAGCCCCGATTGTAAGAGAGCGTGGTGGCGCCGTTAACCTCTGCCGTCGACCCGTCTGGGAACGTGACCGTCGTCCGCTCGCCCGCCGCCGTCGTGACCGAGACGGGCTGCTGCCACCACCAGGCTCCTGCCGCCACGGCGCACAACACGAGCACTGCGGTCGCCAGCCTTCGGGCGTAACGCGACGGGCGGGCGTCCTTTCGTTGATCGGGCGGGCGGGCCGGCCGGTCGGTCGTCGGTTTCTCGGGCGCCGAAGGGGCGTCTCCCTCAAGATCCAGGCGATCAGCCAGTTGCGTCCACTCGGCGTCTACGTCGTATTCGGAGGCCCGTGCCTCATCGGTCCGGTGGAGGGCCGCCCAGATCCGCTCGTAGTCCTGCTCCGCATCCGCGTCGGGCGGGCGGAGGTCTGGGGGAAGGGGGGAGGTGTCGTTGTCCATGGGCTCGCGGGACGAGCAGGGAGAGGGAGAAAAAACGAGTCAAGAGCGCAGGTCGGAGCGATGCTCGTGGAGGCGTTCCCGGAGCTGCTTCAGGGCCCGGGCAATGTGGTTGTTAACGGTGCTTGGGGCAATGTCCATGAGGTCCGCAATCTCATCGTGCCCCAGGTCCTGCTGGCGTCGGAGCGTGAGCGCCTCTCGTTGCCGATCGGGAAGATTTTCAATCCAGTCCTGGAGATGATCCCGGAGGAGGTCGGCGTCGAGGGCCTGGTCCGGGGCGGGGGGCGACCCGTGCAGGGCTGCCTCCCGCAGCTGGTCCCGGTTCTTGCGACGCGTCCGCGCGTCCCGCTGCTGGTTGTACACACGGTTGCGGGCCATCCGGAAAACGTAGGCACGGAGCGAGTCGACCGAGGCCATCCGATCGCGGGCCGTCCACAGCTTGGCGAAGGTATCCTGCGTGAGGTCGTGGGCCAGAGACTCGTCCGACACCATCCCGCACACGTACCGAAATACGGGCTCCGACAGGCGCCGAAAAATCGCCTCGAACGCCTCCGTGTCGTCATTCGCGAGGCGGGCACGCAAAACGTCGAGGGATGGGGCCGCCGATGCGGGTCCCTGAACCGGAGACCCGGGTGACGATTCGGGGGCGGGAGCATCGTCCATTGGTTAAGACACACGACATAGAGCATCTCGATCTTGGGGCGCCGGGACACGAGAGAAGTTCTTCGGTCAGGGACGGCCCCCGGCCTATTCCCCTCGTCGTACAGACAGGGTTACCGCTGTGCAAATTTCTACACAACATCCAAGAGACACGGGCTGCAACGGAAAAACCCAGTGTACATACCTTCAATTCCAAGAAGATAAGGTGAAAGACGGTTGGCGTCGGCCGCTACGAAGAATGCTTCGCCTGCCCGTTGAGCCAGTCAGACCGACGGGGGGCGGAAAGCGTGCCACAGATCTCCGATCGGCGTCCCAAGGATGGTTTTACTTTTCGGGCTCATCGAGTCCTGGCCCCGAGAGCAAAAAAACGCCGGGCCCGCTCCCGTACTGGAAGGGGCCCGGCGTGGTGAAAGAAGGTCCGAACGGGGACGGTGTTTCCACAGTGCGGATTGCAAAAATCCCCACAGAGGCCCGGTTGCCCTATGGAATCTGGAGGACAGTGTCGATGCCGTGGATCACTCCGTTCGACGCCTCCACGTCCGGTGCAATGACACTCGCGTTCTCACTGTTCGGGTTGATGGCGACGTCGCTGCCGCTGCGTACAACAGTTGCGTCCGAGCCTTCGAGTGTGGGCAGGGCCGTCTCTGTCGTCGGCACGTCGGCTGCGAAGAAGACGTCGTCCAGGACGTGATACTTGAGAATATCCGCCGCATTGCTCGGGATCTCGCTGTCATCGATCTCGCCGTTGTCGTTGGCGTCGAGGGCCTCCAGGAAGGCCTGATTCGTCGGGGCGAAGACCGTGATGCCATCCTCGCCGTCGGGACCCGGCCCGCTGAGTGCATCGGCCAGGTTGGCCGTGTCCACCAGATCAGCCAGGATGCTGAAGTCGCTTGTCACGGTGGCCCGCTCCACGGCGTCGCGGTTGGTGAGCAGCACGTCATCGACGACGTGTACGACGCCGTTGGCCGCCTCCACGTCCGCAGTCGTTACCTGCGCGCCCTCAACGAAGATGTTGCCACCGTCGATGGTGATTTCCACGTCATCGCCCTGGACCGTGGTAAACGTATCGCCATCGCTTAGGTCATCGGCGAAGGCCGCAGCGCCCTGAACTACGTGGAAGCCGAGCACCTCTTCCAGCAACATCGGGTTGTCGATCAGAAAGTCGACATTATAGGGTGCAAACGAGGCGTCGGCCGGGGCGAAGGCCGTGAAGGTCGCGGCCCGATCATCCAGCGTCGCGTCCAGTCCGGTTGCGTCGAGCGCAGTGTTCAGCGTCGAGAAGTCGTCGTTGTTGGCCACGATGCCGGCGACGGTCGGCTCGGCCAGGCTGGGCGGAATTAGCAGCCCGTCGATCTGGTGGATGATGCCGTTGCTGGCACGCTGGTCCACCCGGTCGAGGTTGAGCGTCGCCTGACCGCCGTTGAATACGACGGAGCCATCGCCCTGCTCCGTGACCGTGACGTCTTCGCCCTGGTTGGTCGGGACGCTCACCTCACCGCCGTTGTCCGCCAGCAGCTGCAGCAGTGCTCCGGAGTCCGTTACGCCATCAAGCGTGTGGTACTGCAGAATTTCCTGGATCTCCGAGTCGCTGAAGCCGCTCAGGTCGGCGTTTTCGAACGCCTCATTCTCCGGGGCGAACGTTGTCCAGACGTTGTCAGGACTGTTGAACGCGGAGGCCAAGCCGGCGTTGTCGACGGCCTGGAAGAGCGACTCCGTGGCGCTGGTAACCTGCAGTCGCTCGCCGGCCGTGCGGTTGGTCAAGAGCACGTCGTCGATGACGTGGGCGACGCCATTGTCGGCCTCTACGTCCGGCGTGGTCACCTGAGCGCCCTCGACGAAGACATTTCCATCCTCGAGGGTCACTTCAATCTGGTCGCCCTGGAGGGTCGTGAAGGTGTCTCCGTCCGAGAGTTGGTCGGAGGTCACGGCCGCGCCCTGCACAACGTGGTAGTTGACCACGGGAGCCACAAGGCCTTCGCGTCCACTGAAGTCGTAGGGTTCGAAGGCAGTGTTGGATGGTGCGAATACCGTGAAGGTGGTGCTTGTATCGTCTAGTGCCTCGGCCTGGTCGTCACTCAGCACATCAGCGAGGGTGCTCAAATCATCGGTGCTGGTGACGACGTCGGTGATCGTGGTGGCTGGCTCGGGCTCAGGGGGGTCGTCCATGCCGCTGTCGCTGTCGCACCCCGTGAGGATGAGTGCGAAGGCGAGAAGGCCGACGCCGAGGCCGGCCCCCCAGCGACGCAATGAAGAGAGAGATTGGCGGAGTTGCATAGCGAGATGGGCGTGTTGGTTTTGAGGTCGAAGAACACAGGCTGTATCTTCTGCCTGAACATTGCGCCCCAATGACACGAGGGCGTCTTCTCGCACCCATCCGCAAACGAAACAAAGACGTAACAGGAGCGGGCAAAGTCCGTCGATCCCGGTCGTACGTCCTCCGTCGCGTTCTGCCAAGCACAATCACCGCACCATCACATGAGTGAATCCGAGGATGCGTCTGCCACTCATCGCGAGTTGTACGAAGGCCTACAGCGCCGCCGCGCCGAGGCCGCGAAAGGGGGCGGGGAGGCGCGCATCGAGCGCCAGCACGAGAAGGACAAGCTGACGGCCCGCGAGCGGCTCGACATTCTCCTGGACGACGACTCGTTCGAAGAGCTGGGCACGTTCGTCCGCCACCAGGAGACCAACTTCGATCTCGACGAGAACCGTCCGCCCGGCGACGGCGTGGTCACCGGCTACGGCACCATCCACGGGCGCCTCGTCTACGTCTTCAGTCAGGACTTTACCGTCTACGGCGGCTCGCTGGGCCGGGCGCACGCGGACAAGATCGTGAATGTGATGGAGAAGGCGCTGGAGAACGGAGCGCCCGTCATCGGCCTCAACGACTCCGGCGGCGCGCGCATCCAGGAGGGCGTCAAATCCCTCGGGGGCTACGCGGACATCTTTAAGCTCAACACGGAGGCCTCGGGCGTCGTCCCGCAGATCTCCGCCATCATGGGGCCGTGCGCCGGAGGGGCGGTCTACAGCCCGGCCATTACCGACTTCACGTTCATGGTGGAGGACTCCAGCTATATGTTTGTGACCGGGCCCAACGTGGTGAAGACGGTCACGCAGGAGGAGGTGACGGCCAACGACCTGGGCGGGGCGCGCACCCACGCCACCAAGAGCGGGGTGAGCCACGTCACCTGCGACAACGACGTGGACTGCCTCCGCCGGATCCGACGACTCATGAGCTACCTCCCGCAGAACTGCGAGGAGGACCCCCCGCGGGTGCCGCGGGAAGAGGTAGAAGATGCGCACGACGGCGACGAGCTTGATGCTCTGGTGCCGGAGGATCCAAACAAGCCTTATGACATGCGGGACGTGATCCGGCACCTCGTCGACGCGGACGACTTCTTCGAGATCC
>NZ_JAZKRW010000132.1:0-7931 GCF_036626415.1 Salinibacter sp.
TCGGGAAAGCGGTTCCGAGAGCAGTCCGTCCGGGCACGCGCGAGACGATGCTCTCGGAAATCAACGCGGAGGAGTCCTTTGCCACGGGGGACTCCTCCGCGTCGAACGCAAGTGGGCGACCGGGCGGGACCTACGCCGGATCGGAGGAAGACTCGTCGGCTTCTGCAAGATGCTCCGCGAGCTCCTCGACCTGTTCGGACAGGCGGTTGACCGTATCGGCCAGGTCATCGACTTCTTTTTGAGTCGGGACCCCGAAGCGTTCCAGGGCCGCCTTCACGGAATCGGCGAGCATGGACTGGGTCTCTTCCCCAGCCTCTTCGAGTTGGGCAAGGGCCTCGTCGCTCTGCTCGCGGACCTTTTCGGTGGCCTCTTCGAGCTCGGCCTGGCGCTCTTCCTCGAACTCTTGCCCCCGATCCACGAGTTGGTTGAAGAGCTTGGTGCCTTCTTCTTCGACCGTGGCCAAGGCCCCGAGGCCGGCCAGCCATACCTCGCGGCCGCGCTCGGTCAGTTCGTCTTGCAGGGTGTCAGAGGGGGAGGGGTCGTGTTCAGTCGTCATGGCGTAGAATGATTGGTTGTGAACAGTGCGGGTGGAAAGGGGAGGCTCACTCTCGAGAGCGCGGACGAAGGGACTCCGGCGAAGACGGCTGCCCGGAAGCCTCCCGGGAGGACGGGTGTGCGTTCGAGTCTTCAAGCCGATGGTCATCCAAGTCCTCAAGGAGAATAGACAACCGATGCTCTAGGTCACGCAGTTGCTGCCGGAGCTCATCGAGCTCCTGCTTTCGGGGACTTTGAACGAGCCGCTTGAGCTGGCCCAACGAGCGCTCCATGAGGTCGTCGACCGTCGACCGAATCTGGCCCAGCCCCGTATCGAGGGCTTCGCCACTGCGACGAAGCAGTGTGTGGAGGAGGTCCGACGGGATGACGGGCGAGCCGCGTTTTCCTTCTTCCAGAATGATGTGGGTGAGCGTCTGAGCCGTGATGTCCTCGCCGGTTGCCTTGTCCACGACCTCGACGGTATCGCCCCGCCGCACGAGTTCAGCGACATCGCTCAAGGACACGTACTCGCTCGTTTCGGTGTCGTATAGCTTTCGGTTGTCGTACCGCTTGATCTGTCGGGCCATGGGCAAAGCAATGAGCCGTTCGTAACGCAATGCATCAATTTCACACGTCGGTTTTGACGCAGCGCGTTACAAATTGATCCCGACGGTTACCCAAATGCTCGGCCGGCGCAAGTTGGGGCCGTGGGACGGGGCACTCGATTGGGGCTCTCGAGGCCCTTCGCTCCCCCAAAAGTAGATCCTCCGAGAAAAGGGCTCGGATGTTCGCCCCGCCCATCGGAGTTGGACCGTGGGGATGCCGAACGCGTCGAGAGCGTGGGAAGTAGCAAAGAGCCCCGTCCCCGGAGTCTTTCGACCAATTGGCTTTTGGTATTGGCTTTCGGTAAACGTTTTGCGGTTCGTATGCCCTATCACGCCGTCGACGATACGCGTCTCTACTACACCGATCGGGGACAGGGCGTCCCCCTTCTGTTCATACATGGCTTGGGGTCGAGCAGCCGCGACTGGGCTGCACAGGTTTCCCCTTTTGCCGAGCGAGGCCGCGTGCTTCGGCTGGACCTACGGGGCCACGGCCACTCCGAGCGAGGAGAGGGGCCGTACTCCATCGCCCAGTTTGCCCGGGACGTCGCGGTCTTTTTACGGAAGCGTGCGGCGGTCCCCGCGCACGTGGTGGGCCTGTCCATGGGGGGCATGGTCGCCCTCGAATTGGCCGCGAGCGCGCCCCAGCTTCTCCGCGGCCTCGTGGCGGTGAACAGCGTCGCCGACATGCGGCTCCACTCGTGGCACGATGTGTGGTTTTACGTCTCGCGGCGGCTGGCGGTACAGGCACTCGGCATGCGGCGCGTGGGGCGACTGCTCGCCCGCAAGCTGTTCGTAAAGCCGGGCCAGAACGAGCTCCGACGCAAATTCGTCCGCCGCTGGGCCCAAAATGACAGGCAGGCCTACCTCTGGTCGATGGACGCGATCATGCGGTGGAGTGTCGCGGACCGCCTCGGCCGCATCGACGTGCCGGCCCTGGTGGTGTCCTCGGATGAAGACTACACCCCGGTGGCAGAGAAGGAGCAAATGGTTGCCCGAATGCCGCGAGCCGAGCTTGCCGTCGTGAGCGACGCCCGCCACGCGGTGCCGGTCGAACGACCGGATGCGTTCAATGCCCTCGTCGATGACTTTCTAGATCGGGTGGAGGACCAGCGCGACGCGCTGTGGCCGAATTAATGCACATAGCTGCCGGCATTGACGTCGACGGTGGTGCCGGTGGCGTGGTCCGCGTGGCCGCTGGCGAGGAAGACGACGACCGATGCGACGTCCGCGGGTTCGGTCAGCTCGTTGAGCGCGAGGTCACTCGTAGCGTGGGCCTCCCCGTATTCATCGATGAAGTCCTGCGCCATGTCGGTTCGGGTAAAGCCGGGGGCGACCGTGAAGCCCTTGATGTTGTCCGCCCCAAATCCGCGGGCGATGGATCGCGTGAGCGCCACCAATCCGGCCTTCGAAGCGGCGTACGCCATGTAGTCGGGGGTGTCGCCCCGGAAGGCCGCCCGCGAAGCAACGCTGATGATGCGTCCGCCGTCCTCGGACTGAAAGTGGGGCAGGGCGTGCCGACACAGCAGTTCGGGCGCCCGCAGGTTGACGTGCATCGTGTCGTCCCAGTCGGCGGCCCAGTCGGCCGTGTCGGCCGCAAGGGGCATGGACCGCGCGACGCCCGCGTTCAGAACGAGGCCGTGAAGGCGGTCGTAAGTGTCGAGCACGTCGTCGACGAGACGGTCGGTGGCCTCGAGGTCCGTGAGATCGGCCTGAAATGGGCGCGCGTCGGGCCCGCAAGCGGCGGCGACCTCCTGGGCGGCGTCGGCGCTGCGGCCGTAGTGGACGGCCACTGTGGCACCGGCGTCTGCTAGTGCAAGAGCAATGGCCCGGCCGATGCCGCGGCTGGCGCCGGAGACGAGAAGGGTCTGGTCGGAGAGGTCGATCTGCATGACAGGGAGGGTCTTCGAAGAAGAGTGTGCGCGTCGAAAGACTATGGATATCGGTGGGGCGTGGCGGTGGGCGTGTCGGAGGAGTCCGCCTTCACGACCGCAAAGTGAACGCGTCCAATGGGCCGCCCGTCCGCCGTTTCCACGCTTACGCGCCACCGGCCGGGCGACACGTGCTCTTTGTAGGTCACGCCCCGATAGCCGCCGTCTCGTCCCCCCACCACCTGGTACCCGATGCGGTCGGTGTTTACCCAGGCGCCGCGCGATGGGACGTAGCGTTGCCAGCGGTGCGCGACTCTGGTTTGGAGAGCGGTAGGGGCGTAGATGGCCGTGAAGCAGTGGACCGTGTCGCCGGGGGCGTAGTGGAACGGGTCCTCTCCGTTCTGCGCCCACAGCCCGGCAGGGGAGGCCCGTTCTTGCCAGAGCACAAATGCACTGCCCTCCTGCTCTACGTCGTGGTAGACCCCCACATGCTGAAGGGCAAGAGGCACAGGGGGGATCCAGTGCTGGACGTAGAAGGTGACGAGCCCTCCAAAGAGGAGGCCGACCATGCACAGGGCGCCCACGAACGACCGCAGCCGTGCAAAGACGCCTTGCAGGCGCAGTGCAATTAGTAGGCCCGTCACGATCCCCACGCTGAGGAGGCCGCTCGTCAGGAAGACCCAGATCCCCATCGTCCCTAAGAGTACCGGCAGGAGAAACGTGAGGTAACAGAAGACGGCCAGAAAGTAGAGGCCGACGAGCAGGTATCCGCTCCGGTGGCGGTCCCAGACCCACTCGTTGAGAACAAGAAGGGCCACCAAGACGAGCAGGAAGAGGGACGCGGTGGTGAGGGAGGCGCTCCGCGTGTAGTAAATCACGTAGGCGCTAAACAGCCCACCGGCCAGAAACTGGATCGCCCCGACCGACCACGTGCTGAGGGCCTGCAGCGATGGAGGGAGCGGGCGGTCGTGGCGGTCCAGAAGAGCGAGGACGACAAAGCCCCCCAGCAGCAGGAGGTAGAGCCCAAGGACGACGTTGTCCAGCAGCGCGCCGATGCGCTGAAGCGTGAGGACATCCCAGCTCACGCCCCCGAAAAAGAGAAGAGGGGGCGCCAGGGTCTCGTGACGATGATACCAGCGCCGGGCGAGGCGGTAGCGCGGACTCTGGGCGAGCCCCCGCATCAAGCGTCCGAGCAGCGCCAGCCCGATGGGCCTTTCGGAAGCGGAGTCGACCGCGCGATTCGACGACATACAGACACGAGGGGAAGAGCGGCCCTGAGCATCTTCGGGGCCCGCGGGCGGGGGCGTTGCGGGCGGGGATGCTATGAATTGGGAGTGGGCAGGTCCGCACTCACCGCCGTGGCGTCCGGCTTGTCGTCCTCAGACGTCTCCTGCGGACGGCGCCAGAGCGGGACAGAGGAGCAGGGCTCGCCGTACATCAGCTTGCGGGCCACGTCCTGCAGCTTCTGAGTGGCGCGGGCGTAGGCCATCTCCGGCACCACCTCGTCCCCGCAGCCCTTGATGACGACAGGCTTGTCTTCGTAGGTCGACCAGTCCTCCGCCTCGAGCGCCGCCACGTAGTACTCGCGCAAGAGATCGTCCGCTCGGCCAAAGGTGGTGGACTGGGCAACGTCGTGGAGCTTTGAGGCGATCAGCATGTATCCCCAGGTCGGCACAATGGCGTCCGTCGAGCAGTGCAGAGCAACGTGCTCGTCTGCGTACTGAGACCAATCGTGTGCGTCGACCTCCGATCGAAACTCCTTCTCCTTTAGCATCAGGCCCTCCACGAGGAAGATGCTGATGTCGAGCTCCGTGATGGAGCGGCCGTCCCAGAGGTCGGCCAGGTTATAGACCTCGATGTCGCCCTGAGCGACGCGGTTTTCAAGTTCCATGAGGGGGTGGGGCTGGTTGTGCGAGGCAGACGCGACGGAGTCAGGTTGTCGAATCGACGCGGGGAGGCGTGAGTTTCTCGGGCGGGGCCGGGCGGCAGGCCGCGTCGGTCGAGGCGCCAGTTCAGTCCACGTCAATCTCGGCGCCAAGTCGATGCAGATACGACCGCATGTAAGCTGCGCGCCGCGTGGCCTCGGTGCGGCCCGCCTCGGTCTGCATTGTGTCAGGGAGGCGGAGCAGCTTGGCGTAAAAGTGGTCAAGCGTGTAGGCGTCATCGTCCGGATCGCGGTCGTCGCAGAACGGGTCGTCGGGATGGTAGAGCGACTGGTCCAGGGCGCCGCCCACGGTGAAGCAGCGGGCGATGCCGATGGCCCCGAGGGCGTCGAGCCGGTCGGCGTCCTGCACGACCTTTGCCTCAAGGGTTTCGGGCTCTGTGTCGCCCGAGTAGCTATGGGCGGCGATGGCGTGCTCGATGTCGGGGATCCACTGCTCGGGGTAGCCCTCGTCGGTGAGGAAGTCCCGCGCGGCGCCCGCGGCGCGCTGTGCGGCCTCTTTGCGGTCGGGCGCGTCTTTGGGCACGACCACGCAGTCGTGCAGCCAGGCGGCCGGGACGACGACGTCCATCTGGGCCGATGTCTCGTGGGCGAGGCGGCGGGCCGTCGTTGCCACGCGCTCGATGTGGGCACGGTCGTGGGCCGCGTCGGCGGTCTGGGCGTCCAGAAAGTCGGCGAAGCGGTCTTCCCAGAGGCCCCAGGCGTCGGTAGAGGAAGGCATGGCGGTGTGCGGGCGTATGAGAAAGGTCAAGGTGAAGGCGAGCACGGCGAGCGTCGGAGCATCTGCCCGCAACGCGCGTGTCTGGTACGAAATGTTTTCCGAACGATTCCACTGTTCGATGGCCCACATGGACGTCACCCCGGTACAGCGCGAGACGGACTGGGAGAAGGCCCGCGCCATTCGCACGCAGGTGTTCATAGAGGAGCAAGCGTGTCCGCCCGAAGAGGAATGGGACGGGCACGACGCGACGAGTCGGCACGTGCTGGGGCGGGTCGACGGGACGGCCGTAGCCACGGCGCGGTGGCGCACGGTGCCGCACGAGGAGGAAATCGTTGCCAAGCTTGAGCGCTTTGCCGTCCTCTCCGACTACCGCGGAGAGGGCTATGGCACGCAGCTCGTGCACACGGTTCTCAGGGACGCCCGCCGGGCCGGGTTCGACACGTTTCTGGTCCACGCTCAGGCGCACCTACGAGACTGGTACGAGACCCTCGGGTTTGAGTCGACGGGGCGGACCTTCGAGGAGGTTGGCATTCCCCACGTCGAGATGATCCGCCGCGACGATTCGTGACGATGGGTGCCGGCATGGGGGGTGGTGTGTGGGATCCTGCACTCCGGCCCCCGGCCCCACGCCTCCTACTCACGCAACCCGGCGTCAACGATGTTCGGGTTGGGTCGCACGGTCACGTCTTCCAAAAGTGCGTTGATCTGATCCTCCACCGCCTGCTGCCGGCGCTCCTTCGCCATCTGCTTCCGGGCCTTGGTCGTGTCCATCGGCTCGCCGGCGTTGGTCAGGCGAATGACGTGGAAGCCAAACCGTGTCCGGACCGGCTCGGGGGCCACGTCGCCCGAGTCGGACAGGGCGTAGGCCGCGTCGGCAAATTCGTCAACCATTCGGTCTCGCGTGAAGAACCCGAGGTCGCCGCCCTTTTGGGCGGAGGGGCCCTGGCTGTGGCGCCGGGCCAGTTCGGCAAAATCGACATTGTCCATCTGAGCGCTGTCCACAAGGGCCGACGCGGCTTGTCGGGCCGAGTCGACTTCCGACTCCGGGGCATTTTCCCCGGCCTTGATCAGAATGTGCTGCGCCCGAATGCGTCGGTTTTCCTCACTGTACGACGAGACCTCTTCGCTGGAGGGCTCTTCGTAGTTCTCCGCCATTTGTCGCTGCAGCTGCTGTTGACGGAACTGGTCGGCCAGCAGGCTGCGGACCGAGTCGACGGTCATGTTGTTGCGGGCCAGCTGTTTCTGGAACTGCTCCTCGCTTTCGTACCGCTGCTTGAGCTTCTCGAGGCGAGCGTTCACCTGAGTGGGGTCGGCCTCGACGCCCTGGGCCGTCGCCTCTCCGCGAAGGGCGTGCTGGCGCGCGAAGCCACGGATGAGCTGGCGGTGGGTCTCCTGCATCTGGTCCTCCGATTGTTGGCTGGGGGCCTGGCGCTTCATCGACATCCGCACCTGCTGTTGGTAGCGCGCGGCCGAGAGGGTGTCGGCCCCGTACCCGGACGACACGACGAGCGCAACGGTAGAGTCGGACACAGAGGCTCCCACCTGATAGGGAACGTCCGCGGTTTCAGAGCTGGGGCCGTTCTCTCCTCCCCCGCACCCGACCAGCAGGAGGACGAGAGCAGAAAGCGCGATGGCCGGCAGGGGGCGCGAGAGAGTCGGGAGGTGCATGGTCACGGGGCAGTCGGGTGAGTGTTGGGGAAAGGCAGCGTTGAGTGAGGGCAGGGCGCCGCTGGGGGGCTGAAGGAGTAAGAGAAGGAGTCGGGGGCGGGCCGCTGCCAGCAATCGATGGATGCACGTCCCCCCGTACGAACATGTTTCTCGAAAGGCTGGGCAAAAGCGGGGCCCATCGGGTGCAGCGCGGGAGCCGTGCGGGGGGCGAAAGCACAGGCGTGATTCGTCCAACCGGGGTTGAATTTCCGTGAACGCGAAACCAGCAATGAGCCCTCATGTACACCCATTTGGACTTATAGACACGATCAGCCGCGTTCGTCTAGGGGTCTAGGACGCCGGCCTCTCACGCCGGTAGCACGGGTTCGAATCCCGTACGCGGTACGTCACGACGCCTTTTCGAGGCGCTGGCCTTCCTCCTCCCTCCCCCCAGGCCAGCGCCTCTTTTTTTGTTGGGGGGCGGTTTGGGCTGGGCACGGCGGGGCCAAATAGAAATGGCGACGGCCCCGACTGGGAACCGTCGCCACTGCAAAAAGCAGGAGGGGGAGGCGAAGCTAGGCATCTCCCTCAGAATCGTCCGTCGCCTCTCCGTT
>NZ_JAZKRW010000133.1:0-7875 GCF_036626415.1 Salinibacter sp.
AGATCGGCCCCGCCGTGGTGCTGCACGAAGGGTCTACCCTGCTCGTGGTGGCCAATGCGCTGCGGCTGCTCCGATACACGCCGTCGTAAGGCAAATGGTAGAATGGGCAAACCCCCGGACGGCGGGTCCCTCCGGACACCAACATAGGACAATCCAGAACGTCCCTTTTTGGATTTGCGTGCGTTCGGGAAGGCCTCTTTTTTTCTGCGCATCCCTCGTGAGACGAAGCACTAGAGTCTGCTCACCACGTGTCTGTTCAGGGGGGCTCAAAGCGCTCTGTGTAGCCTCCGACGTTAAAAGCGCAGACTGGATGTGTCTAGAGAACGTGGGGTTCGTTCTCCGTTTGCGCAGCTCCTTGCCGGCAGGATGCGCCAAACACTCCTTTTGCTCGTTCTTGGTGCGGGAGCGTGGATAGGCGTTGCCAACGCCGATCCGGGGCCCGACCGCTGGTCCACACTCTACGACGGGCGCTCCGACACACGCTCAATGGCCCTCCGCACCCCAGCTGTTCGGGAACAGAGTCCCGGGTCGCCGACCGACCCCGTCGATCTGTACGGCCGGACCTCCGAATACGTCCCGAAGTCGTGGACCGTGGAGGACGGGCTTCCGCTGAACATGGTGTGGGCCCTCGAACAGTCGCGGGACGGGACGCTGTGGGTGGGGACCGCGGAAGGACTGGCCGCCTTCGACGGCGCCGGCTTTACGACCTATGACGGGGCGGAGACCGAAGGACTGGCGGGAAATAAGATTCGTGCGCTCATGGAGGATCGGGCGGGACGCCTGTGGATTGGCACTCCGACGGGCCTCTCCATCCGGGAGGGCGACGAGTTTCGGCAGATTGAGGGGCAGCCTCACATCCGCGCCTTTGGGGAGGCCCCGACCGGTCGGGTGTGGATGATCGGACCCTCGGGGCTGTACCGGTCTACCTCGGACGGCGTCCAGCGCGTGCCGCTTCCCGGCACTGTCGGTCCCATTGGGGCGTATGCCCACGTGGCCCCCGGGCCGTCGGATTCAGTGTGGGTGTCTACCGGGAGCGACCTTCTTCTTTATCGCGACGGCCGGTTTCGGCGTCCGGAGGTGCATCCGAAGGGGGATGTGCAGGCGCTCGACGTGGGGGCCGATGGGCGCCTCTGGGTTGCCACCCCCGAAGAGGTGCTGTCTGTGGGGCCGGACACCACGGCCCGGTACCACCACACGGGGGGCGTCGTCCGTTCTCTACGAGCGGATGGGGTTGGGGGCGCCTGGGTCGGGACGTCCAACACGGGTCTCCTACGCATCTCGGGGGGCACCATCCGGCAGTCGTACGCGGCGTCGGTGCCGAACGGACTGGTCCATGCCCTTGAGCGGGACGAGGCCGGTCAGTGGTGGGTGGGCACCGGCCGGAGTGGGGTGGTGCGGCTCCGTGCGAGGCTGGTCTGGCCCATCGGCAAGGAGATGGGCACCCGCCTCAGTGCGCAGGGGGTGTTCGCGGACGGGCGGGGCTCCGTCTGGGTGGGATCCACCTCTCAGGGCCTCTGCGCGTATACGGACACGACTCGGACCTGCTACGGGCCGGCGGAGGGGCTTCCGACGGGGCAGGTTCACAGCATCCAGGACGACGGAACGGGGGCCCTCTGGGTCGGCACGAAAGACGGAATTGCCCGCCGTCGGGATCAGCAATTTGAGACGGTACGGAGGCCCAACGGTCGTCCCTTCCGGGATTGGGCCGCGCTGCACGGAGACGCGGCAGGCGCCGTGTGGATTGCGAGCCGGGAAGGGCTCTTTCGGCATCGGGACGGCACGATCGAGCGGGTCCTTCCGGCGGATCGCATGCCGTCGCTGGTGCTCTCGATCCATCGCGGGCAAGAGGGTGCGGTGTGGATTGCTACCCGGGCCCGTGGGCTCGCGCGGTACGAGGAGGGGACGCTCCAGTGGTTTGACCGAGACGACGGGGTCCCGTACAAAAACGTCCGCGACATCTACGAGACCGACGACGGCACGATCTGGATCGGGACCTACGGCGGGGGCATTGCGCGATTCGAGGGCGAGGGCTTTGTGCCCGTCACGCCCGAGGACGGCCTCCCGTCCGGCACGATCCACGCGATTCGCGAAGCCCCAAGGGGCACGTTCTGGATGACCTCCAACGACGGCATCTTCCGTGTGCCCCGCGCCCAGGTGGAGGCCGTGGCCGACGGGCGTCGGGACCGCCTCTACGCGCAGATGCTCGGCACGGACGACGGAATGCCCGCACGGGAGTGCAACGGCGCCATGCATCCCGCCATGACCCAGGACCAGAGGGGCCGGCTGTGGTTCTCGACGGTGAAGGGGGTGGCGGCCGTCGATCCGCACGCTCCGGCGCTTGCCGTCCCCGATTCGATTCCCCTCCGCGTCACCGGCCTCCGCACTGACGGCACCGCCCAGCCGCTCGACTCGCTCGTGCTTGCGCCCGCCACCTACCGCGTGGCGCTCGACTTTTCGGCCACCACCCTCCGCCACGCCGACGACCTTTCGTTCCGGTATCGGCTGGACGGGGAGGCCTGGACCCCGGCCCACGGGCGCCGCACCGCCGAGTTTACGAGCCTCGCCGCCGGGACCCACCACTTCGAGGTGCAGGCCACGATCGACGGGGAGACGTGGTACACGCTCGATGCGCCCCTCCGCTTCACCGTGCTGCCTCATTTTTACGAGACGTGGTGGTTCAAGCTGCTGGGCGTAGTCGGCCTCCTCGGGCTGGGCATCGCCGCGTACCGGTGGCGCGTGCGCCGACTGCAGCGGCGTCAGGAGACGCTGGAGGCGGCGGTCGAGACGCGAACGGAGGAACTGGCCCGGCAAAAGGAAAAGACCGAACGGCAGGCCGAACGTCTCCAGGAGCTGGACGAGGCCAAGAACCGCTTCTTCGCCCACGTCAGCCACGAATTTCGCACGCCGCTCTCACTCATCCTGAGCCCGCTGCGCGACGCGCTTCAGCGCGCCACGGACGGGGCGGCCTCCCTCAGCGAAAATCAACTGCGGCGCATGACCACCAACGCCGAGCGCCTCCAGCGCCTGATCGACCAGCTGCTGGACCTGGCCACGCTGGAGGCCGGGGGCATGGAGCTGGACCGCCGGCCCGGCGACCTCGCGGCCCTCGTCGAGCGGACGGCCGAGGCATTTCGGTCGAAGGCCGAGCAGAAGGGCATCGCCCTGAACACGGAGATGCCCCCCGAGCGCGTGGAGATGCGCTTTGATCCGGAGAAGGTAGAGACGATCGTCAGCAACCTCGTGGGCAACGCCGTGAAGTTTACGCCCGAGGGCGGGCGGGTCGTCCTCCGGCTGCGCCGCACGGAGGACGCTCCGTCCGGCCCGGCCGCCGCCGACACGCCGGTGGAGGGTGGGGTCCGAATTACGGTGGCCGACACCGGGCCGGGCATCGACCCGGCGGAGCAGGCCCGCATCTTCGATCAGTTTGAGCGGTCCGGCACCGACTCCACGGAGGGACGCGAGGGGACGGGCCTGGGGCTGGCCCTCACGAGCGAGCTGGTAGAGCTGCATGGGGGCACCATCGAGGTGGAGAGCACGCCGGGGGCGGGCGCTGAGTTTATCGTACACCTGCCCCGAACGCCGGTGGACACGAGTCCGAATGGGGAGGCCGATCACTGGTCCCCGGACGGGTCGCCGGACCGGGTCCCAATCTTTGACGGGACCCCCTCCAGAACCAACGGGGACGACGCGGCGGGCTCGCCCGCAGAGGAGACGCCCGCGGAGACGGACGCCGCGACGGTGCTGGTGGTGGAGGACAACGCCGGGATGCGCGCCTATCTGCGGGAGCAGCTCTCCGACCACTGGACCGTTCGCACCGCTGCCGACGGGGAGGAAGGATGGGCAGCCGTGCAGTCCAAGGCGCCGGACCTCGTCCTCAGCGACGTCATGATGCCGACCGTCGATGGGATTGAGCTCTGTGAGCGGATCAAGAGCGCGGAGGCCCTTCGGCACACGCCGGTGCTGTTGCTAACGGCGCGGGCGGGAACGGACGCCGAGATTGAGGGCCTCAAGACGGGCGCCGACGACTACGTGACCAAGCCCTTCGACGCCGAAGAGCTTCGGCAGCGCATTGCCAACCACCTCGCCGCCCGCGAGCACCTGCGCGAGCAGCACCGGTCGGAGGTACGGGTCGAACCCATGGCGGCGGTCGTGGACGAGGAGGACCTCCCCTTCGTGGAAGAGGTCGTCGAGGCGGTGGAAGAGCGCTTGTGTGACCCGGGCCTGACGGTCACCCAGATTGCCGACGCCGTGGCGCTGAGCCGCCGCCAGCTGACGCGCCGCCTGAAGGACGCGGTAGGGCAGACGCCCGCGGCCTTTCTGCGGAAGCGCCGGATCGAGCGGGCGAAGAAACTGCTGGCGGAGGCCCCCGAGACGATCGCGGAGGTGGCCTACGCAGTGGGCTTCCGCTCGCCGTCGTCCTTCTCGAAGACCTTCCGCGAGCAGGTCGGGCACACGCCCAGTGAGTACGTCGACCAGCAGGAGGCGTAACGGCGCGTCGTCCGGCGGATGCCCCTGGGGCTGGGACGCATATCTTTCCGGCGACGTCGTTGCTCTCTTCACGTGTCGGCGTGATGGCGTATGGGCGTCCGGTAGAGAGACATGCATCCTCTCTTCCTTTCTTCCATCCCTCTTCGCCCCTCCCGCGCCCTCCACACTCGCGCTCCCGGGCCGCCCTCCCGAGTCCGACAAATCCTGTCGCGTGTGGGACACGTCTCGTGAGCGCAAGGGATTGTCCTACAATCGACAGCGCCAACCCATTTTCTACGGGGTCCACACGGAACCGACTTGGGGACCGCGCCGAGCGGCCCTGCTTCTCCGCGTAGCCTGGATCCCTCATGTCACAGGCGTCTACCGTCGTCCTCATCGTGACCGACCCGGCCGGTTTCCAGGCGGCCCTGGACGAGGACACGTCCTACCGCGTGCTCGATCCCGACCGTCTCGAAGATAAGACCCTGACCGACCACTCGGCGACCGACGGGCCCTCCGACCTGGAGAACGGCCCGGATCTCGTGATCAGTCCCCTCCGCCCCGCGGACCGCGCCCTGGCCCTCTACCGGCGCATCCGGGCGGATCCGGAGATCCCGGCCGTTCCCGCCTTGCTGCTTGCCCCACCGGCATCCAGAGAGCCCTCGGAGGCTGACCTCCCGACCGAATCCGTCTTCGACCTGCCCGGCGTTGAGGCCACCACCCGTGAGGGACTCCGGGCCCTCGTGGCCCACCGCCTGGCCGTCTGCAAGCCCACCGCGGGCCCACCTCACGCCCCCGACACGTCGTTCCGCGAGCGGGTCGAGGCCGTCGTGGAGCGCAACCTCGACGTGCCGAGCTTTGCCGTCGAGGAGCTCGCCGGCGCTCTGGGAATGAGCCGCCGTCACCTCACGCGTCGGATGAAGGAGGAAATGGACACCGCGCCCGCCGCCTACATCCGGGCGCGCCGCCTCGACCGGGCGAAGACGCTGCTGGCCGGGGACCCGCCCTCCGTGGCCGCCGTCGCTGAGGCGGTGGGCTTCCAGTCGGCCTCCGCCTTTACCAAAGCCTTTCGCCGGGCCACCGGGCAGGTGCCCACCGACTACGTCCGGGAGCACGACGACGCGTCGTCCTGAGCGCCGCCCACGGCCTGTGCCTATTGTGACAAATCGTGTCGCCAGTGGGACATGTCGCAGCAAGAACAGGGATTGTCCCAATACCAATAGTTGGGCGTTGTATCCTCTGGGGCAGGCTGGGGCGTGAGGGGCCCGATCGCCGCCGTGCTGGGGCGCAAAGGGACGAGGTGGGTCCTGGCGCTCCGCGCAACCACTTCTCATTATCTTCTGTGTTGCCATGCTTGCACCTCGCTCGTCGTGGTCGGCCGTGCTCGTGTCCCTAGGAACCCTGGTGCTTGTCCTCGGGCTGGCGACGGGCTGTTCCTCGTCGGAGAACACGAGAAAGGCTCCGACGCCCGAGCCGGAATCGCCCCCCTCACGGCCCGATCGCACGGATCGTGAAGCTGAGGACTCCGATGACGCCGATCGCCGGGGTGAGGCGCAGCCCGAGCCGGTGAAGGTGCTTCGCGTGCCGCGGGTGCGGCGGCGCATCGAGGCCGCGGCGGAGGACTGGATGGGGGTGCCTTACGAGTGGAGCGGCGAGTCAAAGCAGGGCATCGACTGCTCGGCGCTGGTGCAGACCCTCTACCAGGAGGCGTTTAGCTGGCGGCTGCCCCGCGTCACCGAGCTTCAGGTGCAGGCCGGGTCTACCGTCACGCGGCAAGAGCTGCGGCCCGGCGACCTCGTCTTTTTCCAGCCCGGCGGTGAGGGCAATCACGTCGGGGTCTACGCGGGGGACCGGGAGTTCATTCACGCCTCCACCAGCGAGGGGGTGACCCGCACGCGCCTCGACGACTACTGGCAGCGCCATTACTGGACGTCGCGGCGCGTGCTGGGGCCCTCCAAGGTGCCCGACACCCTTGCCTCGCAGCTTGTGGCCTACAGGTATCCGGACTCCACGGGCCGGGCTTCGGGTCGCCCCGTTCTTGCCGATCGGGACGAGAGGGGGCAGGACGCGGACCCACTCCCTCCGGCCAACGAGGAGGGGTCGCCGGTTCCCGACACGACGATGATTGCTACGGACACGGAAGAACCGCCGGCGCCCGACGACCGGGTCCGGATCACGGCTCGATCCGACACGACTGCCCTTCCCTCCTGCGCGGACCCGGACGTACAGTGCGGCACGCGCGGGGGAGAGGGCGCCTTCGGCGACACGACCTTCGCCTCCCCCGACACGACCGAGCGAATGGGCTGGTAGGCGCGGCATTCTGAATGCGAAGCGCCGGTCCAGCTCGAGATTCCTTTTCGCGATTCCTGCCATCACTCAAGAACTACCGAGTCATGGCTCGGTCCGGCCGATCCCTCGGCACGCCCCTCGCGCTACACTGCGGGGCGGGTGCCGGTGGTATTGGCCCACTCCGTGCGGAGGCGCTCCACGATGGCGTCGCCGCTGTCGGGCTCCACGCGCCGGATGTGGCGCTGGAGGGCGGGCCAGCCCACGAGCCGTGGCGCCTGCGTGACCTCGCCGTTGCGGATGCGCACCGTGAAGGGGCGCGTCGCCGACGGGTCCGACAGCCGCCACGTCTTGGAGACCTGCCTGGCGTGCGGCACCTCGGCGCGGACGGCCTGGGCCGAATCCCGGTGCGTCACGGCGCCAGGGGCAAGAGAAAATGTATCGACCAGGACAACCGGACCGTCGGCGCTGGACCCCGCCGTTAGGGCAAAGAGAGAGTCGTTGAGGGGATGGGTGCTGCGAAGCGAGGCGCCCTGATAGGAATAGTCCAGATACCGCGACGCGAGGGCGCGGGCCAGCGAATCGACCTGGGACAAGGAATCGGGAGAGTCTCCGGTTTCCAAAGTGTCGCGCTCCGGCGGGTTCTGGTCAGGATTCCCCCCGCACCCACTGGCGAGGACCAGGGGGAGGGCGACGATCAGGAGTCCGGCGATGGCCGAGCGGAAGGGGCTGTCGAGGGCATCCATGGAACGAGGGGAGGAGCCAGAGACGCGATGGGCCGCCCGATGGGAAGAAGGACGACGTAGTCGAAAGTAAATGCTTGACGCCAAGGACGTCAATACGTTGGGGCCCTCTCCGTCGGCTGCGAGGGACTCCACGATCGCATTGCTCTTGTTCGCCTGTACTGACACAAGCACCGATTCTACCCATCATGATTCGGACTCTCCGTACGTTTGCTCTCCTCAGCATTTTCGCCCCGCTGCTCTCCGCGCCCGCACAGGGGCAGTCGCTCCGGTACGGCACGGGACTGCAGGTCATGGGGAGCACGGCCGTCGCGAGCGTGAGCCCCGGCTTCCACTTCCGTACGACGCTTCCCATCACACAGGACCTCTCGCTGGGCGG
>NZ_JAZKRW010000134.1:0-7656 GCF_036626415.1 Salinibacter sp.
AGGTCGGGCCGAACCGGCTGCGAGAGATCGAGCACCGCAGCGTCCTGGAGATTCTCTGGGAGCAGTTCAAGAGCCTCGTCGTGCTGCTGCTCGTCGTGGCGATGGGGGTGTCGTTCCTCTTTGGGCAGACCGTCGAGGGGCTGGCCATTGCCGCGGTTCTCGCCATTAACACGGCCATCGGGTTCTTCACCGAGTGGCGGGCCGTGCGGTCGATGGAGGCGCTGCAGCAACTCGGGCAGGTGACGGCTTGCGTTCGGCGCGACGGACAGGAGGAAATCATCCCGGCCGACGAGCTCGTCCCGGGCGACATTGTTCGGCTCCGGGGCGGGGATCTCGTCCCCGCCGACCTCCGGTTGCTCGACACCGATCGGCTCCAGGTGGATGAGTCGGCCCTCACTGGCGAGTCGGTGCCGGTCGCCAAGAACACGGAACCGGTGGCCGCCGACACGCCCCTCGCCGAGCGCAGCTGCATGGCCTACAAGGGCACGGCCGTCGCGGAGGGGCAGGGGACGGGCCTCGTGGTGGCCACGGGCATGGAGACCGAGCTCGGGGCCATCTCGGCCATGGTGGAGACGGCCGAAACGGGCGATACGCCCCTGGAGCAGAAGCTCGACCGGCTGGGCCGCCGACTCGTGTGGCTGACGCTGGGCATCGCGGCGGCGGTGGCCGGGGCCGGGCTGCTGGCCGGGCGGCCCCTCCTTCTGATGATCGAGACGGGCATCGCCCTCGCGGTGGCGGCCATCCCGGAGGGGCTGCCCATCGTGGCGACCGTCGCGCTGGCGCACGGCATGTGGGTGATGCTGCGACGCAACGCGTACGTCCGCCGCCTCTCCGCCGTCGAGACCCTCGGGGCCACGACCCTCATCTGCACCGACAAGACGGGGACGCTCACCGAAAACCAGATGGCGGCCCGGCGCCTGGTGCTCGCCGACCGGACGGTCGACCTCTCGACGGACGCCCGCCCCGATCTTGCCGCTCCGGAGGCCGACGGCACCGATCCCCGGCTCCGCGCCGCAATCGAAGTGGGGGCACTGTGCAACGGCGCCGAGTACAACGCAGACGCGCCGGAGGAGAGCACCGGCGACCCCCTCGAACTCGCCCTCCTTGAGCTGGGCCACGACACCGGCCGGGCTCGCCCCAATCTGCTCCAGGAGTTTCCGCTCGTGCGGACGGTGGCCTTCGACCGCGACACCAAAATGATGGCGACCTACCACGAGGCGGACGACGGGCTCTTCGTGGCCGTGAAGGGCGCGCCCGAAGCCGTGCTCGATGCGTGTACCTCGGTGATAGAGGTCGACGGGTCGGAGACGTTAAGTGACGAGGCTCAGGAGGAGTGGCTTCAGAAGAGCGAGAATTTGGCGGCGGACGGCCTTCGGGTGCTCGCCCTCGCCCGCAAGCCGGTCGACGCCGAGGACGCCCCGCCGTACGAAGAGCTCGGACTGCTCGGCCTCGTGGCGCTCCTGGACCCACCCCGCGAGGACGTGCGTCCCGTCATCGAGCGGTGCCAGCAGGCCGGCATCCGCGTGGTGATGGTGACGGGCGACCACCCGGCGACGGCCTGGGCCGTCGCCGAGGCCGTGGGCCTCGACATGAACGAGCACGCCGTGGTGGAGGGGGGGCAGTTCGTGTCGATTGAGGCGTTGGACCAAGAGCAGAAAGAGCGCCTGCAGCGGGCGGCCGTCTATGCCCGCGTGACGCCCAAGCAGAAGTTGGACCTCGTCGATCTGTACCAGGACGCCGGACAGGTGGTGGCCATGACGGGCGACGGGGTGAACGACGCCCCGGCCCTGCGCAGCGCCGACATCGGGGTGGCCATGGGCCGGCGCGGCACCGACGTGGCCCGGGAGGCCGCCGACATGGTGCTGCGGGACGACGCCCTCTCCTCGGTCGTCGCGGCCGTCCGGCAGGGCCGCATCATCTTCGACAACATCCGCAAGTTCGTCGTCTACCTGCTCTCCGGCAACGTCGGAGAAATCCTGGGCGTAGGGGCGGCGGCGACGGTCGGGTTGCCCCTTCCGCTCCTCCCCCTCCAGATTCTCTACCTGAACGTGCTGAACGACGTCTTCCCGGCCCTGGCCCTCGGCGTGGGGCGCGGCACGCAGCAGGCCATGGACCGCCCGCCCCGCGACCCGGCCGAGTCGGTGATCACCGGCTACCACTGGCGCCTCATCGGGGGGTACGGCGTCCTCATCGCCGTCACCATCCTCGGGGCCTTCCTAATCGCCCTGTATCCGCTGGGCATGAGCACCGCGCAGGCCGTGAGCGTCTCGTTCCTTACGCTTTCCATAAGCCGGCTCCTGCACGTGTTCAACATGCGCAGGCCCGAGAGCGGACTCTTCGACAACGAAATTTCGCGGACGCCCTACGTGTGGGGCGCCCTCGCCCTCTGCCTGGGCCTGCTCCTGCTGGCCGTCTACTGGCCGCCGCTGGCCGCCATCCTGTCGGTGGTGCCGCCGGGCCTCCACGGCTGGCTCCTGATCGGCGGCGCGAGCCTCGTGCCGCTCCTGCTGGGGCAGGTGTACCTCGGCTGGCGGGCCCTGTGGGCCTCCGCTGAATAGCGCGCACGCCCGGCTTCACGTCTGCGTCGATCCTCGTGCCACGCCGCGCAGACCGATCCGGGGATGCGGGATGCGTGTCGCGTGGACAGCAACCTGTCACGCGTCCCTCGTCACACGTCCCTCTTCACGCACCACAGCTCGAGCCCTCCCTCCATCCACTTCTGACCCAGCCCCGTCGTCCGATCATGCCCCCCAACGGTGACACCGCCCCAGACCCCGATCTCGCCCAGCGCGACCCCCGCCGGACCGTCCAGCTCGACGACTACGCGCCGTTTCTGGCCCCGGAGACCCTCGACCGCATCTACGAGAAGGCGGAGGCCCTGCAGCACCTCCACGTGGCGCACGTCAACTCCACCTTTTACGGCGGGGGCGTGGCCGAGCTGCTCGACGACCTCACGCTGCTGATGAACAACGTGGGCATCACGACGGGCTGGCGCGTCATCCAGGGGGCGCCCGACTTCTTCAGCATCACCAAGAAGATGCACAACGCGCTTCAGGGCGGCTCCATCAACCTGACCGACCTGAAGAAGAAGCACTACGAGGACATCGTCTACAAGAACGCGGTCCGCACCCACCTCGACCATCACAACATGGTGGTGGTCCACGACCCCCAGCCCCTGCCCCTCATCCAGCACTACCACCGCAACGGGCCCTGGATCTGGCAGTGCCACGTGGACCTCAGCGATCCGCACCGCGGGCTGTGGCGCTACCTGCGATCTTTCATCGAGCAGTACGACGGCGTGGTGGTGAGCCTCGACGACTACAAGCAGTCGCTCGACACTCCCCAGCGCACCATCACCCCCGCCATCGATCCCTTCGCGATCAAGAACAAGGAGCTGAGCGAGGCAGAGATCGACGAGCGCCTGGGCCACTACGACATTCCGATGGACCGGCCGCTCGTGGTGCAGGTCTCGCGGTTCGACCGCTGGAAAGACCCGGAGGGCGTGATCGAGGCGTTTCAGAAGGCGCGCCGCGAGATTGACGCGACGCTCGTGCTGCTCGGCAATGTGGCCACCGACGACCCGGAGGGCACGGAGGTCTACGAGTCGCTGCTGGACCAGGAAGACGAGCGGATCCACATTCTCAGCGTGGAAGACACGGCCCTCGTCAACGCCCTACAGCGGCGTGCGGCCGTGGTGCTGCAGAAGTCGCTGCGGGAGGGCTTCGGCCTCACCGTCACCGAGGCCATGTGGAAGGGCACCGCCGTCATTGGGGGCAACGTGGGCGGCATTCGTCACCAGATTGAGGACGGCACGAATGGGGTCCTGGTCGACTCGGTGGACGAGGCCGCCGAGCAGATCGTGGAGCTGGTGAAGAACCCCGAACGGCGGAAGCGCCTCGGCAAGAACGCCCGCGCGACGGTCCGCGAGCGCTTCCTGCTGCCCCACATGCTGGAGGACTACCTCGACCTCTTCGGGAGCTTCCAAACCATCTACCGGCTCTCCGACTGACCCACCGCGCCTCGTCGCTCCCGGCCGGCGGGCGCGGCCCTGCGGCCTCCGTGGGTTTGGCCCCCGGGGAAACCACATGCGGCGACGGGGCTTCTGGGCGGCGTGTGGTGAATGCCGCGTGACGTTCGCCCCCTCCTCCCCCGCCCGAAAAACGCCGCGTCCGGCAGTGCGTACAGGTGTTGGTCGTTTCCTGTCAACTCAGAGCAGCACCCGTGCGCCGAATCCTGTTTCTCTTCCTGGATGGCGTGGGCCTGGGCCCAGCCGGCCCGGCAAACCCTCTGTCGTCCCTCCCCGGCACGGCGTTTCGACGGCTTGGGGGCGGGGCCCCCTGGACCCGCGCGCTGCCCGAGACGACCACGGCCCGGCACCTCGTTCGTCCCCTCGACGCCACCCTCGAGGTGGACGGACTGCCCCAGAGCGGCACCGGCCAGGCCACCCTCTTTACCGGCGTAAACTGTGCCGAGCGGGTGGGGCGCCACTTCGGGCCGTATCCCCACTCCGCCACCCACGACGTCCTAGACCACGAGAACCTCTTTCACCGCGTCCAGGCCCTCCCGTCCGTCCCCGACGAGGCCGTCGCGTTCGCCAACGCCTTCCCCCCCCAGTTTTTCGACGCCTCGTCGCGGCGCTGGACCGTCACGACGCGCTGCTGTGCGGGGGCCGGCGTGCCCCTCCGCGACCTCGACGCCCTGCGGGCCCGCCGGGCGGTCGCCGCCGACCTGACGGCACAGGGGTGGCGGGACGCGCTCCAGCTCGACGTCTCCCCCCGCACGCCCGCCGAGGCCGCCGAGGCGCTGGTGGCCACCCACCGAGACCACACCCTCACGCTGTTCGAGTTTTTCCAGACGGACAAGGTGGGCCACGAACGGATCGACCTTCCCCCGAGCGTGCTCCTGAGTCGCCTCGATCAGTTCCTGCGCCGGGTGCTCGAGCGGCTTGACCCCACCCAGGACACGCTGATCATCACGAGCGACCACGGCAACCTGGAAGACACCCGTCACACCCAGCACACCCGCAATCCGGTGCCGCTCATCGCCTACGGCTGGGCCGCCCCCCACCTGGCCGACGCGCGGACGCTGGCCGACGTGACGCCCGGCATCGTCGAGGCGCTCCGGACCGGCCTCGGCGGGCGGTGACGCCTCATCCTCCGGGCGAGTCCGTCGTGATCTCCTCCACGAGCCGATCGGCATCGTAGACCGTCCGGAGGGCCTCCAGGATGCCCCGTGCATCCACCGCCACCGCCCGGGCCCCCTGTCGGCGGTAGAGGTACTCGTTGGGCAGGGCCTCCATGTTGCTGTCGAAGACGACCCCGACCACCTCAAGGTCCTCGTCCAGGAGCGCCGACCCGGAGCTGCCCCCCGCAATGTCGACGGTCGAGACGAGGTTGAGGGGCGTGCCGAGGTCAATCGAGTCGACGGCCGTTCCCCACCGCGCGGGAAGCCGCCACGCCTCCCCGGCGTGGGAGAAGGAGCGGTCGTACAGTCCGTAGAAGGTCGTGAAGGGCGGGGCCGTCGCCCCGTTGTACCGGTACGACCGCACGCGGCCGTCCGAGAGGCGCAGCGAGCGCGTGGCGTCCGGCGGAAACGTGGTCCCGTACACCGCGACCCGGGCCCGGGAGAGGCGTGCGTTGAGGGTCCGTTCGGAGGCCCGCACGTCCTGCATCTGCCGGTTCGTGTTCAAGAACATGGGCGCCAGCGCCTCGATGACCGGCACCGACGGGTCGTCGCTCTTGCGGTAGCCCTCGTCCAGAAGATTAAGAAACCGGGTCGAATCCATGAGGGCGCTCTCCTCCACCAGCCGCGTGGCGACCTCTTCCGGTGTGCGCGTCCGGAACAGCCGCTGGACGGTCGGGTGGTCGGCGCCGTAGGCCGACCGGACCTCCTCGAACTGGGCCACCAGAAACTCCTTCTCGAGGCCGGGCGGCCAGTTGGCCACCTGTTCGGCGTCCTCCCGGATGCCCTCCAGCCGATCGGGGGGCGCCCCGCGGGTGCGGAGGAAGTCGTAGTAGTAGCCGTGGAGTGCACGCACCAGGATGCGGGACCCCAACTCCAGGTTTGCGAAGGTCGCGAAGGCCCCGGCCTTGTCCGCCATCACGACCTTGGACTGCTGGAGCCCCCCGATGCGATCCACCATCTTTCCGTACCGCTGCCGGAGCGAGTCGACGGCCCGAATCGAATCCTGAAGGGCCTGCACGGCCGCGCCCCGCCGCGCCAGGAGGTACGCCTCCTGAAGCCCCCGGAGCTGTCCCGTCTGCCCTTTGATGGTGTTCTCGATCGAGAAGTAGGTATTTCGGAGGTCGTAGTGCGCGGCCGAGTCCGGGTGGCTGCGGATGTAGGTGTCGAGCAGGGCCCCGCGCGACCGAAGAGCCGCCAGCCGATTGGGAAGCTCGTGGTCCCGCTGGTACTCGAGCTGCGACACCATGTCGAGGCGGCTCGTGGAGCCGGGGTGCCCCACGGCGAAGACCGACTCGTTGGGCCGGGCCCCGTCCTCGTCCCACGAGAAGTGGTGCTCGGGGCGAAGGGGCTCGCCGTCCGGGGCATAGACCCGAAAGAAGGCCACGTCCAGTGCGTACCGGGGGTAGGTGAAGTTGTCCTCCGTCCCCCCAAAGTATCCGAGCTGCAGCTCCGGGGCCATCACGAGACGGACGTCCTCGTACCGCCGGTACGTGTAGGCGGTATACCGCGCCCCTCGGTACAGCGGCGTCACCTCCACGCGGAGCGAACTGTCCCGCGAGCTGGCCTCGGCCGTCAACTTTTCCTGGAGCGACTGGACTCGCTGCTGGCGGGCCTGGGCCCCGGCCGCCCGCCCCTCGCGGAGTCCGTCGTAGACGGTACCGGTCACGTCCTCCGTCTCGACGAGCTGGTCCACGTAAAGGTTGGGGGCCCGGCGCTCCTCCCCGCCGTCCGTCGCGTAGAAGCCGTCCTCCAGGAGCGCCTCCTCGCCCCGGCGGACATCCGTGATGTGCTCCCGCGCGCAGTGGTGGTTGGTCATCACGAGCCCCTGCGCCGACACGAAGGACGCCGAGCACCCACTGCCGAACCGCAGCGCCCCCCGCTGGGCCCTGGTGCGCCACTCCTCGTCGGGGGTGAAGCCGTGCGTCTCCCGGACGTACGACGTGGGCAGGTTCTCAAACGTCCACATCCGCCCACGGTCGAACCGCTGGGCCCGGACCGTGTCGTAGGCCGACGGCATGGGTACCGCCTCGTCGGCGGTCGCCTCCAGCGTGTCCCCGGAGGACTCCGTCTCGTCGGGACGCTCCACGACCGGGACCGACACGGTGCCCCCACTCCCGCCGCAGCCCGCGAGGAACGCGCCCCCCATCCCCAGAATGATAATGAGATGCCAAGCGGAAGTGCGCATGCGGTAGAGGTCAAGATCCAGAAGAACGTGCGGCGAGGCAGCGCGGCACCGGGTTCACGGGCGGCGGTCCGTCGCGCTTGGGTCCCCAAACAGCTCATCGACCAGGCCGTCCGCCCCGTACACGGCGGTCAGGGCCTCTCGCAGACCGCGAACGTCGAGCGCCACCGTCCGCATCCGCCTCGGCAGAAAGAGGTACGTGTCCGCCACCGCCTGGATGTTGGGCCCCACGGCCACGCCCGCCAGCGTCAGGGACTTGGTGAGGAGCGGTGCCCCGCTGTTGCCCACGG
>NZ_JAZKRW010000135.1:0-7594 GCF_036626415.1 Salinibacter sp.
CCCGATGACGACGAGGCAGACCGAGGCGACTCGCTTCTGAGAAGAAGTCATGCGGCAACGCGATTGTGAGCGAGAACGAGAATCCGAAAGTAAGCACAAGTGGCCCGCAGGCTTCCTGGGCCTTGGCCGTCCATGTCGACGCTTCTTACCCCGAGGGCTTCTCTTCCGCCACCGGCACCTCCGCAGACGCTGCTGGGGGCGCCGAGCCGTTCGAGGCGGTCGGCACGGCCGCCTCTTCGACGGCCTGCCCCACCTGACGGTGGAAGCGCGCGAGCAGGAGGACAGACGCCGCGGCGAGCCCCGTCACCAGTCCCCACCAGAGCGCCTCCGGCCCGCCGCCCCCGCGCACCCCCCACAAGTACCCTGTCACGAGGCCAATGCCCCAGTACGTCCCCACCGCGATGCCCATGGGCACCCGGGTGTCTTTGAGGCCCTGCAGCGCGCCGTGGGCCGCCACCTGCAGGCCGTCGAACAGCTGAAAGACCGCCGCCACCCCCAGCAGCTGCACCGCCAGCGCAACGACCTCCGTGTTGCCGGGATTGGCGAGGTCCAGGTAGAGCCCCACGATGGGCCGCGGCAATGTCCAAAAGAGGATGGCCGTCCCCGCCATGAAGAGGGTGGCGAGCCCCATGGCCACCCCGCCGGCCCGGCGCGCCCCCGCCTCGTCCTGCGCCCCGGCCGCCTGCCCCACCCGCACCGTGCCGGCCATTCCAATGCCGAGCGGCACCATGAACGCGAACGCCGCACACTGCAGGGCCACCTGGTGGGCTGCGAGCGCCGTCGTCCCCAGCGTGCCCATCATCACCGTCGTTGCCATAAACAGGCTCGACTCCACGCCCCGCGATGCCCCCATCGGCGCCCCCACCCACACCAGCTCTCGCAGGGTGTCGGGATCCGGCTCGCCCAGCCGCCCGAACACCCCGTGGGTTGAGAAGGGCTCCGTGCGATGCACAAACAGGGCCAGCAGGCCAAAGAGAGCCGAGAAGACAATCGTGCTTGCCCAGCCGGTGCCGGCGAGCCCGAGCGCCGGCAGGCCCCAGTAGCCAAACATCAGCAGCTCGTTGGCCACGATATTCACCCCCACGCCGATGAATGCGATGATGGTGACCGGGAGCGGGCGCGAGAGCCCCTCCACGAAACTCCGGAGCGCGGCAAACCCCAGGAACGGCAGGATGCCCCACCGGATGGCGTTGAGGTACGCCGTGGCTCCGTCGATGGCCGTCGGCTCTTGCCCCGTCCACCGCAATACCGGCTCAATGGTGCTCAGGACCAGCAGAATGGCCACGCCCAGCCCTCCGGCCAGCCACAGGCCCTGCCGCACACTGCGCCCCACCGCCGCCGGCGCGTCCGCCCCCACGGCCTGCGACACCAGGGGCCCCACGGCCCGCACCATGCCCATCCCCATGATGGCGAAGAAGAAAAAGACCGTGTGCCCGAGCGCCACGCCCGCCAGCGCCTCCGGCCCCAGGCGCCCCACCATCACCGTGTCCACGAAGCTCATGGAGATGTGCGCCAGCTGGGCCGCCACGACGGGCCCGGCCAGGCGAAGGGTGGCGCGAAGTTCGTGGTACAGAGCGCGGGAAGACACAGGCGAGAGGACGAGAACAGCGTGCAAACGAACGCACAGTGCTCAACGTGAAGTGGGCCTTGCCGTTCGTCGAGTCCTGGACAAACCCCTCGTTTCGCAGGAAATCTCTCGTCTCGCCGGAAGCCCCCGGCCGTTCCCACCCCGGACGTACGGCCGAGACCTGCGGTGTCTCAACACTGTTGCTCTTGACACACCCTTGAGACAACAGCGAGACGTTCGGGCCTCTCTTTTCCCGGGCCGGCCCCTGCTCACAAACCCTCTCCACCCGCCCTAATCCCCCGTAGACCGCGAAACTGTGCCCATCTCGTGAATCGGCACAGCGCCCCAATCGTCCGGAACGCGGCTTGTCTACTACAATGGGCGAAGGCGTTCGAAACGATTTGTTCTCGACGCACTGGTCCCTGCCCTGGAGACATCTCTTCGGTACAGAGGGCCTACTCCGCCCACCGTAATTTTTTCGATAAGCCAATACGACAACCATGATCCGATCCGCCTCCCTACGCTCCCGACTCGCCCCCCTGGCCCTTATCGTCGCGATGGCCCTTGCCCTCGTCGGCTGCGACTCGACCGGTCCCTCCAATACGGACAGCCCGCCCACCAGCAATAGCGGCGAGGTACAGGTGGGCTTTTCGACGTCCTCTTCCGGGGCCACACAGTCGGCGAGCGCGCTCGCCAAGGCCGAGTCCGACACCCTGACGCTCTCAGGCTCGAACGGCACCCTCGAAATTCACGACCTTCGCCTGATCGTCGACAAGGTGAAGTTGGAGCAGGATACAGAAAGCACGGGGGACGACACCGTAGAGGTTGAGATTGAGCGGGAGGTAGAAATCGAACGCCCGAGCTTCTTGGACCTCCCGCTCCAGAGCTCTGAGGTCTTGCCCGTCGCCGCTGGAGACGTGCCGGAAGGCACCTACAACGAGTTTGAGTTTGAGGTCGACGACCTCGACGACGATGAGCAGAACGCTCGCGCACTGCTGTCGGACATCCGAAGTGAGGAAGGATTTCCAAACTGGCCCGAGGACGCAAGCATGGTCGTCGTTGGCACCTTCACTCCCTCCGACGGCACGCCGACCTCTTTTACGACCTACTTCGAAGCCGAAATTGAAGTAGAGCGGACCCTGAGCACGCCTCTCGAGGTGACCAGCGATGGGTTTTCTCGCGAGCTCGTCGTGCGGCTCGATCCGGCGCGGTGGTTTGAGCGTGACAATGGGACCGTCGAGGCGCTCTCCCAGTTCGACTACGGAGAGACTGGAGCGGTCCGGGAGTTTGAGTCCGAGTTCGAGGACGGCGTCTCCGAAATTGAGTTCGACTAGCTCGGGGTTCCCCACCAGGAGACCCGGCAACGAGCAGCCTGATCGGGGAGCCTTCTCCCCGGTCAGGCTTTGCTTTTGCCGTCAGGCTTGAAAAAGCTTTTGCCGTCAGGGTCGAAAAACGAACCGCGCCGGTTCCGAACGCGCCGGCCAGTACGGGGCCGACACCCCCAGCTCCCCGTCCTCCGCCATGAAGGCGGCGTAGAGGAGGGGCAGGGCGGCGATGAGGGCGCCTCCTGTCACGTAGCCAATCTGGGTGTGCTCATGCCGCGACATGAAGGGGCCGCAGGTCCGGACTGACGCAAGTGCTGACTAACGGGGGGCACGGGCGCTCTGCTGCTCGTCTTGCTGTTCCACCTGTTCGAGGTAGGGCACGCCGTCTTGAATCCACTCCGGGCCCTCGTCGCCCTTCAGGTAGTGGCCGAACCACTCGAGCACGCGATTCCGGTAGTCGACCGTGTTCTTCTCCTGGCGGCTGATGCCGTGGTTCTCGCCGTCATACACCAGGAAGGCGAGCTGCTTGTCGGCCCGGCGGGCGGCGTTGTAAAACTCGACCCCCTGGTTGAACTCCACGGCGCCGTCGTCGGTGCCAAAGGCCATGAGGAACGGCGTGTTGAGCGACTCGATGTGGTGGAGGGGCGAGTTCGCCACGTAGGCGTCCATGTCCTCCCACGGCGGGACGCCCATCCGGCCCTGGCTGATCTCGAAGATGCGGGCGTCGGTGGCGCCACTTCGCCAGTAGACGGAGTTGTACATCGAGACCATGTTGGTGAGCGGGGCCCCCGCCACCGCCGTTGCAAAGATGTCGGTCTGCGTGGCGGTGAATGTGGTCTGGTAGCCGCCCCAGGAATGGCCTACGAGCCCGATCCGCGACGTGTCCACGGCGGCCGCTTCGGTCGCGGCCTTTACGCCCGGCACGATGGCGTCGACCGCCGAGTTGCCCGGGTCCCGCGGGCGGTACGTGATGTCGGGCTGGAAGACGATGTATCCCTCCTGCGTGAACGCGGTGGTATTGTACGGGTGCTCGCGGGTGGGCACCAGGTAGTTGCGGGCCTGTGGCGAGCGGGTCTCGTAGATGTAGGTGATCATCGGGTAGCTTTTCTCCGGATCGTAGTCCGCCGGGTAGAAGAGCGCGCCCTGCAGCTTCTTGCCATCCGCATTGCGGAAGGAGACGAGGTCGGAGCGGCCCCAGGCATAGTCGTCCTGGAACGGATTGGTGCGGGTCACCTGTCGGCCGTCGGCGAGCTGGGGGCCGGCCCGGAAATAGTCGGGCGAGTCCTCGAAGTCCTCCGTGCGGTAGGCGTAGACGGCGGCAGAGTCAGCCTTCGTGAGGCCGGTCACCATTTTCGGCTTCCACACGAGACGCTCCGGCGTGCCCGTGAGGGCGGATGCCCGGGCGTAGCCGTGCTCCTCGGTCCACTCATCATAGAGGTCCCAGTAGATCGGCGCATTTCGGGGGATGACGTCCGGCTCGCCCGGCGCCTCGTCCGTCAGATCCACGTAGCGGTGCCGCACCGAGTCGGCCCGGCCCATGGTGAGGCGTTCGGGGGTGGCCCCATCCGGCGCGATCCGCCACACGTCGTACTCGCTGTAAACGAGTACCGACCGGTCGCCCGCCGTCCACCCGGCGATGCCGAAGGGCGGCTTTTGCTCTACAGTGTGGTCGTCGTCCACGTCCACGACTGGGACAGGCACATCCTCGGTAATCGTGGTGGCGGTCTCTTCCTGTAGATTGTAGGCGTGGTACTGGTCGTTCTTCAGCCAGAGCAGGTAGCGGCCGTTGGGGCTCGGGCCCTCAAAGAACTGTATCTTTTCGGCCACCCGCTCGCGCTCGCCCGTCGCCACGTCGATCGCGTAGAGGTCGTGGTAGACGGGCCCGAACATGCGCTCCTCGCGGTAGGGCGTCTGGTCGAGCCCGGCGGCCCGGGTGCCTCCGTGGAGCACCTGCACGTCTTCCGTGAGCTCGGTGCCGAGGCGCGTCCAGCGGGCGTCGCCACTGCGGCCGAGGTGCCACGCAGTGAGATAATTGTCCTGCCGATCCTGCTCGGACTGCACCTCCTGACGCGGGATGATGTCGACGTCACTGGTGTGCCACACCTTCACGCCGGCGGGGCCGTACTCCTCCAGGGAGTCGGCGGCCGCGGAGTCGGCCTGCGCCGAGTCGGGCTTGACGGCCTCACGCTCCTGCACACCGAAGAAGAGACGTTCGCGTTCGGTGGCCCACTCCGGCGTGCGGTAGTCCACAATGCGGAGCGAGTCAGGGAAAACCTCGGCGGTGGCGGGATCGAACTGGTGCCGTTCGGGCGCACCGTCGTTCAGGCCGGTCCAGGCCAGCACTACATGGGTCTTGTGTTGCCAGTCGTCGTCCTCACGGGTCCGGAGCGCAGCGAGGTCGTCCTCGGCCGGGCGCCACGAGAGGCCCGTGTAGTCGCCGGGCGTGGAGGCGAGGGTCTGCAGCTGTCCGGTGGCCGCGTCGTAGAGACGCACACCGTTCCCGGTTTCGGTCATGCCGTCGATGGTGAGGGCGAGGTGCGGGGCCTCGTGCTGCCACGCCATGTCGGCCACGTTGCCGAAGCTGGTGTACGATTCGGCCTGCAGGTCGCGGACCAGCAGGTCGGCGCCGCGCATGTCGTCAGGGGTCTCCTGGGGCGGGTAGCGGCGCATGGCGAGGTAGCGCCCGCCGTCACTGAAGGCAAAGTCCGACACCGCGGGCACGACGGTCGTGTCGCCGGTCGCCAGGTTCAGCAGGCCCATCTTGCGGCGGACGGGCTTCTCCTGCTTCCGGAGCGTTTTGCGCTTCTCTTCCGACATGCCGATGGCGTACGCGAGCCACTGGCCATCGGCCGAGAAGGCCGGGCTGCGCCCGAAGGCGACGGTGCGCGTCGTGTCGCGCCGGGTGTGGTGGATGCGCAGCTCGTGGTTGCCGTTCACGCGGCGGATGGGGGTGGCCATCCAGGTGCCCTCGGGCGAGAGGGTGGCGCCGCCCAGCCGCTCCCACTGTCCGTAGTCGACCTCGTCGAGCGTGGCGTCGGACGGCTGGGCCGTGGCGGGCCCAACGCTGGCTGTGAACAAGAGAGCGAAGAGTGCGGCAAGGGGGAAACGCAGGACTCCGAGACGGGACATCGTCGGGCAGCGGTTCCGAGGGAGAACGCGAACAATCGTCGATTGAAGCGTGGGGGCCGGCGGGACTGTTCCCATCCCTAGGATCGAAGCACGGGCGCGCCGTGCACACTGTTACAGGGCGGTGTGGAGCACGTCGTTGCGGACACCGGAGCGCGGCGCTGTGGTAGTTGACGGGTCCGGTGCCGCGCCCTAAGCGATGTAGTCGTCCTCCCCCTGGAGCGGCGGCGCCAGAAGCGAACCAGCTGGTCCGGCGGGAGCAACACGTGCACCGCCGCGACGACGTAGAAGAGGGCGGCCATGAGCATCGCGTCCACGCGGGATCCAGCAGCGGTTACGGCGATGAGTCGGGCGGTGCGGGCCGGGCTGGTCGGAGCGCCCCCAGCAGTGCGAAGCCGGCCTCGGTCACCCGTCTGGTGGCGAGGACCGTGCTCACCAGCACCACGGCGCCGTGACCGGTCTCACGGTCGAGCGCCACGAAGCTCCGAAAGCCGCCGGTGCCGCCGTTGTGCCACAGCACCTCGTGTCCGTCGCGGGTCGACTGGTGCCAGCCGAGGCCCACTCGAGGCCCTTCGCTATCGGCAGAGTCATGGATCGTAGCAGCCCGCCGCATCGCCGATTGCAGGGCCGTGGCCGTGCCCGGAGACGCCGCGAGGGCGCGGTGGTGCGCCCGGAGGTACGCCAGCATGTCGGCGGCGGTAGCGCGCAGGGCCCCGGCCCCGGCCAGCGCATCGAAGTGCCAGGGCGGAGCAGGCGCACCGGTGCGGGTGTGGCCTTGAGCGAAGCGCGACTGCTGGGCGTCCGTGAGATCAATTCGCGTGTCGGACAGGCCGAGCGGCTTGGCGATGCGCCGGCGAACAAGCGCAGCGTACGTCGTGTCGGCCCGGCGGGCGAGCAGGTGGCCGAGCAGCCCCGCGCCGAGATTTGAGTACTGGTATTTTGTGCCCGGCGCCCGCGGAAGCTCGTAGCCGTCGAGGAAGGTGTAGAGCGCACTGTCGCCATACGCGGCGTACGGGTCGGTGGGCCGGAGGGCGGAATTCAGGTTGGCGGGCAGGCGCGGCAGGCCGGACCGGTGCGTGGCGAGGTGCCCAAGCGTGATCGGTGTCGAATCGGCCGTGCCGACGGTCACCGAATCTGGCAGGAGCGCCCCCACCGGCGTCGATCGCGCCACCCACCCCCGCTCGATCGCGTCGGCCAGAAGCAGCCCCGTGAACGTCTTGGTGATCGAGCCAACTTCAAACACAGTCCGGGCCGTCGGCAGACGACCGGTAGAGTCGGCGGCGCCGAAGGCATGGAGCCGGGTGGTGTCGTTGTCCAGGAGGCCGACGACGGCGCCGCCTGGCTGGTTCTCGATGAGGGCCTGCCCAACTGAGTCGATGACCGGTGCCGGCTGCCCCTCTACAGTCCCCACCCCGCCCACAGCAAATGCCATACTCAAGACAATCGTGGTCAGCACTGTGCGCATGTCGTGCGTCCGTTAGTGATTGGTTCCCGCATCCAACGCCTGCTTCAGACGCTCGGGCTCGTCGGTGCCGATGCGGAGCTGCTCTTGCCCCTGCACCGTCACCTCCACGGC
>NZ_JAZKRW010000136.1:0-7483 GCF_036626415.1 Salinibacter sp.
AGGTAGGCGCGGGCCGCCGCCCGGGGCGTCTCTACGTTCATGATGCCAGAAAGCACAGCGACGCCACGAGCCCCGGCCTCCCGGCATACAGGCACCCGCTCGGGGGTAATGCCGCCGAGGGCCAGAACGGGCACCGGGGCCGCCGTCTGGCAGAAGGCCCGAAGGGGCCCAACGCCGGTGGGGGGCTGATCTGGTTTGCTGGACGTTGGGAAGACCGGACTAAAGAAGTAATAGTCGACCCCCTGCGTGCGATCCCCTTCCGCCTCCACGTGCTCGTGGGCGGAGTATCCAACCAGCGCGTCCGCCCCCAGAGTCTCACGGGCCGTCATCACGGACGGCCCTCGCCGTCCGACATGCACTCCAAGCCCGAAATCATTGGCCACCTCGAGGTGGCTGTTGATCGTGACGGTGACGTCGGCCGTCACAGAATAGAGCCGGCGAACGAGGGTTCGGGCCGACGACGTGAACGCCTCCGGCCCCGCGTTGTGGTCTCGGAGGTGCACCCAGCGCACCCCGGCCTCTACCGCCTCCACCGCCCGCTCAGCCCGGGCGTCGTCGGTAAACTCGTCGGCAATCAAGGCCAGGCATGGGTATGGAAGGTGCACAGCGAAGGTCGTCAAAGGATTCGCGGTTCAGTGCTGCCCCCCGATGCCGGAGCCCAACCCCTATGGCCCCTCCGCCGGCCTCGGCGCTCTCCCCCAGCCTCCTCGCCGGCCTTGTTCGTCTACGCCTCAACCCGCCCCTCCATCGGAGAAGAGGCCTCTGCGTATAGGCGCTGTGGGACGCGTCCGGCACGGTGGGCCTTTCGTCCCGCCTCAACCGCCATGCGCATCGCAGAGGCCATGTCGACCGGGTGCTGGGCCTGGGCAATGGCCGTATTGAGCAGGATGCCGTCGTAGCCGAGCTCCATGGCCGTCACGGCGTCGCTGGCGGTGCCGATGCCCGCGTCGACGATCAAAGGGGTGTCCTCCACCATCTCCCGAATGATGCGCAGGTTGTACGGGTTGACGATGCCCATGCCGCTCCCGATGGGCGACCCGAGCGGCATCACGGCCGCACACCCGAGATCCGCCAGCTTGCGGCACGTGATGGGGTCGTCGTTCGCGTAGGCAAGGACCGTAAAGCCGTCGTCGACGAGCGTCTGGGCCGCGTCGAGCAGCTGCTCCACATCCGGCATAAGGGTCTCGTCGTCCCCAATCACCTCCAGCTTGAGGAGGTCGGTCCCAAGGGCCTCCCGGGCGAGACGAGCAGTCAAGACCGCCTCGCGGGCCGTGTAACAGCCCGCCGTATTCGGCAGGACCTCGTACCCCCCCTTGCGGATGAGGTCGAGGTGGCTTTCGGGCGCCGGGTTCTCGATGTTCACCCGCCGGATCGCGACGGTAACCAGTTCGGTCCCCGTCGCCTCCAGGGCATCGAGCATGACCTGCGGGTTTGGGTAGCGGCTCGTCCCCACGATGAGACGGGACGAAAAGGTGTGGTCGCCAATCACGAGGGCGTCGTCCGCCTCGCTCGCGAAGGCTCCGTTGGTATGGGGGGCGTCACTCATGGTCGGAAGACTCAGCAGAAAAGACGTCGGCACCTCTTCTTGGTCCTATCCCCCCGGCTGCGCCTGAATGACCTCGATCGAGTCTTCTTCCGCCAGCCGCACGCCGTCCCAGTCCTGGCGACGGACCACGCTCTCGTTAAGGGCCACGGCGACCCCGGCGGCCTCGTCCTCGTTCTCGGGGTCGATTTCCAGGTCCCGGAGCAGCTCGGTCAGCGAATAGTTCTCGGGGACCGTGCGTGCATCGCCGTTGACCGTGATGGGAATGGTGGCGTCGGCCGGAGAACTCATGCGGACGCAGTGGAGGATTTGGGGTTGGAAAAGCGACACGGAGAAAACGGCTGGATCCAGTTCGAGGTTTCCCCCGTGTGGATCATTTGCGCAATCTCTTCGGCCGTGATGGGCGTCAGCAGAATGCCGTGGCGGTAGTGACCGGTCGCCATGAGCACGCCGGGGGCGGCCGATGGGCCCAGCAGGGGCGCGTGGTCGCGGCTCGCCGGCCGCAGCCCGGCCCAGGTCTCGTCCACCGGCAGGTCGCGGATGCCGGGCACCACCTCCCATCCCCCCTCCAGAAGGTCGTAGAGCCCCCCCGCCGTCACCGTGGTGTCGAAGCCCATTTCTTCGCTTGTGGCCCCCATGACGATGCGCCCGTCGCTCTTGGGGGCAAGGTACGCCTCGGGCCCTCGGATTACGTGCTGGAGATCGAAGGGGCGCTTGCTTCGAAGTTGCAGCGATTGTCCCTTCACCGGGCGCACTGGAGGCGTGGCGTCGGGGGTCAGCCCATCGAGCTCGCGGGACCAAACGCCCGCCGCCACCACGACACGGGTGCCCTCAATGCGTTCTCCGTCGGCCGTTCGCACCGCCGGGGCCTCCCCGTCCGGCACCACCGCCTCGACGGGCGTCTCTTCGTACAGCGTGCCCCCTTCTGCCTTGAACGCCGTTTTCAGCGCCGCCACGAGGCGACGGTTGTCGACCTGGTGGTCCGACGGGGCAAACACGGCGGCGGCCAGGCTCGGGGCCACGAACGGCTCGATCTCCCGCGCCTCTTCCCCGGTGAGCCATTCCACGTCCAAGCCCTGGTCCCGCTGAAACTCGTAGAGCCGCTCCAGGGCCTCGGCGGCATCGCGGTCATCGGCCACAATGAGCGTCCCCTCGTCGCGGTAGTCGACCGACTGCCCGGAGGCCGCCTCCACCCGATCGGCAAAGTCCGGCCAGCGCCGCAGGCTCTCTCGGTTGAAGTCGTACAGCTCTCGCTCCTCGAACTCGATCTCAGCGTCCGGGGCCAGCATGCCCGCCGCCTGGTACGACGTGCCGCGTCCGGCCTCGTCCTTCTCGAAAATGGTTACGGGGGTGCCGCGGCGGACGAGCTCAAAGCCGATGCTCAGCCCGATCGTGCCGCCCCCAACGATGAGAACATCCCGATCCATACCCACACAAAGGATTTATGCAACACACGCCGTGGAGCGTCCGGCCGCCCCCCTACGACACGCCCCCCCGGACGCCCAGCTGCTTCGTTCTCGGAGAATCATTTTTCGAAGTTGTCCCGAACGTCAGCCCGTAGGACACGTGTGAAAAAAAGACGTTGCACTGCGCTTTATTGTTTTGCCGATGCGTTACGACGCCGACATCATCGTCGCGGGGGCCGGGCTGGCCGGGGCCTGCGCGGCCTTTACCTTGAGCCGACACCACCAGGTCCATGTGCTGGAGTCCGAGGAGCCCGCGTCCGGGGCGTCCGGGGCCGCCGCGGGGCTCGTCAACCCATTCATGGGCCGGCGTGCCCGTCCCGTCTGGCGCCTGCACGAAGCCCTGGACGCCGTGCCGTCTCTCCTCGAACGGGCCGACGCCGCCGAGCTGTTTCCCGACACCGGCGTCCTGCGCCCCGCCGTGGAGCCCGACCAGGTGGCGCCCTTCCGGGCGGCCGCTGAGGACCACCCGGACCTCGCGACCTGGCTGCCGCCCGGCGCCGTGCAGGACCGGTTTCCCGCGGCGCGCCCGGACCGCGGCGCGCTCTTCGTTCCCCGGGGCGGCGCCGTGAACGTCGAGGCGATGGTCGACGCGTTACTGGACGCGGCACAGGCCCGCGGGGCGACGATCGAGACGCAGGCGCCCGTTCTGTACTGGCGCGAGACGCCCGGCGCCGCGGTGGTGGAGGTCGACCGCGGCGACGACACTGAAGACCTGCGGGCTGACCGCGTGCTCCTGGCGCTCGGCCAGGGCTTTCCCCCCTTCCCCGAACTGCGTCGGCTGGGGCTGGACGGCGTGAAGGGGCAGACCGTCCGCGTCCGTCGCCCCGACTCCCTCTCGGGCTCCCTCCCGCCGATGTCGGGACGGGGCTACGTCGTCCCCGAGGGCAACACGCTCGTCCTCGGCAGCAACTACGACAACGACTACGACGACCTCGCCCCGGACCCGGACGCCACGGCGTACATCCAGGAAAAGACGAGCACCATGATTGAGAGCCTCACGCAGGCCGAGGTGCTCCACGAAGTAGCGGGCGTCCGCGTGAAACACCCGGAGACGAACCGGCCGCTCCTCGGGCCCCTTCCGCGGCGCGAGCGCATCTGGTCGTTCACCGCCCTCGGCTCGAAAGGCCTCCTCACCGCGCCCCTTCTTGCCCTGCACCTTTCCACGTACCTCAACGCCCCAACCAAAATTCCGGAAGCGGTGTCTACGTGTGACGAGTAGCCGTTTCTCCACTCTGTACTCTTTCAATCTTTCCCATTCCATCGTGGCCAATTCCACGTCCGCCAACGCTCTCCTCCACCGCGCCCTTCAGCACGTCGAAGGTTGGGAGCAGTCCTGGGGATCGTTTGACCCGCATCCGTCCCTCGGCGTCGACCCGGGCCGTCTCGACGCGGTATTCGACGAGTACCTGGAGCGGCTCGAAGGCAACTATCCGTTCCACCATCCGCGCTACGCCGGGCAGATGCTGAAGCCGCCACATCCCATTGCCCTCGCAGCGTACGCGGCCGCCCAGCGCATCAACCCGAACAACCACGCGCTCGACGGCGGGCCACCCACCAGCCAGATGGAGAAGGAAGTCGTGGCCGACTTGGCCGCCATGCTCGGCCTCCCCGACACGGCCCTCGGCCACCTCACCGGCGGCGGCACCGTGGCCAACCTGGAGGCCCTCTGGGTCGCCCGCGAGCTGCGTCCGGCCCAGGCGGTCGCCGTGGCCGAGAATGCACACTACACTCACGGGCGCATGGGCGACGTGCTCGACACGGAAGTGGTCCCGGTATCGGCCGATGCGCGGGGGCGAATGGACCTGCACAGCCTCGAACGGACCCTGGAGCAGGACGACATCGGGACAGTCGTGCTCACCGCCGGGACCACGGGCCTCGGGGCCGTCGACCCCATCCACGACGCAATCCCGCTGTGCAGGGCACACGACGCCCGCGTTCACGTCGACGCCGCGTACGGGGGCTTCTTTCGGATACTCACAGAAGACGCCGCGCCCGAGATTGAAGGCTTTCCCGCCGAGCGGTTTCGGGCCATTGAAAAGGCCGACTCCGTGGCGATCGACCCGCACAAGCACGGCCTCCAGCCCTACGGCTGCGGGTGCATCCTCTTCCGCGATCCGGCGGTCGGGCGCTTCTACCGGCACGACTCACCGTATACCTACTTCACGTCCGACGACCTGCACCTCGGCGAGATCAGCCTGGAATGCTCGCGGCCCGGGGCGGCGGCCGGGGCGCTCTGGTGCACGCTGAAGGCCCTCCCCCTGGCGCCGGACGATGGGCTCGGTTCCATCCTGGCCGCCTGCGTGCGGGCGGCCCGCACCTGGACCGACGCGGTGGAGGCCACCGACGCCCTCCGCGTCGTGGCCCCGCCGGAAACGGACATCGTGGCGTACATGCCTACGACCGAGGAGAAAACCCTCTCCGCCGTTCACGAGGCGAGCCAGGCCCTCTTCGACGCGGCCATGAACGACCCGGACGCCCCTATCTTCACCAGTGTCTACCGGCTCTCCGCCGACGCCCTGACGACCCTCCACCCGTCCCTCACGGCTGATCGGGACGAGGCCGCCGTCCTCCGCAGCGTGCTGATGAAGCCGGAGCACGAGACGTATGCCCCCAGGCTGGTCGGCCGACTCGCGGAGACGGCACAATCCCTCGAGCGCTCTGCGCCGTAATGCCGCCGACCGGGGTCCTCATCTCGTCACCGTAACGGTGCTGCGGGCGATGAAGGCATTCGGGTACTCCTTTTGCACAAAGGCAAGCGCGTCTTCGGCGGCGTCGCGCTCGGCAAAGGCCCCCATCCGCACCCGATAGTAGGGCTGCGAGTACTGAACGACGATGGGGGGCGTCTCTCCTAACACCGAGACCGGGGCCGCCCCTTTGTTTTCCTGCCACCACAGCCGCATCTGCTCCCGAAAGTCCTGCGCCGCCTGCTTGTCCCGGGCCGAGAACACCTGAACCCGAAACCCGTCGACGGTCTGCTGCACGCCCTTGTCCGCCCGCCCCTGCATCAATCGTGCGGGGACCTGGTGGGTCACCTCCACGGTGCGCTCCGGGGGGCGTGCGTCGTAGGCCGACGGGTCAAAGGTCTCGTACGCAGCCACCGAGGGCGCGCGCTCACGGGCCTCCGGCTCAGGCTCGGCGGGGCCGCTCTGCCCCGAGGTCTGCGACGTTCCCGTGCAGGCACACAGAACAGTGGCCAGCGCGAAGATAGAGAGGGGCGAATAGACACGCATGGAAAAGCAAGGATTGGCAAAGGACTCCATCAGACCGGTCCGTCTCTTCTAGCGACCGACCGGGTGCCACGTGGTTTTGAACTCCACGAACGGCACGATCCAGTAGGGGGACTGACTCTCATCGGCCCGCCACTCCGTGGGCGACCGATCCGGGCGAAACTCCATCCGTGTGACGCTCTCTGCGCCCTCCTGCTGCAATATCGTGCGCTCCTCCGTCGACGCCCCCACGCTCAGGATCGCGTCCACGTCGCGGTGCCCCCCCACATGCCCCCGGAGCTCCTCCCGGTGGCCGGTGAGGATGTTCACGACCCCGTCGGGAAGGTCGCTCGTGTCGAGCACTTCCGCGAGGTCGAGGGCCAGCGTCGGGGCGTCGTTCTCTACGAGAAGGATCACCGTGTTGCCGGGCACGAGGATCGGGGCCATGCAGGAGACGAGGCCCAGAAGCGGCGCCCCCTGCGGGCAAAACGCAGCGACGACGCCCGACGGCTCGGGCACGGAAAAGTCGAAGTGCGAGCTCGCCACCGGATTGACGCTCCCGAACGCCTGCGCGAATTTGTCGGTCCAGCCCGCGTAGTAGACGAGCCGGTCGATCGCCGCGTCGACCTCCGCCTCGGCCTCCTCGTCGGCGTACCCGGCCGCCCCGACCAGGGTGTCGACGAACGCCGACCGGCGCGACTCCAGCATCTCTGCCATCCGGTACAGGATCTGCCCCCGGTTGAAGGCGCTCCGCTCCGCCCACCCGTCTTGGGCCTCCCGGGCCTCCACGACCGCATCTCGAAAGTCCTTGCGCGACGCGCGACAGATGTTGGCCACGAATTCGCCGGTTGGGTCAGTGGCGGTTATGTATCGTCCGCTTTCGGTTCGGGGGAAGCCGCCGCCGATGTAGAGCTTGCGGGTTTTGTAGACGGGGAGCCGTTCGTGGGCGTCTGTGGCTGCCATGACTGCGATGGAAGTTCAAGGTACGGAAGAAGACCGTGCATGCCGCCCTCGCGGCCGAAGCCGCTCTCCTTGTAGCCGCCGAAGGGGCTGGCGGGATCGAACTTATTGTAGGTGTTGCCCCAGATCACGCCGCTCTTCAGCGCCTGCGAGATCGAGAACAGCTTCGAGCCCTTGTCGCTCCAGATGCCGGAGGCGAGGCCGTACTCGGTATTGTTGGCGCGCTCCACCGCCTCCTCGGGCGTGCGGAACGTGGTGACCGACAGGACGGGGCCGAAGATCTCCTCCTGCGCGATGCGGTGCGACTG
>NZ_JAZKRW010000137.1:0-7427 GCF_036626415.1 Salinibacter sp.
GCGTCTCGCAGGCCATCGCCTCCAGGTTGATGATGCCGAACGGCTCGTACACGCTGGGGCAGACGAAGACCGAGGCGTGGGTGTACATCGTGATCACGTCCTCGCGCGGCAGCATCTCGGCGAGCCACACGATGCGGTTGTCCGTCTCCGCCCGGGCCGTCTCCACCCGGCGTTCCATCTCCGCCCCGATCTCCTCGGTGTCCGGGGCGCCCGCGCAGAGGACGACCTGGATGTCGTCGTCGAAGTGGTGGATTGCCTCCACGAGGTGCAGGATCCCCTTCTGCCGCGTGATGCGGCCCACGAACAGCACGAACGGCCGGTCGGGGTCCACGCCGTACTCCGCCAGCGTCGACCGGTCGGGGCGCGGGCGGTACTGGTCGATGTCGATGCCGTTGTGGATGACCTCCGTCTGGGCCCCGCCGACGTCGTACAGGGCCTGCACGTCCTCCTTCATCGCGCCGGAGACGGCCACGACGCCGTCCGCGGTCTCGTAGGCGGTCTGCTCCACCCACGAGGAGCCGTCGTAGCCCCGGCCGAGCTGTTCGCGTTTCCAGGGGCGGTGCGGCTCCAGGGAGTGGGTGGTGAGCACCAGCCGGCCGCCGGTCAGTTGCTTGGCGAGGCAGCCGGCGAGGTGCGAGTACCAGGTGTGGCCGTGGATGATGTCGGCGTCGGCCACGGAGCCGGCCATGACCAGGTCGCGCGCCATCGCGTCCATGAACTTGGCGTGGCGCTCGTCCTGGCGGGGCAGCTCAACGTCGGGCGCTACGCCGCGCACCCGCAGGTTGTCGTCCGTCTCGTCCTGCTCCCCGAAGCAGAGCACCTCGATCTCGTGCTGCCGGTTGTCCAGGGCGGCCAGCTCGCGGGTCAGGTACTCGACGTGCACGCCGGCCCCGCCGTAGACGTTGGGCGGGTACTCGTTGGTGAGGATTACGATTTTCATAGGAAAGGGGAAAGAGGTACGTGGGAGGAGCAAAGAGTATGGGAGGAATGGGCTGGCGAGGAAGCGGTTTAATGGATGGGTTCCCTCTGACCTCTTTTCCATTCCCCCGTCCCCGCAGTCAAATAATTGTGTCGTCCGGGATGTGGGTGTTTTTGGGAATGACGACGATGCCGTCGCGGATGTGGTACTTGTCTTCCTCGGCCTCCTGCACGTTGTCCTGGTTCTTGATGATGCACCGCTTGCCAATCGAGACGTTTTTGTCGATGATGGCCCCCTCGACGTACGATTCCTTCCCGATCCCCGGATCGGCCGGCCCCTCCACGAAGCCGCGCTCCTCCATCTCGTGCCACCGGAAGTGATCGGCGCCCAGCATGACCGTGTTCTTGAGGGTCGTGTCCGGGCCTACGTACGAGCGAATGCCGACGACGGATTGAGACACCTGACTGTTTTCGAGGAGGCTTCCCTCCGCGATCAGCGAGTTCTGCACGGTCGAGTTTTGGACCTTGGCCGGCGGCAGCATCCGCGCCCGGGTGTAGAGGGGCCGATTCGGGTCGTACAGGCTGAAGGGCGGCTCCGGCTCCGCCAGCATCAGGTTGGCCTCGTAGAAGGAGCGGATGGTCCCGATGTCGCTCCAGTAGCCGGAGAACGGATAGCTCGCGACCCGCATCTTGTCGATCGCCTTCGGGATGATCTGGTTGCCGAAGTCATGGTCGTCTGGGTTGGCATCCAGCAGGGCGCGCAGGGGCTCGCGGTCGAAGATGTACATGCCCATCGAGGCATGATACATGCGGCCTTGTTCTTCGAGGGCAGGGGGGACGGGACTGTCCAGGCCGTCGAGCTCGTCGCGGGCAGGCTTCTCGTGGAATTCGGTGATGACGTGCTCGTCGTCGGTCTTCAGGATGCCGAACGACGTGGCGTCGTCGGCGGTCACCGGAATGGTGCCGAGGGTCACATCCGCGTCTGTCTCGCGGTGGTGGGCCAGCATCTTGCGGTAGTCCATCGAGTAGAGCTGGTCCCCCGAGAGGATGAGCACGTGGCGGTGCCGGTGGCCCTCGATGTGGGGGAGGCTGCGGCGCACGGCGTCGGCGGTGCCCTGGAACCAGTTCTTGGACGACGGGGTCTGCTCGGCCGCCAGGATGGACACGAAGCCGTTGCTGAAGCGGTCGAACTGATAGGCCCGGGCGAGGTGGCGGTTGAGGCTGGCCGAGTTGTACTGGGTGAGGACGAAGATGCGGGTGATGCCCGAGTTGATGCTCGTGGAGATGGGCACGTCAATCAGGCGGTAGCGCCCGGCGAGGGGCACGGCCGGTTTGGCCCGGAGCTTGGTGAGGGGGTAGAGGCGAGTGCCTTTTCCGCCGCCAAGGATGACGGTGAGGATGGAGTTGTCGAGCGATGTGGACATGGGGACCGTAGGAAGGTGCGAGGAAGAAGCCAGCGCAGGCCGAGCGGTAGTTTAGCGAGGTTGGAAGGGGGCAAGGAAGAAAGCCACCGGTAGGATGCAATGAAACACGGGTCCGTCTCAAGTGCCTGCTTGACGGAGCGGGGGGCGCTATTGTGCGACGACGACCTTGCGCAGGAGCTCTACCGACTCCCCCTGAACGTGGAGGAAGTATGTGCCGCTGGCGTGCTGGGACGCACGGATGCGAAACCGCTGAACCACGCCGGCGTCGACACGGCCATCATGGAGCAGGCGGACACGGCGGCCGAGGCCATCGTACAACACGACACGGAGATGCTGTGTCTCGCGGAGGGTGAGTCGAGTGACGGACAGACCACGGGTTGGGTTTGGGGAAGGGCCCTCAATGGCCACAGGGTCGGACGGTAGAATCGTCACCGATTGGGCCCTGCTGGTGCGTACGGTTCCTTCCGTCGAGGTATGTCGGAGCCGGAATTGATGCGTTCCCGGCCGCAGGTCGTCGAGGGAAACACTGTGGTCGCGCGCGCCGGAACCGCCATCTTCCTCAACGGTCGTCCGTCGCTGCCAAGCGTCCGCCCCGGGGGGCTTGTGCTCGACATCGACCCGGGCCGTCCGGGCCGTCTCCGAGGTCGACCACTGGAGTTGTGCGCCTTGGCCCTGAGGTGTGCCCGTGAATGAGAGAAACGGCGAGGGCCGTGGCTGGACCACGAACAATCCCTCCCCAATGCTGCTCACGAGCACGATGTTGCGATCAAAGAACGGATAGGTGCTCCACGCGCCCCGAAACTGCGGCGCATCACTGTCCGGGTACGTGTCGAAGTGGGCCACCTCCTCTGGAGATTCCGGGGCGGCCACGTCCAGGACACGGAGCCCGCTCTCGTAGTTGGCCTGGTAGGAATACGGGCCGTGGATGTACTGATTGTGGTCGATGGCCCCGGTCGCCCCCGAAAAGCTCGCTTCGTGGGTCGGGTTCTCTAGGTCCGTCACGTCCAGGACAATGGTGCGGGTCCGATCCACGAGCTCGTTCCGCTCGTCCAACTCGTCGTCGACGTACAGGTAGCGGTGATCGTCCGTGAGCCACGCCTGGTGCACGTACCCGACGTCTGGATAGTCCGTCTCGGAAATTCTCGTCGGGGCCTCCTTGTTGGTCACGTCGGCAATGGTGAGAACAGTCTCGTTGGCGTTGAAGCACAGTTCGTCCCCCTGATACGTTGTATCCGGCCCCCGGTACGTAACGCACTGTGCATCGTGGGTGTACCCGGAGTCCTTGGCACGCTCCGTCTCCAGTGCACTTGCTGCGGCACCGGCGGGCGTGGAGGAGGACGGCCCGGAGAAGCGGTCCGGGCGGCTGGGCGCGCCGACTCCTTCAGAGACGTCGGGGAAGCATCCCGCGAAGGTGGGGGTGGCGGGGGACTGCACGTTGACCATGTGGAGCCCCCCGCCGCAGGTGTTGGCCGGCCCGGACGCACCTCCCCCCACGATGTAGGCAAAACCCGTCTCGGGATTGACGGCCACGTTGTGTGCGGTTTCGAGGCGGACCGAATCGCTCCCGTCGTAGTGGGCGGTCTCGTCGAACGTCTTGGGCCGCTCGTCCGCGCCCACGTCGCGGAGACGAGTCAGGTCGAATACCTGCATGCCGTGCCCGGGCGCCTCACTGACAACGAAGGCGTAGTGATCGTACACCTTCACGTCGCGCCAGGGGCTCTCGGTTGTATGGGTAGGGAGTTCGCCCAGATAGACGGGATCGGTAGGGGTGCTGACGTCCACGAACGCGGTGCCGTCGGTGCGGCCCACTAGCGCGTATTCGGTTCCGGTTCGAGGGTCGGTCCAGCCCCAGACGTCGTTGAGGTCCGTGCCCGCGTCTCCACCGAGAGCACTGATGGAGAGAAGCGACAGCAGGTCGGCATTGGCGCACGGATACTGATCTGCGGTTCCGTCCGTGCATTCGATCGCCCCGCCGGTGATGGACGACTGTGCCTGCGCGGCCTGAGGGAGGGAAGCCAGGCCGAGGGCCAACAGGACAGACACGACGGCGGGCCAGAGTGGTAGGGCCAGGTGCTCTGCGAGCCAGAACCGCACGAGAGGGGGGTGCACGAGAGGAGGGAAATGTAGCGGGTGGATCGGTGGAATATTGGTAGTCCCAACGGACTGACCTGCAATTTCCAACGGGCCGAGAAGATCCGCCGATCGCATTCCCCCAGTGGGTGGCAGTCCGGCAACTGTCGTGGCGTTTCGGGGGCTATCGGAAGAGACGGAGGGCCAGGTTCACGAGAAGCGTGAGCACGACACTCAGGACGATCATGGTGGCGATGGGGACGTAGACCCGCACGTTGTCGCCCCGATAAACCAGGTCGCCCGGAAGGTTGCCCAGGTCGAGAACCTGTCCGAGAAGCATGACGAGTCCGCCCAACAGGGCGAGCCCGACGCCCAGGTATATCAGCCCGCGGCCGAGGGGGGTGGCGTCCATCCAGGGAAGGGTTCTGTTGTAGACCCAGAGCGTCACCCACTAACCAGATTGGGTGCCCTCTCGTTCGGCCGCGCTCCGGGACGACGAAGAAGGTGTGTCGACAAAACTCTCCCTCGGGCCGTGCGTGAGAGGGCAGCGAATGTGATTCGTACTCACCCTCCGCGCTCCCATGATCTTCTCCGTTCTCGTCACGCTCCACATCATCACGGCCGCCGCGTGGTTCGGGCTAGGCCTCCGTCTTGCGGGGCGGGCCCGCACGGTGCTCGACCAGGGCGGGGAGGCCGGGGTCGCGCTCGCGACCGACGGGGCGGCCACGGTACGGCAGATGAACATCTTCGCGGTGCTGACCCTCGTGTTCTCGCTCGGGGCGTTTGTGGCGGGCGGGCACTTTGCCGCCTACGGGCCACTCTACCATACGTCCGTCACCCTCATCGTGCTGTTTGCGGCGGACCAGCTCTTTGTGATCCGGCCGGGGTGGAATACGCTTTACGCGTTCGTGACGGGGGAGGGGGGCGCGTCGCTGGGGGCCGATGCGGCCGACGCGGCCCGGAAGAAGGTCGCCATCGGGACTGGGGTAGGTCACCTGCTCTGGGTCGTCATGCTCGTCCTGATGTTGTGGAATCGGTACCTCGGCGTGTACTTCGCTTAGCAGGAGGGCGACGCGGACGAGGCCGACGCATTCAGTCCGTCCGGTCCGACGCGAGGGCCACGGCGCCCCGTTCGTACTGGTCGGGACGCCGATGGCGGAGAAACAGCTGGCGGGCCGGGGCCTCGGCCGTCCGGGCCAGGTCGACCGAGGCGTGCAGGATGGTTTCCTCGGCGCCGGGGGCCCGGGTGAGGACCTCCCCGAACGGGTCCGTCACGAAGGAGCGGCCCGCAAACGGCATGTCGCCCTCGGGTCCCGTGCGGTTGGCGAGCGCCGTAAAAAACCCGTGCTGGAGCGCAGCCGTCCGAAGCTCGGCCTCGTACATCCCGTCGGGCCACTCCCCGACGGTGCCCGCCTGCGGCACCACCACGAGGTCGGCGTCCTGCAGGGCCAGCGCCCGCAGGTACTCGGGGTAGTGCCGATCGTAGCAGACGGCCACGCCGATCCGTCCGGCGGCCGTGTCGTAGACGGGCGCGCCGGTGTCGCCCGGGGCGTAGTAGCCCTGCTCGTGAAAGTGTTCGTACTCGGTGATGTGCATCATGCGCGTCCGACCGAGCAGCGTGCCGTCGGCGTCGAGGACGGGCGAGGTGTCGAACGTGCGGTCTCCATCGCGCTCCATCAGGTTGAAGACGACGACCACTCCCCGGTCGGCGGCGGCCTCGGCGAGGGCCTCCGTCGTGGGGCCCGGCACCGGCTCGGCGAGATCGAGGGCGCTCTGGTCTCGCTCCGTGATGGGCACCCGCGGGTAGAAGGGCGTGAACGAGAGCTCGGGGAAGACGACGAGGTCGGCCCCAGCGTCGGCGGCCGCCCGCACCGCCCGTGCGCCGCGATCGACGGCGGCCGAGGGTGAAGACGGGTGGGCGTGCTGGACGAGGGCGATGTTCATGGTTCTGGGCAATACTGAGAACGGAGAAGAGAAAAGGCGGGGTCAGCGCTTCTGATCAGAGCCCTCCGCGCGATCGGGGGCGACGAAGGCGTCCGGAAACGTCGGGCGGGCGGCGTCGAGGACGGCCTCGGCCTGCGCCTCCGTGGCGAAGGGGCCAAGCCGCACGCGGTAGAAGGGCGCCTTCCACGCAATCGTGACGGGCGCCTCGGAAGAGCGGGCCCGCTGGACAGGCGGGGGACGGTCCGCCGGGGATTGCTCGCGCCACCACTGTTCGGCCCGCCCGAGCGTCTCGGCCGCCTGGGCCTTGTCCTCCGTGAGTCGGAGCTGCACGTGATAGATGCGGGCGCCTGGCTCCACCATGAGGGACTGATCGGTCGACTCCGGGGCCGGGCCCGAGCAGGCGCCCAACAACATCCCGCCCACCCACGCCCCGATCAGGAGGCCCAGCGCCCGGAATCGATGCGCGTTTGGTGGGGCCATGCGAAGACACGTGATTCAGAAGAAGGCTCGGGACCGCGCCCCGTTCCACAAGGTCTTCCCTACGCACCGCCCCGGTGCGCGGTTCGTGGCGAGACGGAACGGAGACGGCCGTACGTCCCCCGACCGTCCCGACGCAACTCCACTCCCCATGGGCGATTAGACATGCCGCTCACTGTCCTCCGACCGCACGCTCCCTCTGTCTCGCATGCGCCATCTTGCTCTTTTGCCCACCGCGGCCCTCGTGCTTCTCCTCGGGGCCTGCGGGGCCCCGGCCCCGTCGCCGTCCGCCGAGGCCGTGATCGACAGTGCCCAGGCCGCCCACGGGGCCTCGGTGCTCGACCGGGCCCTGGTCACGTTCGATTTCCGAGACGACGCGTATCGCCTCCGGCAGGACGGCGGGACGTTTCACTACCGGCGTGCCTACGCCGATTCGCTGGGCCGGTCCGTGACCGAGGGCCTCACGAACGACGGGCGCTACCGCGTGGTGGAGGGGGACACCGTCTCGCTCACCCCGTCCGAGCGGGCGTCTGTGGAGACGACCGTCAACTCGGTGGCCTACTTTGCCCTGCTGCCCGAGCCGCTCGGGGACCC
>NZ_JAZKRW010000138.1:0-7418 GCF_036626415.1 Salinibacter sp.
TCTGCTTTGATTTTGGGTCGGATCGCGAGAGCGAGAGGTGACGGCGCGAAAATCGTAGCCTGAATGAGGGCTGTAGTGGTGCGCCCTGCGCGCCAGCGAAGAAGTGCTGTCAGAGTGCTGCCGGTGGACTGAAGGGGCGATGTGCAGCCCGGCGAGGCCGCGCGTACCCCGAGAGATAAATGAAAAATAAAAACAGCAACACAGCATCTCTCAGGGCGCGGGAAAGCAGCGGCTCCACTCAAGCAGGGTGATGAGCCGGTTGGCATCGGCCTCGTACCGCTTGCCGGTCCAGGTGACGCACACCTCTTCGCCCCCATCGTCCTGCACGTCCATCAGGACGAACTGCCCATCGTTTTGCCCCAGAAGGCGGGTGGGGGTGGGATACGGCCCGTGGGTGTACGGCCCGCCCTTCACAGATCCGAGTCGGTCGAAGGACGCCGCGTGCACGACCGGGAAGCCCCCGCCGCCCTCTCGCCCGTACTGGTTGTGCGTGCCGTCGTCGAGCGCCACCATGTGGGCGTCGCCGGAGAGCGCGACCAGCTGGTCGGCCACCCCGAGCGAGTCGATGTAGGTGGCCAGCTCGCGACGCTCCGCCGCAAACCCGCCCCAGTGGTCATTGGAGTCCCCCGGCGCCCCAATCCAGGGCACGCTACTGCCCCAGGCGATGACGGGATACTCGTCTTTGGCCTGGGCCAGCTGGCGCTTGAACCACGCCTTCTGGGCGGCCCCCATCATTGTCTGCACAGAATCGGGCGCCGCGTTGCGGGTGCGGGCCGAGCGCAGATCCGTGAGCAGAACCCGCACCCGCCCGACCGTGAATGCCTGATAGATCGGCTCCCTCCGCGTCTCCGGGGCGAGGTGGTAGTGCGGCACATACTCGCGGTATACCTGCTGGGCCACGTCCTGCCCCGGCGCCCGGCGCGAACTATTGTTGGGGCCGTAGTCGTGGTCGTCCCACACGTACGCCAGCGCCGTCGACCGGAAGAGGCGCGCCTGGGGAGGCGAGGCATGGACCTGCCGGTAGGCCGTGCGAAAGGCCCCTGGATTGGCCACGTCAATGTCTTCGTAGTGGAGGTCGCCCAGGTGCAAAAACAGGTCGGGGCGGGCGCGCCGGACCGCGTCGAAGACCGGGTGCCGCGACCCCGTCCGCGCACAGGCCCCCAGGGCGACCCGAAACGAGAAGGCCCCCGTTCCAAACGTCCGAAACTGGCCCTGCGCGGTGGTGTCGACCGTCCCCCCGCGGGAAAGCGCGTAGTGGTACGTGGTGCGGGGCGCGAGCCCGTCGAGGGAAAAGTGCCGCACGTCGGGGTTGGTGGCGGGGGCGGTTCCGTCGACGATTCGGGGATTCGTCCAGGTGCCGGTCGTGTCCACCGCCAGACGAACCTCGCCCTCCGGTATCGCGGGGCGGGCCACCACGCGGGCGGAGGAGTCCGTGACGCCCCCGGCCCACAGGACCGTCGCCGAGTCTTCTGGGGCCGAGGAGGGCCCCAGTAGGCCCAAGGGACGACACGCGCCCCCCAGCCCAAGGACCACCAGCCCAAGCGCAACGCCTCCAGCAAGAAGTCCAGCGCGGAATACAGTCACGGACACACAGAAGGGTCACAAGGGGGGGCGGCTGCCAAGACGGCTTCCTCCCCCCTCACTGGGCGAGCGTTCCGGAGCGCGAGAAGGATGGCGTTCAACCTCAGCCCCGCAGCAATGTTTATTGAGATCCCACCTTCCTCAAATCACCGCGCGCCACGTTCACCATCGAGCCGCCAGCGCGGAATTCGATTTACAGGAGCCCCCAGCACCCCGCGACGAGCACGCTTCCCACCAGGGTGCTCCACACAGCGTGGTGGCGCACGTTCCCGAGCCCCTCACACCTGGGGACCGATTCAGGGGCGGATGGCAGGTTGGCCGCGCGGTACAGCTCACTGCCCCATCCGCACCGCGGGAGGAAGTCGACGGCCACGTGCAGAAACAGCCCCGTGGCGGTCCCGAACACGACAGCATGAACCGCATCACTCGTCGGCGGGTCGATCAGTCCCACGGGGACCGCGGCGACGCAGACGGCCGCGGCCGGCCAGAGCAGGAGCGAGACCGGGGCGCCCCGTCGCTGCAGCCGGCGGGCGGCGGCATATCCGGCCGGGCCTTTGTGAGACACGATGGCGAGCCCGAGGAGCGCCCCGAGGGCCGGCATTGTGGCGTACACGGCCCCAATGACGAGCCCCGCCCCCAGCGCATGCATCGACAGCACCCACACAACTGGGCCCGCAGAACCGTCCGTGCCGGGCTCCTCACGGTGCAGGATCGTATGGACCGCGAAGCCGCCCACGATCCCGAGCGCGATGCCGAGCCCGCCCAGGGACACATCGTGCGACACAGCATTCGGCACCAGGAAGAGGGCGGCACTTGTGACCATGGCCCCGCTCGACAGCCCATACGCCCACGCCAAGCGACGAAGCCGCTGTCCCGGCGTCCCGACGATCTGCCTCTCCGCCCGGCGGCCCAGTTCCGCCCCTGCCATCATCACGAGAAAGGCCGTCCAGCCAATCGCAAGCAGCTTCGTTAAGCCCACCGCGAGGCCAAGAACGGTCATGAGGCCCATGCTGCCGCCACCGAGGCCGACGGCCCACCGGGCACGCTGGTCTCGGAGCATCGATGTTGAGGAGGAAGAACGCATTGCCGGTGTTGTCGTCGCTGTTCACGTTTCGGGCGCTGAAGGACACACGGGCGAGCGCCGCCTACGCCCGTGCTTGGTCCCACGACGGAAACGGGTCGGAAATCGACGGCGCGTCGTCCAGACACGCCTGCGCTTCGTCGTCCGTCATTAAACACGCGTCAAGACGGGCGCGGAGCGTGGCCTCCTCCATATCAACCCCGATAAAGACAAGTTCTTGCCGGCGGTCGCCATACTCCTCGTCCCAGCGGTCGAAGATGAGCGCCCGTGTCTGTGGGTCGTCCGGCCACTCCGCCTCCGGGAGGGCCGCCCACCAGTAGCCGGTGGGGCGCTGCTCCCGCATGCGTCCGGCCTGCGACAGTTCGCCCACGACGGCGTCACGGGTGCCGAGCCAGAAGAAGCCCTTCGCGCGGACCACTCCGGGCCAGGAGCCTTGGAAGACGTCCCAGAACCGGCGCGGATGAAAGGGACGACGCGCCCGGTAGGTAAAGCTGGCAATGCCGTATTCCTCGGTCTCCGGCACGTGCTCATCGTCCAGTTCCTTGACCCACCCCGGCATGTTCTGAGCGGCCTCGAAATCAAACGCTCCGGTCCCGACAACCGTGTCCAGGTCCACCTCCGAATGCTCGGTGGGAAGAAGGGTTGCCTCCGGATTGAGCGTCCGCAGGACGTCTTTCAAGAAGTTGACTTGCTCGGCAGAAACGAGGTCCGTCTTGTTGATCAAAATGACATTGGCGAACTCGATCTGATCGATAAGCAAGTCCACCAGCGTTCGATCGTCGTCCGGCCCGGTCTCCTGGCCACGATCGTGAAGCAGGTCGGTCGAATTGAAGTCCTCGGTGAAGCGAGCCGCGTCGACGACTGTCACCATCGTGTCGATTTTTGCGATCTCGGACAGGGTGTGCCCGAACTCATCGGACAGGTCGAAGGTGACGGCCACGGGCATCGGCTCCGAGATGCCGCTCGACTCGATCACCAGGTGGTCGAACCGCCCATCGTCGGCCAGCGCCTTGACCTCGGTCAGCAGGTCTTCCCGCATTGTGCAGCAGATGCAGCCGTTCGACATCTCGACCAGGCGCTCGTCGGTCTGCACGAGGTCGGACTGTTCTTCTACGAGGGAGGCGTCGATGTTGACCTCGGCCATGTCATTCACAATGACGGCGATGCGCTTGTCCTCGGCGTTGTGCAGAATGTGCTGGAGAAGCGTCGTCTTGCCGGCGCCGAGGTAGCCGGACAGGACCGTGACGGGAAGCTTGTCGTTCATGGCAAAGGGGAAGCTTTGGGCGTGAGACGTACAGCAGACTCATGAACCGGTGTGGACCGACGGGCCCGCACGGGGCCGGCCCGGCCGGTCTACGATCGGAACAGGACTGCGTCGGAATGGCATCGGTGCGCGGAGGGCTAAAACGGCACCGACAGGCTCACGCGCACGTCGCGGCCCGGCGACAAAGCATAGCCTTTGTACGTGTCCAGGAAGTCGCGGTACGTGGTGTCGAACACGTTCCGCACCGCCACCCGGAGGGACGGCTGTGCGCCGAGGCCGAGGGCAAAGCGGCTTTCGGCGGACGCGTCGACCGTCGTGTACGCCTTCGTGGACGCCGTGCCGAACGGCGGACCGAAGTCCCCGTCGAACTGAGAAAACGGCTCGAACCGGCCGGCCGCGTCCTTGTCGAAGCCGCGTTTCAGGTCCACCTCGATCCGCGGGTTGCGGAGCGGCCCCTGCCCGTCGGGCGTCAGGTGGACGAAACCCTGCACGTTGTTGGCCGGGAGCAGCGGCAGGTCGCCATCCCCACCGTCGCTGCCGAGCCCGTCGCCGGTTCCGCCCAGGACGGTAAACTGCCCCCCTACGTGCAGCCACGGCCGCAGCTGTGTTTCCACTTTCGCCTCAAGGCCGGGGATAAGGACATCGGTCTGGCTAGCGGCAAACTCGGGCAGGTTCCCATTCGGCCCCCTGTTGCCCGTGTTTTCCAGGAAGATGTAGTCGTTGATGGCGTTGGCGTAGCCAGTCACCTCGGCGGTCAGCCGGTCCCGCCGCACCCGCACCGACACGTCGGCGCTGTAGGCCCGCTCCGGGTCGAGGTCCGGATCCCCCACTTGAAAGGCGGCCACGCCGCCGTGCACCCCGTTGGCGTACAGCTCGAAGATACTCGGCGCGCGGAAGCCGCTGCTGAGGTTGGCCGCGAGGGCCACGCCGTCGGCCACTTTCACGTTCGCGCCCAGCGCGCCGGACAGCGTGAGGTAGTCGTTCTCCAGCTTGTCCGCGGCACGTGTGTTCTCATTTGGTTCCGCGTCGACGGTACGAAAGTCGCCCCGGACGCCCGCGTTCAGGGTCCACGGCGCCAGGTCAATCTCTTCGAACGCGAAGAGCCCCACGTTCCAGGTGTCGGCGGTCGGTTGGAGCTCGGCCGGGCCGCGGGTGTTGGCGTCCTGAAGCTGCACCTCGGCCCCAAGCGTGCCGCCCACGGCTCCAATCTTCGGATGGGCCACCTCCAGGCGGCCGGTGTAAATGTCAGTTTTCAGGTCCAGCGGGTAGTCGAAGTCGTCGAAGCCGCCGTTTTCGTCGATGAAGTCGAGGATTTCGTCTCCGTCCGCCGTTCCGGCCTGCCGAATCGAGGTCTGCAGGCTCAGGCGGGGGCGGATGACGAACCCGTCGGCCACGAGATTCGCCTTCGCCACGAGGTTGCCGTGCTCCAGGTTCTGGCCCTGCCCGTCCGCGTTTTCTGCCCCAGGCCCGCCGGTGGGCAGCAGAAAGTTGTGCCGGTTGATCCAGTAGTCGCCATAGAGCTGGGCAGACCCGAAGTCCCCCTGCGTGCCGACCTGGGCGTACCCGTTCCACTGCTCGAAATTGGTGAACGGAATTTCGCCGGTATACTTCGGGTCGTTAAATGGACCAGGGCTCTTATCCTCTGCTTCAAAGAAGGTCCTCTCCTCAGGGGCCGTATAATTGTCGGAAAGACGACGCTCGAACCCGGCGCGGGCGCCGACGCTTCCCCGAGCGCCCTCCAGGTCCAGCCCGACTGCGCGCTCGTTGTTGTTCGTGAAGTACTGGGAGCGGAATGTGCCGCCAACCTGCGTCTCATTGAGGTCGGCGGTGGGCGCGTCCTTGGTGAGGACGTTGATCGCGCCGCCGAGGGCGTCGGAGCCGTACTGGATGCTGCTGGGGCCGCGCACCACCTCGATGCGCTCCGCCTCGTTCGAGGAGGTGGTGGGGAAGTGACGCACGCCAAACTGGTAGTACTCCTGCGCAATGCCGTCTTTCAACACGCGAATGCGGTTGCCGGAGAGGCCCCGCAGGACCGGCTTGCCCGCCTGTGAGCCGGTCTGGATCGACGACACGCCCGCCACATTTTCGGACAGCACGTCGCCGAGCGCCGCACTGCGGTCGGTGTCCAGGTCCTCGGCGCCCAGCACGTCGACGCTCTGGGGCGTGGTGAGGGTGCTTCGGGCGCGGGCCGTGCCCGTCACAGTGACGCCTTCGGTCTCCAGCACACGCGTCTTGAGCGACACGTCAACCGTCACCGTTTCGCCGGCGTCGAGCGTGATCTCTCGGACGGCCGTCTGGTAGCCGACGAATCGGATTTCGAGGGTATGGTCGCCAGGGGGGAGGCCCTCAAGCCGGTACCGGCCGTCGGGCCCGGCGGTGGTGCCGCGCTGGAACGCCACGTCGGCGATCTGGGCGCCGGGCAGGGGCGCCCCGTCCGCGTCCGTGACGGTGCCGGTCACGGTGCTTCGGGAGGACTGAGCCTCAGCGGGGGAGACTAGGAGAGCAGTCAGAACGAAAAAAGCGGTCAGAATACGGGTCGACATAGAACGGGATACACTGGTGCAACGGAGCAAACAGGGCCATCCCGGCAGTACAGACGGGATGAGGAGACGAGAGGGAGGCCCAACCACTGCAGTCACGGAGACGACAGGCATGCACAGGGCCCCATGCCGCGCTGAGTCTGCTACTGTGCAGACAGACGCCGATCCTGTACGGGCGAGACGCAGACGCGCGGCTCGCCAACAGGGGTTGAGGGGGCGGAGCGATGCCGGAGGCAACGGGACTACGCGAGGCGGGCCCCAGAGGGAGATGGAGGCCCGCGAATAAACCAAACGGATGCCACGGCGGCGACCGCAGCGTGCGACCGGACTTCAACGGCTGGCTTCCCCATCACGCGTGGGGCCGTGGCCGGAATGGGCGCCGGTGGCACCAGCAGAAGGCGGGTGGCACAGAGGTCACACTCCGGCACAATCCGTCCATCGGTCGCGTCCGTCCAGAGCGGTCCGTCCGACGCGTGGACGTCCGCCGTATGGCAGGACGGCTCCGTCTCACCACTCCGCTGTGCCTCCCCATGCCGGACGAGGTGCACGGTCGGCCCGATCACCCCACCCGTGGCAAACGCCACGAGCAGAAGCCCGACCAGGATGGGATGACGGCCCTGCATGGGAAGAGGGGAGATTGTCAAGAGACACCTTGCCTATCGACGGGCGCCTGCCGGGGTTCCACGTGTGAAAACGACCACACATGCACATTCATTCAGATGGTCGGTCCCGGCCACACGGCCTCTTCCGGATCGACACTCTCGGCGCCGATGCCTAGGTTGACGGGTCCGTCACCGGTGACCCGGCCGCCGTCCGCCATGCCCGACTCCACCGTCCGCGTCGTCGACGTGTATCCGTACCGCGAGTCGTCCGTAAACCCCGAGTTTTTACTCCTCCACCGCGCCCCCGACACCCCATACGCCGGACAGTGGCGCATGGTGGGCGGCAAGAT
>NZ_JAZKRW010000139.1:0-7324 GCF_036626415.1 Salinibacter sp.
CCGATGCCAACGACCCTCACTCTCCCTCAGTTCACTCTCGAAACCGGCACGACGCTGCGGGACGTGCCCGTGGCGTACCGGACGTGGGGCACGCTCAACGCGGCGGGCACCAATGCGGTCCTCGTGAGCCATGCCCTCACCGCCGACACGAATGTGGACGACTGGTGGGGGCGGCTCCTCGGCCCCGGTCGCGCGCTCGACCCCACGGAGGACTTCGTGGTGTGCCTGAACGTGCCGGGCTCGCCGTACGGCTCGGCCTCCCCGGTGACCACAAATCCAGAGACGGGCACACGCTACGGCCCCGATTTCCCGGCGTTCACGATCCGCGACACGGTGGCGCTGCACCGCCGCGCGTTGGAGCGGCTCGGCGTGCGGCGGGTGGGCTGTGCCGTCGGAGCATCGATGGGGGGCATGCAGGTGCTGGAGTGGGCCTTCGAGACAACCGACGCCGGGGGGCCGTTCGTGCAGTCGCTCGTGCCCATTGCTGTCGGCGGGCGCCACACGGCCTGGCAGATTGGGTGGAGCGAGGCGCAGCGGCAGGCCATTGCCGCCGACCCGAAGTGGCAGGGCGGGCGCTATCCGCCGGACGATCCGCCGAGCGACGGGCTGGCCTCTGCGCGCATGATGGCGATGGTGTCGTACCGGTCGCGGCCGTCCTTCGAGGGGCGGTTTGGGCGCGATGTAATGCCAGAGAAGGACGGCACGCCCTACGCGGTGGAGAGCTACCTGCGCCATCAGGGCGAGACGCTCGTCGACCGGTTCGACGCGAACTGCTACGTGGCCCTCACCCGGCAGATGGACACGCACGACGTGGCCCGCGGACGCGACGAGTACGAGGCCGTGCTGGAATCCATCGAGCAGCCGAGTCTCGTCGTGGGCATCGAGTCGGACGTGCTCTATCCGCTGTCCGAGCAGGAGGAGCTGGCGCGGCATTTGCCAAGGGCCACCCTGGAGGTGCTGGCGGGCCCCCACGGCCACGATTCGTTTCTCATCGAGCTCGATGCCCTGAACGAGATCGTCGGGGCGTGGCGGGCTGAAGCAAACGTGGGGCGATCGTGGGTGCGGTGTAGGGCGTGATTCGTGACGAGCGAAGCGTGACTCAGGTGTGATTCAGGACAGCACAAGCCTCACGCATCACGTCTCACGCATCACGTCTCACGCATCTCCCCCTACGCACCATGCCCGGCCCCCGTCCCCGCGCCGGGGCGTTCCGGAAGGGCGTTGGCAAGCGCCTCACTCTTGAGAGGCTTGCTCAGGAAGTCGTCGGCCCCTGCCTCGTGGCAGCGCCGCCGGTCCTCTTCCGTGACCGCGGCAGTGAGGGCGATGATGTGGGGCTGCGCGTCGGGCCCCCACTCTTCGCGGATGCGGCGCGTGGCCTCCAGGCCGTCCATCTCCGGCATCTGTACGTCCATCAGCACAACATCGTAGGACTGTTCCTGAAGGGCGTCCAGGGCGTCGAGTCCAGTGGGAGCGACCTCCACGTCGTGCCCCTCATTCTCCAACAACTGAGTGGCCATCTGCTGGTTGACGGCATCGTCTTCGGCCAGCAGGACGCGCAGAGACGCCTGCCCGGGACGCCCCGGTTCGCCACGTGCCTCGTCGGCGGAAGACGACGCGCCGAGCACCTTTGCCATCGTTTCGTAGAGGGGCGACCGCTTGACAGGCTTGTGGAGCCGTGCGGCGTATGCCGCCTCGTCCTCGCCGTGCCGATGGACCGAGCTGAGGAGAACAACCGGCACGGGGGGCGTGTCTTTGGGCTCGCGCAGATGGGCGTCCAGCGCAGGCCCGCTCGTGTCGGCCAGTCGGGCGTCCAGAAGGAGCAGGTCGAAGCCCGGATCGTCGCGGAGGTGGTCGCGCACCTCTGCGGGGGTCGACGCGACGGTCGCCGCCATGCCGCCGTGCTCGACCTGCTGACGGAGGAGGGCGCGGGTCGTCGGGTTCTCGGCCGCCACGAGTACGCGCCGGTCCTCCAGGACCGAGGGCACGGCGGGGCTGGACCCGTCCTCGCCCGCCTCCACCTGAATGGTGAAGTGGAACGTGGACCCTTCGCCCACCTCGCTCTCGACCCAGATGTCCCCGTCCATCGCCTCTACGATCTGCTTCGAGATGGAGAGCCCGAGGCCGGTGCCCCCGTGTGCGCGGGTCGTCGAGGAATCCGCCTGTTGAAATGAGCCGAACAGATCGGCCTGCTCGTCCTCGGGAATGCCGGGGCCGGTATCGCGGACCTGAAAGTGGAGTTCGTAGGGCTGGTCCGGCTCGGCGGGAGCGGAGGCCACCTCCACGCGCAGCACGACCTCGCCCTCGTCGGTGAATTTGACCGCATTGGAGAGCAGGTTGAGAAGCACCTGATGCAGCCGGGTCTTGTCACTCCGGATGACGGCGGGCACGTCCGGGTCGATCCGGTACGTCAGCTCCACGCCCTTCTCGGCGGTCGCCGTGGCGAGGGGCTCGAGGGCCTCCTCGACACTCGCCCACAACGGGACCGGCTGCGTCTCCAATTCGGTCTGGCCCGCCTCCAGCTTCGAGAAGTCGAGGATGTCGTCGATGATGGAGAGCAGGGTGTCTCCGCTCTTCTGGATGGCATCGACGAATTCCTGCTGCTCCGGGGTGAGGTTGGCCTCCGCCAAGAGATCAGCGAACCCAATGACGCCGTTCATCGGGGTGCGGATTTCGTGGCTCATGTTGGCGAGGAACTGGCTCTTGGCCTGCGCCGCCGCGAGCGCGTCCTCCCGGGCCGCTTCCAGCTCTTCGGTCCGTTCAGCGACCTTCTCCTCAAGGAGGCGTTGGCGCTTCTCCAGCGACCACGTGCGCCAGCGGATAATGCCGACGACGAGGCTGAGCCCGCCGAGAGCGCAGAGCACGTAGAACCAGCCGGTCTGCCAGAAGGGCGGTTCGATCGTGAAGGCGTAGGTAGCAGCCTGCTCGCTCCAATTTCCGTTGTCGTCGGCGGCCTTTACCTTAAACGTATACGAGCCCGGGGGAAGGCTGGAGTAGGTGGCCCGGCGCTGCGGTTGGACGGACGACCATTGTGAGTCGAGGCCCTCCAGTCGGTACTGGTAGGTGGTCGTTTCGGGCGCCTTGTAGTTGAGGCCGGTGAAGCGGAAGATGAGGTGGTTCTTGTCGTGGGGCAGTTCAAGGCCGGCCGGAAGGTCCTCCCAGGCCGTCTGTCGATTGGCGTAGCGGCTCCAGTCTGGCGTTCCGGAGAAGAAGCGGAGCCCCGTTACATGGACTCGGGGGGGCGTGGTGTCGGGACGGTCGTCGCTGGCATTGTAGTGCGTGAGTCCACGGCCGGTCCCAAACCAAAGGGTGCCGTCTCGGGCCTCGTGGAACGCGTGCTGGGAGGCCTCAACGCCCAGGAAGCCATCCTCGTCGCTGTACGTCCGGATGGACATGGTGCCGGTCTGCTTGAAGGCGCGTGCGTCGAGCCGATTGACCCCCTTCTCCGTGCCGGCCCACAGGTGCCCGTGCCGGTCGAGGAGGAGCGCGACCGTGGTGGTGCCGCTGAAGCCGTCGTCGGAGGTGAACGACACGAGCGAGTCGGCGTCGGGGGGATACACGTGTACCCCCCGCTGCGTCCCCAGCCAGGCATAGCCCTCCGGACCCACTTCAAGAGACAAGAGCGTCCCGATCTCGCCGGCGTCGACCTCCTCAATCGGCCGAAAGGTGCTGTCGTCAAACCGGCCGACGGTCTCCTGACATACGACCCAGAGCCGCCCCTGCGCGTCCACCGAGACGGCTCGAACCTGGTTGCTCGGCAGCCCATCGTCGCTCGTGAATCGCGCAAAGGAGTCCCCATCGTAGCGGATGAGGCCGCTCCGCAGGGTTGCAAACCAGAGCGTACCGTCCGGCGTCTCGGCGATGTCGATTGTGAGGCCCACCGGCTCACCCTCCACACGCGAGTACGACGTGTACGTGTCCCCGTCGTAGGAGAACAGCTTCGTTCGGGACGCAATCCACAGGGTCCCCGTCCGATCGGAGTGGAGTGACGGAAGCTCGCGGTTGAGTCCGTCCTTCGGCGCGTCTACCGCGGTCACCGAAGTGCCGTCGTAGCGACTGAGTCCGTTCCGGGTCGCGATCCAGAGACCCTCGTCGGGGCCCTCGGTGACGTCCCAGACGAGATCGTGGGGCAGCCCGTCGGCGGTCGTGAAGTGGTCGAAGGGCGTCGGGGTGTGCCGGAAGAGGCCGTCGCCGTCGGTTGCGAGCCAGAGGTTCCGCTCGCGATCGCGGAGGAGACTCCGAATCACGACCCCGTCCAGTTCTTCAGAGAAACGTCGGGGGGCCTCTCCATTGAGCCGTTGATACAATCCGTCCTGCGTGGCCATCCGGAGGGGACCGCCAGGCACGTCTGAGACGTCGAAGATCTTGAGGGAGGCCGTGCCAGGGAGGCGCTCGAACTGAGCTCCGTCGTGGTGGAAGAGGCCCTTTCGCGTACCTGCCCACAGCCCGCCTTCGGAACTGGGGGCCAGGGACTGGACGGGTCCGGTCGGCGCAGTCGTCGTGTCGACACGCGAGGTGAGCTGAGAGTCGACGTAGCGATGCACCCCGCCTCGATCCCCAATCCAGAGGGTATCGCCCTGTACGGCGAGGGCCCGGTGGGCCGTGTTCTGGATCTGATCGGGCGCGAGGGGGCGAACGTTGCTGCCGTCGTAGGAAAAGACGCCACTCGGGGTTCCAATCCAGAGCCGTCCGTCTGGGCCTTCGGCAAGTGCCTGGACGGTTTGGTCGGGCAGGCCGTCTCCGGCGGTGAACGCGGTGAACGTGTGGCCGTCGTAGCGGGCCAGGCCGTTTCGGGTCCCCACCCAAAGGATCCCCGATGAATCTTCGTGGAGTACCGTGACTACGTTGCTAGGAAGCCCGTCTTCCACGGTGTAGGTCTTAAAGGAGTGACCGTCGAATCGGGTGAGGCCCCCCCAAGAACAGCAAGCCAGAGGTACCCCCGTTCGCCCTGAACGACGTCCTGCACCTGCGACTGCGGCAGACCCTCCTCAAGGGAGTAGTGGTCGAGAGAGTGGCGTTGCGCAGACGACGAGAGCGGGAGGGAGGCGCTGGCCACCAGAAGCAGACACGTCGCGAGAACGCAACCTCGCACGACGTCAAGAGCGGTTGGGGTCCACCGGAAGAACATTCGGCAGCGAGGGAATTCGCCGGAAAGACGCGAGGCGGGGGCCTACGGGGTTCGAGCCCCAAACACGATCAAAAAGTACGCCACCGGTGGGAAACGGTGTGCAGCGAGGGCCTTCCGGGTAGAATTGACAAAAAAGTGCCCCGCTCGGCAGGAGCGGGGCGGGCAGGGGGCTTGCGTGAGGGGCTCAGGCCTTCGTCGACGCCTGCGAGGTGGCGGCGCGGCGCTTCAAGGCCGAGAGCCAGCGCGTAATGTCGATGTCCTTGGGGCACGCCTCGTTGCAGTTGAAGATGGTGTAGCACTTCCAAAGGCCGTCCGGCGAGTCGACGACGTCGAGGCGCTCCTGGGCGCCGTCGTCGCGGGTATCGAAGGTGTACCGGTAGGCCTTCAGCATGGCCGCGGGGCCCAGATAGTCGGGGTCGGCCCAGGTGGAGGGGCAGGCGTGCGTACAGGCCCCGCACATGATGCACTTCGAGGCGTCCTCGATCATGGCGTGCTCCTCCGGGCTTTGCTCTCGCTCCTGCTCCGGCGCCGGCCCGTCGGTGATGAGCCAGGGCTTCACCTCCCGGTACTTCTCAAAGAAGCGGCTCTGATCGATGATGAGGTCCTTGATCACCGGGGCGGACGGGAGGGGGGCAAACGTGATCGTGTCCCCGTCCCCGTCCACCAGGTCCTGCACGAGCACCGAGCAGGCGAGCTTGTTCTCGCCGTTGATCTGCATCGCGTCGGACCCGCAGATGCCGTGCGCGCAGCTCTTGCGCAGCGACAGGGTGCCGTCGATGTGCCACTTTACGTGGAGCAGGAGGGCGAGGGCGCTGTCGAGCGGGTCGGCCGGCACCTCGTACGATTCCCAATGCGGCTCGTCGTCCTCGTCGGGATTGTACCGCTTGACTTCAAGGTTGAGCTGCATCTCGGACATGAAAGGGCGCTTCTGTCTGTTGGGGAAGGGGGAGAAGAAGAGGGGGCGGAGTTAGTAGTTGCGCTCCTTCGGCTCAAACCGGGTGATGACGACGTCCTTGTCGTTGAATTCGTAGTTGCCGTCGCCGTCGCTATGGAAGAGCGTATGCTTGAGCCAATCCTCGTCGTTGCGCTCCTCATAGTCTTCGCGGGAGTGCGCGCCGCGGCTCTCCGTGCGGTGGCGGGCGCCGGCGGCGATCGCCTCGGCGTAGTCGACCATGAAGCCCACCTCCACCGCGTCCATGAGGTCGGTGTTGAACCGCTTGCTCTTGTCCTCCACGACGACGTTCTCTGCGCGCTGGCGAAGGCCCTGCAGATCGTTGAGGGCGGTGGAGAGCGTGTCGTCGGTGCGGAAGACAGAGACGTTCTCCATCATCGTCTCCTGCAGCTCCGAGCGAACCTTCACGATCGGCTCGCCCTCGTCGCGTGTGTTCGAGAGCAGGTCGTCGAGCAGGTTGCGCGTGTCTTCTTCCGGACTCTCCGGCAGCGGCGCGTAGTCCTTCCCCTGGCGCACCTGCTTGGCCATCTCGATGCCCGTGCGACGGCCCATTACCACGAGCTCCAGCAGGGCGTTGGTGCCGAGGCGGTTGGCGCCGTGGATGCTCACGCAGGCGCACTCGCCCACGGCATAGAGGCCCGGCACGTACTCGCCCCGTTCGCCCACCTCCACGTGGCCGTCCTCGTTGGCCGGAATGCCGCCCATGGCGTAGTGGCAGGTGGGCACCACCGGAATGGGCTCCTCCTTCGGGTCCACGCCCATGTAGGTGCGGGAGAACTCGGTCACCTCCGGCAGCTTGTTATCGAGGATTGCGTTGTCAAGGTGGGTGAGGTCAAGGTGCACGTAGTTCTCTCCCTGCACCCCGCGCCCCTCGCGAATCTCCTTGTAGATGCACTGGCTCACCATGTCGCGCGGGGCGAGGTCCTTTACCGTCGGCGCGTAGCGCTCCATGAAGCGCTCCCCCTCCGAGTTGCGCAGGATGCCGCCCTCTCCGCGAGCCCCCTCGGTGATGAGAATGCCGAGGCGGTAGAGGCCTGTCGGATGGAACTGCACAAACTCCATGTCCTCCAGCGGAATGCCATTGCGCAGCATAATGCCCATGCCGTCGCCCGTCCCGGCGTGGGCGTTGGAGGTCGTCTCGAAGGCCCGGCCGTACCCGCCGGTCGCGAAGCAGACCTGCTTGGCGTGAAACGTGTGGATTTCGCCGGTCAGGATCTCGTAGGCCACCACGCCGGCGCACTCCCCGT
>NZ_JAZKRW010000140.1:0-7261 GCF_036626415.1 Salinibacter sp.
ATCTGGGAACCATCGTGATGGTGCACCACCCCGAGGGCGACTACACAGGTCCAGAGGGGTACACGGCGGAGTTTACGTATCTGACGGGCGAGACGCGCGCGGTCGTCGACCTGCGCCCCGATCAGGTGCGCCCGGCCAAGGACGGGGAGATCGCTCGGGCCACGAAGCCCGCGTGAGAGGTCCAGCGAAACGGGCGGCGGCTTCCGGGAGGACTCGTCTTCATTTCGCATGTGCGGTGATGCAGGGGCCTGCAACAGGTCGATGGGGGAGGTGGCCCCATCCTTGTCCCGGCGGCCACGGAGTCACAGAAGGCCACGATCCGCGACCTCGGGGCGCAATTGGACGCGCACTGCAAAGGGCGCCCGGGCGTCCACGACGACCTGACGATGACCGCGCTCTACAACGTGCTCAAGAAGGAGCGCCGCGCCCTGAAACAGGATGACCCGCAAGGGGCCCGGGAGGACCTGGATGAGCAGGAGTGCGAAATCCACGAGCAGGGGCTGGTCGGCGTCCTCAAAGAACTGCACGACGAGCTGGACGCCGCCGTGGCCGCCGCGTACGGCTGGGACGCCGGGCTGCCCGAGGAGACGATCCTGCAGCGACTCGTTGCCCTCAACGCCGAGCGGCGGGCGGAGGAAGAGGAAGGCCACGTCCGCTACGTGCGCCCTGACCGAGCGATAGCGAGGGAGGAAGTAGTCTTGGGCTGCGTCCGGCGTACCAGGCCCCCGAGACCGTCGAGACGCAGGCCGAGCTGGAGCTGGACGTGCAGGTGGGCGGCGACGGCGCCCCCGCCGAGCCCCTCGACTGGCCCTCCGGCCTCACCCCCGCGCCAAAGCCGTCCGCGCCGTCATGACCCACGCGGACGCCCCGCTCACCGTCGAACAGGTGGCCCAGCACTTCCACCGCGCCCGCCGGTCCGATGTGCAGGAGCTGCTGGAGACGCTCGAAGCGCTGGGGCATGTGGAGGCAACCGAGGAGGGGGCGTATGCGACGTAGTAGAGAAAAGCACCAACAAGCCAAGCAGAGCAGCGTAGACCATCAACACGTCATCTCTCCCGATCGAACCGAAGGTCCATGTTTAGCGAGTTCCGATACGAGAACTTTAAGAGCTATCGGGAGGCTGAATTCCCCCTAGCCCCGCTTACGCTTCTCATTGGGACAAATGCTTCTGGCAAGAGCAACGCGCTCGAAGGGGTTCGATTTCTTTCGTGGCTCTCCAAAGGACAGCGGCTCGATGATGCTCTTCGTGCTGTCCAAGAAGACGATGTCACTATTCGAGGGTCACTCGATACTTTAGGGTATCACGGTACTGATTCATTTTCTCTGGGATGCTCCTTAACGAGCACGAGTCCTTGGGAGCACTTGGAGGTGACCCTTCAGATTGAAGGGGATGACCTGTACATCGTGGAGGAGAGCATTTACGGGGACCACTCAAAAGTCCCGCTCTACGAGATCGTGCACTCCCCGGACGAATACGGCTACGAAGTGAAGGTCGCCTACAACAACTTTGCCCGAGGAGGGCGGAAACCACAGATTGCGTGCTCCAATCAGCGGGCAATTCTCACTCAACTCGACACGCCGTCCCGGTTTGGAACGGAAGAAGCACAAGAAAAAATTCCCGACATCACCGATCGATTTCGGCGTGCGCTCGGGGAGATTCTTTTCCTTGATCCGGAGCCCCGTCGCATGCGGGAATACAGCTTCGCAAATGAGACGGAACTGGTCGGCGATGGGCGAAATCTATCGGGCGTCCTCTATAATCTCTGCAAGGATGCACCCCGGAAGGAGGAGATTTTAGATTTTATCGAGGCCCTCCCCGAACAGGATTTCCAGGACATCAGCTTCATCGAAACCCCGCGAAGCGAGGTGATGGTTGAACTGACGGAATCCTTCGGAGGACGAGAGAAGGCTTGGGATGCCCCTATTCTCTCGGATGGCACGCTTCGCGTGTTGGCTGTGGGTGCGGCGGTCCTCTCGGCGCCGGAAGGCTCTCTGATTGCCATTGAGGAGATTGACAACGGTGTGCACCCGAGCCGGGCTGGGATGCTTCTTGAAAACATCCAGCGCATTGCCGAAGAACGAAATCTGCGCGTCATCCTCACGAGCCACAATCCTGCGCTTCTCGATTCCCTTCCCGACGCGTCGGTTCCCCACGTGGTTTGTTGCTACCGCGATCCTGAAGAGGGTGACAGTCGCCTCGTCCGATTGGAAGACCTGCGCAAGTACCCGGACCTCGTGGCCCGCGGTCCCCTTGGCCGCCTCATGACTCGGGGCATCATTGAGCAGTATCTGCACGATCAGTCCGACCCGGAAGAGCAGCGCAAGAAGGACAAGGCCTGGCTGGAATCCATCAAATGAAGCGGCGATCGGCCCCCGTTCCGATCCGATGCTCCTCTAAATCGGATGCCCCCTCCAATGAGCATCTGTATCGTTGACACCTCCGTGTTCTGCAATATCCTCGAGGTGCCCAACCTCTGCCAGGATCGAGATCAGGTTCTTGATCGGCTCGAGCAACTGATTGACAGTGGATCGACATTATTGTTGCCGCTCGCAACGATTTACGAAACAGGTAATCACATCGCCCAGAATGGGGATGGTCGCCAGCGACGAAACGCCGCTGAACGGTTTGGGGAGCAGGTTGATTTGGCCCTTCGAGGCGAAAATCCGTTCACGCCTACGGACATAAACGAGGAGGACGAGCTCCGGCGATGGCTGGCACAGTTTCCCAACTATGCCGAGCAGGAAGTAGGTTTCGGGGATATGTCCATTGTGGAGGCATTTCGTGATGAGTGCGATCGCCACCCCTCTCGTCGTGTATTCATTTGGGCCCTCGACGAAGACCTCGCCAGCTACGACCGAGGTCCTCAAATCTGATTTTCGATGATCCGAACCGGCGAATCGTTTCCACGATGTGTCACGGCGTATCCCATCGAATGATGAATGAACTGGACCGCTTCGTACTGGCGGAAGACCTGCCCGAACACGGCCTGAGCGCCGGGGATCTGGGAACCATCGTGATGGTGCACCACCCCGAGGGCGACTACACAGGTCCAGAAGGGTACACGGCGGAGTTTACGTATCTGACGGGGGAGACCCGCGCGGTGGTCGACCTGCGCCCCGAGCGAAGCGAGGAAGTGCTCTAGGAGTGCGCCCCGATCAGGTGCGCCCGGCCAAGGACGGAGAGATCGCTCGGGCCACGGAGGCCGCGTGAGACGTCTAACGGAACGGGCGGAGGCCCCTGGGAATGCTCCCTGTCCGCACGCGCTCTGAATGTTGCACGCGCGGACAGGTGTCACGGTGACCCTGCCGGCCAGTCTCGGAGGCCTGTCCCCCCACACCAAAAATCCCCTTAGCGCCCCATGGACGTACCGCCCCCCGAACGCGTCTCGCTCGACGTCAAGATGCAGCGGCTCAACATCGAGTGGGCCGATGGGCATGCGTCCGTCTTTCCGCTCGACGGGCTTCGGGAGGCGTGCCCGTGTGCCGAGTGCGAAGGAAAAAAGGTCGAGCGCATCCCCAAGCCCGGATTCCTCCACATCTTCCGGCAGAAGAACCGCTGGAAAAATGTCCAGATTGAGAAGGCGGGCCGCGTGGGGCTGCGCATCACATGGGACGACGGGCACAGCGGCGGCATCTACCGGTGGGACCGCCTGCGCGAGCTGCAGCCGCCGGGGGAGTGAAGGGCATCCCGCCTACCCGAGCACGCCGAAGCCGAAGCGGGCGAAGGGCCAGAGATAGTACACGAGCGTCCCCACGATGAGCGCCGGGAGGGTCGTGTAAATGGTCGCGATGAGGGCGGCCTTCAGGTCGATGGCCATCAGCGGAAACAGCGCATCCCCGTCTTGACTGATGGCATTGGCCGCCAGGGCAGAAAAGGGGATGACCTCCTCCACCGCGTAGAGCTGCGCGAAGATGATCTGGGGCGTGCAGCCGGGCACGAGCCCCAGCGCCGCGCCCGCGAGGGGAGCGCCCACGCCGGCGGCTGCGGACAGGGCCCGGAGGTCGAGCGAGAAGACGCCCATCGTGTATTCGTAGAGGAGGTAGCCCGCGATCACCCACACCGTGACCATCGAGGTTTCCAGGGCCGCGTGTTCGAAGGTCTCGTAGGCGCTCCCAAAGCGCTCACGGACGCGGTCGGCGTCCTCCTCGCCCATGTAGTGTCGGCCGACGAAGTACAGGTAGAATGAGAGCGCGGTGCCCAGCAGACCGGCGACGGTAAAGAGCCCGAAAAAGGTCGGGGCAACCTCCAAGGCCACGTCCGGCGCGCCCCGAACCAAATACATGACGCCCGCCCCCAGTCCCGCAACGGCCACGCCCCACCAGAGAAGGTGCACACCGTGGCTGATGATGCTCATCAGACGGTCCGTCCGGCCCGTCGCTGAAGAATCCACCGGGGGAGGGTTGGGGGAAGGGGCAGTCGTGCCAGGTGGAGCTGCCTCGGCCGATTGGGGTTGCTCCGAGGTGTCGGGGCGAGGCGAACTGGAGTGGAAGGCCGTCGGGGATGAAGCGGGGGCTGGGGGGCGGTCGGCGGCGTCCCTCTGCGGGGGAGCGGTCGGCACGCCGGGCCCACCGGTGGCGACGCCGGTCGTGGCGACGCGGCCCCGGCTCATGGAGGCGGCGACGGCTTCCACCGCGTCGTCGATACGCCCGACGCCCAGTCCCCAGACGTCGATGGCGTACCCAAACGCCACGCTCGCCACGAACGCCAGCCCGTAGGCGTAAAGGCCGGCGCCGGGCGCGATGGCGAGGATCACAAAGGCGGAGTCGCCGGCGGTGGCACCGAGGGTCGCCACGACGGACCCGAAGCTGATGGTGCCCCGAACGTAGAGCGGCATGGCCACGATGGCCCCCCCGCAGCCGGGCGTGAGGCCGAGCAGCGCCCCGGCGATGGGCTGCATGCGCTTGTGGTTCTTGAGAAAGGTGACGATTCGGCCACTGGTTCGGTACTGGAGGTAACTGAACAGCAGCACCGTCACCGCGACGAACGCGCTGACTTGAACAAACCCGTCTCGGAGCGAGACGATCAAGATGTCGAAAACGTCCTGGGGCGTCATGGGGCGGGCGTGGTGTCGAGGCCAGACGGAACTGTCGGGAACGGAGCGCGCCCGTATTGTGGACGAGCCGTCTCTCAGTTTTCCCGAGCAACAAGATAATTTAGCCAAGACTAAATCGTTCCGCGAAGAAACGGGCCCGGCGGACCCACGCACGGTTTCGTGCGTCTCTCAAGGGCTACGACTCGACGACCACCTTCTGCGCCACGGGCCGCCCGATGACCTGCTCTGCGCCATCGACCGCCACGACGAGCAGCCCATCGAGTGGGCGCGCGTCGACGACCTCGACGGGCGCGCCCGGCAGCAGGCCCCGCTGTTCGAGCAGCTCGAGCAGCTCGCCGTCCTCGTCGGCGATGTGATCGATCGACGCCGCATCGCCCTCGTGAAGGTCCGCCAGCGACCGGGTGGGAAGGGCATCGACGGAGCCGTCCCGGGCCGGAATGGGATGGCCGTGGGGGTCGCGCTCAGGGTGGCCCAGCATTTCCTCGATGCGGTCCTCGAATCGCTCGGAGATGTGGTGCTCCAGGATCTCGGCCTCCTGGTGAATCTCATCCCACGAAAACCCCATCACCTCCTTCAGGTACAGCTCCAGCAGGCGGTGATGGCGGAGGACCTCCAGGGCCACGGTGCGTCCGGGCTCCGTGAGCGTGGCGCCCTCATAGGCCTCGTACGTCAGAAAGCCGAGCTCGTCGAGCCGCTTGATCATGTTCGACGCCGAGGCCGACGAGACGTCCATCGCCTGCGCGAGGTCGCCGGTCGACACGGGCGCGCCCCCCTGCTCTTCAAGCTTGTGGAGGGTCTTGAGGTAGTCCTCAATCGATGGGCTCCGCATGACGGACGACACCAAGGTGGGAGGAAAATTTGACACTTGTTGGTACGTCCGGGGGGAGGAGATGTTACCGGACGGCACGAGGCGCGGGGCGAGAAGAGAGGGCGGTTGGATCTGATCCGTCGGTGTCAAATTCAATGGAAATAGCACGAACGAGTCCGGCATCCCTCACCGGTGCCCGCTACGTTAACCGTGCGCGCCGCTGCATTTGACTGCGGGCGGCCCGTTGCGCCACAGCTTTCTGAGAGCACGCCCCGACCCATGCCCGACCACGCCCCGGCCCTGGCCTCGATGAGCACGGCCTACGATCCCTCCGACATCGAGGACAAGTGGTATCAATACTGGGAAGACAACGGCTTCTTCGAGGCCGACGCCGACAGCGACGCCGAGTCGCACGTCATCATGATGCCGCCGCCCAACGTCACCGGGCGGCTGCACATCGGCCACGCGCTGCAGGACTCCATCCAGGATGCCCTCACCCGCATCCACCGCATGAAGGGCGACGAGACCCTCTGGATGCCGGGCCTCGACCACGCGGGCATCGCCACGCAAAACGCCGTCGAAGACAACCTGCGCGAGAAGGAGGGCAAGACCCGCCACGACCTGGGCCGCGAGGCGTTCGTGGAGCGGGTCCGGGCCTGGAAGGAGGAGTACGGCGGTCTCATCCTCGACCAGAAGCGCACGCTGGGGGACTCCTGCGATTGGGGCCGCCAGCGCTTTACGATGGATGAAGGCTTCACGCGGGCGGTGCAGGAGGTCTTCGTGCAGCTCTACGAGGAGGGCCTCATCTACCGCGGCGACTACCTGGTGAACTGGGACCCCGAAAATGAGACCGCCCTCTCCGACGAGGAGGTCGAAAACGAGGAGCGCGAGGGATCCCTGTGGCACGTCCGGTACCCGCTGAAGGACGCGGAGGACGAGTCCGTGACCATCGCCACCACCCGGCCCGAGACGATGCTCGGCGACACGGCGATTGCCGTGAGTCCCGACGACGAGCGGTATGAGCATCTCGTGGGCAAAACCGCGATCCTGCCCCTTCTGGGGCGTGAACTGCCGATCATCGCCGACGACCGGATCGACAGCGACTTCGGGACGGGCGCGCTCAAGGTGACCCCGGCCCACGACGAGACCGATTTCGAGATTGGGGAGGACCACGACCTGGAGAAGATTACCATCATGAGTCCCAAAGGGGCCATCAACGAGAACGGCGGGCCCTACGAGGGCATGGGCCGGTTTGACGCCCGCGACCAGATCGTGGAGGACCTGGAGGAGGAGGGCCTCCTGGTGGAGGTCGAGGACTACATGATGAGTGTGCCCATTTCCGAACGGTCGGAGGCGGTGATCGAGCCGCTCATCTCGCGGCAGTGGTTCGTGGAGATGG
>NZ_JAZKRW010000141.1:0-7191 GCF_036626415.1 Salinibacter sp.
TGGAATGGCGTCCTTCCGAACGAGCGCCCCGATGACGTTGTCTGTTGCCCTGAAGGGCCGGACCGACCAGCGCGCCGCGGGGGCGGACGGGGGGCTCTCTCGGAGCGCTGGGGCATCCCGGAATGCGGTCACGGTGGGGCCGTCGACGATGCACTCGATCGTTTCCGGAGCGCGGTGCAGGCCCTCGCCCGTGGCCTTCAGAAAGGCTTCCTTGCACGTCCACATGTGCAGGAAGGCCGTCCGTCGGTGCGAAGGGGGGCGGGACCGACACTGCGTCCGCTCCGCCGCTGTAAAGACGCGCTCTGCGAGGGCGGCCGCATCAACCGACCGGGTCCGCGGTTCCACGTCGATCCCCACGGGCTGAGTGTGGCTGATGGCCGCCACGACCACAGGGCCGGTGTGGGCGATGTTAAAGTGAAACCGGGGACCATCGGCCGGTGAGTCCTGCAGCGTGGGCTTGCCGTGAGGGCCTGTTGTGAGCGAGAGTGCGTCCGGCGTACAGTCGTACCGGCGGGACAGGACGAGGCGAACCAGCGCGCGGCCGGCGAGGTGGCGGTGCCGGTCCGCGGCGAACTGGTAGCGGCGGGCCCGCTCGTGCTCGGACGGAACGGTCAGGGGGCGAAGCACCGCCGCCGGGTCGTCGGCGAGCGCGTCCAGGCGAAGCCGCCAAACACTGACCGGACGCGCCTCCGGCCACGACGAAGTCCACGCGGGGGAGGCCAGGTCCATGACCACACGCTGGGCAGGCTAGCAGGTCGAGTGAAAGAGGCCCGCAACGGCTTCGTCGGCGGCCTGCAGCTCGTTGTACTGCTCGACGGCCCGGTCGGTGGGAGCCACGTGGACGTCCACGCCCGCGGCGTCGAGCCGGTCGAGGGTCTCGGGCTTGACCTGGAGGCGCTGGTTCATGCCGCGGGAGAGGACCACGACCGAGGCGCCGTGCTCCAGCAGCTCCTCCACGTCGGCCGGCTGGATCCCCGGCGTGTGGGACGTGCCGGTTTCGTTCCAGTCCCAGGCGCGGGCCCCGCCCGGATACAGCTTGGCGTCCTTGAACGATTGGGGGCCGTCATCGGACGGGGGCTCGACCTCCAGGCGGCCCCAGGACACGTGCGTGATGCGTGGGGACGAGTCGGTCGTCGGCATGGCGGCGGGACGGCTTCGTGGCGGAGACGACGAGAGGGTCGTCTTTTCTAAAACACCGACGGGAGGCGTCAGGTTCTCACGCCGGGCTACGTCACAATCGTGCAGGTGCCCGTCTCGTATGCCTCCCGCAGCGCTTCGGTGGCGGCGGTCCGGAGGGCCTCCGGCGACTCGTCGGTCCACATCGCCACGCCAACACTCGCTCCGCCTTCGAGCTGCCCCTCCTCGTCCGCCATCGCCCCCTCAAAATCGGCGATCCAGGGCTCGATGGTGTCGGGCCCGGCCCGAAAGAAGACGCCGTACGTCAGCTCGCCGAACCGCTCGACCCGCCGGTTGGGCGCCTTCTGTTCGAGGCGGGCCTGAAACAGGCGCTCGGCGGAGGCGACGGCCTCCTCGCCCTGGCGCGCGATGGACTCGGCCCGGTTGAGGTGGACGAGGGCCAGGGCCAGGGGCTCCGACGCCGACTGGGCGGCCTCCATCTCCTCCGCAATGAGCTCGCGACGGGGGCGGGGCGACTCCTGGTCCGGGTCGTCGTCCGGCTCGGTGTCGGCCTCGACCGTGCCGTTCGTCTTCTGCGACAGCAGGTCGGCGTCCTGCACGACATCGGTGTCCTGCCCCACGTCTGCGTCCTCGGACGACGGCTCCGCCTCCGCCGCGTCGGGCGACCGGTCTGCGTCGAGCAGGAGGGCCACCGTGTCGGCAAAGTGGGACAGGACGGTGCGGGCCCGTGATGATCCGAGGTCAACGTCGGACGGGGCGTCCGCCAGGAGGAAGGTCGTGGCGGAGGCGTCCGGTTGGGCGACAGGGGCGAGGGCCAGGTGGTCCACTGCCGGCGGGTCGTCGTAATAGCCCAGGTCTTCGACCGCCACCTCGGCCCCGGTGAGGGACCGGTGGGTGACGGATTCCCGCGACATCGTGGCGGTAAGGAGGGGCGTCTGCGTGTCGAACGAGCCGCTGCTGCGGGCCGACGGCGCACGACTGGCAGCCGCCTCGATGCGGTAGGTCAGGGCCACGTCTTCCTGCACGAGAAGACAGACGGTCTGGGCATCGAGGGCCGCCCGGGCCGCCTCGAGTAGGGGGGCAAACACGGGGGCCGTCGGTGAGTCCGACGGCTCCGGGGTCGGCTGAGCCTCGGGAGACGAGGGCGGAGACGACTCGGGGGTGGGCGAGGGGGTGGCCCCGGCGGGCGCGTCCGAGGGCGGGGGCGGTTCCGGGGGAGCGGTCGCGGCGGGCGGGGGCTCTGCTCCACGGTCGGCCGCCTCGTCCGATGCGGCGTCCGACGCGGCGGGGCCCGCCTCTTGAGGCTGGATGTCCATGATGCCGAGCTCGTCGAGCGACGCGTCGTCGGCGTCCGGCTCCGGACGGGGACGCTCTGGGCTCGTCTGGTCCTCCTGGTACCGGGCCCAGAGCCACCAGCCCAGCCCCCCGAGGCCGCCGACGAGGATCAGGCCCGTGACGACGTACAGCCACGGACGGCCGAACAGGACGGAGAGCCCTACGACGAGGACGGCCAGAAGCACGAGCAGGAACCGAACCATGCGACAACGGGACAGGTCTCCCTCTGCGAGAAGAAATGAGTGGAGTGTAGAAGGTATTCCCACCCGGCGGTAATGTCAACAAGATGAACGCCGATTCGAATCTATGCTCGCGCGGCGCGGGCGTCTGCGGCGGCGGTCGTCGGGATGGTGTCGACGTCCGGGGGCAGGTCGACCGGCGGAAGACGGAACGGCAGGTCATATCCGTCCGGCACCGGGTTCGGCTCGGCCCAGAGCGAGCCGTCGTAGCTTTCCATCAGCACGTGGTCCCCCGCGCGGCCCTTCACGTAGCTGCGGTTGAGGGGTACCTTCCCGTGGGGCGTGTCGAGCACGTAGTCCGGGATGGCGAACCCGGACGTGCGGCCGCGGAGCTGTTGCAGGATGTGCATGCCGGCCTCGATGGGGGTGCGCAGGTGCCCGGTGCCGCCGATGATCTGCGCCTGGTAGAGGTAGTAGGGCCGCACCCGCATGCGGACGAGCCCCTCGTTGAGGGCCTTCATCGTGGCCGGGTCGTCGTTGATCCCGCGCAGGAGCACCGTCTGGTTGCCCACGGGGACGCCGGCGTCCTTGAGCCGCGCAATGGCCGCGGCCGCGTCCTCGGTGAGTTCCTTCGGGTGGTTAAAGTGGGTGTTGATCCAGAGGGGGTGGTACCGGGCCAAGAGGTCGCAGAGGTCCTCGGTGATGCGGTACGGCAGCTTCACCGGCATCCGCGAGCCGAACCGGATCAGCTCCACGTGGTCGATGGCCCGCAGCCTGCTGAGCAGCCACTCCAGGTTGGCCTCGTTGAAGGTGAGCGGGTCGCCGCCGGTCAAGAGGACGTCCCGAATCTCGTCGTGGGCCGCGATGTAGTCGATGGCGGCCTGGTGCTCGTCGGTCCGCATGAAATACTCCGCGTCGCCGACCATGCGCTTGCGCAGGCAGTAGCGGCAGTAGATGGCGCACTCGGCGGTGACGCAGAAGGCCACCCGGTCCTCGTAGTTGTGGATGAGGTTCTTGACGGGCTCGTGGCCGGTCTCGTCGAGGGGGTCGAGCTCATCCACGATGTCGTCTCCGAATTCGTCCATCGTGGGCACCGCCTGGCGCCGCACCGGGCAGGACGGGTCGTCGGGGGCCATCAGGCTCGCGTAGTACGGGGTCACGTTCCACCGAAACGTGTCGCCGGCCCGCTCGATGGCCGCCCGCTCGTCGTCGGTCGGGCTGATCCACTCGTGGAGCGCCTCGGCGCTGTGGATGCGGTTCTGCATCTGCCAGCGCCAGTTCGTCCACTGGGGATGGTCGCGTCCCAGCGGGGAGTCCGTCTGTGCCATCGGGGAAGGGGAGTCGTGCGTCGAAAGCGCGAACAGGGGTTACACGCGGCCTGCGACGCAACGTTGCGGGTGGGCCCCGTGTCTACACGAGGCCGAGCCGCCGCAGGCCCTGCTCGAACACCTCAGCCAGGTAGTCCTCGTAGTCTCGGCCCATGAGTTCTGCCGCGATGGCGAAGGTGTCGTCGGGCTTGAATGTCGGCAGCGGGTTGATTTCGAGAAACCAGGGCTGTCCCTCGGCGTCCACCCGAAAATCCGCCCGCGCAAAATCTCGGCAGTCGAGCCGGTCGAACACACGCAGCGTCAGGGCCTGGAGCCGGTCTTCGAGGGTGGCGGTGAGCGCGCCCCGCAATTCATAGTCCCAGTCCTCCTTGGCGGTGGGGGCGCCGCGGTGCTCCAGGGCGTGCAGGCCGATGCCGGTGGTCGGTTCTACGCCGCGCTGGAGGACGGGCAGCGCCTCGGGCGGGTCGTGTCCCACGACGGCCACGGTAAACTCGCCGCCGCCCGCCACGAAGCCCTCCGCGATCGCGTCCTGGTCGTACGTGGAAGTCACGCGCTCCACCGCTTGCCGCAGGGCCGCCACGTCCTCGACCTTGCTTCCGGGCGTAATGCCCTTCGACGTCCCCTCGTGGCGCGGCTTCACGAACAGCGGGAAGGGGCCGGGCAGGTCGTCCGCGTCGACCGCCTTGGCCGCGTCGTAGACCCGATGGGGCGGGGTGGGGATCTCGGCGGCCGCGACGAGGTCTTTGGTCCACGCCTTGTCCAGCGTCACCGAGAGGGTGAGGGCGTCGGAGCCGAGACAAGGGATCCCGCCCATCTCGAGCAGAATGGGCGCGTAGGCCTCGCGGTTGCGGCTGTGGGCCCCTTCTGTGATGTTGATTGCGGCGTCGAGCGCCAGGCCCTCCCCGAGCCGGTCTCGCAGGTCAACCGCGGTGCCGATGCGGACGGGGGTGTGCCCGAGGCGCTCCACGGCCGCGGCGAGGGTGTCCACCGTCTCTTTGGGCTCGTACTCCGCGTCGGCGTCCGACGGGTCATCCTCGGCCCATGGATAGGCGTCGAAGGTGTCGTAGAGAAGACCAATTTGCATACTGCGTGCCTTGTATTTCTTACGTTGGGTGTCAGCACCCTACGCACTACGCAATACGAAATAAACCGCCCCAACAAATCACGGGCTTCGTCGTTCACTCCGCACCCACACTTTGCCGGAGCAACCACCCGGACCCATGACCCAGAAGGCACTCATTGTGCGCACGGGGCCTGATGGCCACGAGGGGCTCAAGAAACTGAACGTTCACCTCGAACAGGGATGGCGGGTGGCCACCGTCAGCCCGATGGGCGGGGCGGGAGAGGCCGACGGTGCGCCCTGTCACGCGGCCCTCGTGGTCTTGGACCGTCGCGACGCTGAAGGAACCACCGTGGCGGTGGAAGCAGTCGAGCGGGCGGAGTCCGAAGCGAAATCGGTCGTGGAGGAGGTGATGCGGGGCATCGGAAAGGTCACTGGCGGGGACGGTGCGGGTCGAGACGAGGCGACTGGAGCCTAGAGACGAATTGGCGTCCGTGGTCGCCGATCCCTTATTTGGGGGCTGGAATTCGACGTCAAGAACCCACCCGCCGTCCATGCCCGACCCCGCCGATCCCGACGCCTCGATGACTGACGTGCAGGAATCCGGATCTGTCGCCCCCGAGCCCGACGAGGATCCTGGGGGCAACGCGCCGTGGTGGCGGCGATGGGTCGTGGCGGCCCTCGTGCTGGGCGGGCTCGGCGCAGCGGTGTACGTAGCTGGCGACATTCCCAAGGCGGAGGGGCACTACGGCTTCTGGTCGGTGCTGCCGCCGCTCATCGCCATTGTCCTGGCCTTCTGGCTGCAGGAGGTGGTCAGTGCCCTCTTCATCGGCATCGCGGCGGGCGGCATCATTGCGGGTCAGGTCAACATCATCGACGCGTTCCTGCTTCCGGCCATCGGCACGGAGGACTTCGCGCTCATTCTGCTGGTGTACCTGTGGGCGCTCGGGGGACTGATTGGGCTCTGGACCCGAACCGGAGGGGCGCTGCGGTTTGCGAACTGGGCGGGACAGAAGATGGTGACCGGCCCGAAGACCGCCAAGTTCTTCACCTGGCTCATGGGGCTCCTTTTCCACCAGGGCGGCACCATCTCGACGGTGCTCACCGGGGCGACGGCCCGTCCCATCGGCGATCAGCACGACGTGTCGCACGAGGAGCTGTCCTACGTCGTCGACTCGACGGCCTCGCCGGCCGCCACCCTCATCCCGTTCAACGTGTGGCCCATCTACGTCGGCGGCCTCGTGGCGGGCACCATCCCGCTCATCGAGACGTCCCAGGAGGGAATTGCGTTTTTCTTCTCGTCGATCTGGGCCAACTTCTACGCCCTCTTCGCGGTGGCCCTGACGCTCCTCTTCGCCTGGGAGGTGCTGCCCTGGGTCCCAAGCAAGAAAATGCGCGACGCGACCGAGCGGGCCCGCACGACCGGCAAGCTCGACCGGGACGGGGCCACGCCCCTCACCTCGCGCGAGCTCACGGAGATGGACGTGCCGGACGACTACGCGCCGGGCCTCGTCGACTTCGTCGGGCCCATCGGGACGCTCCTGGGCGTGGCCATCCTGCCGTACCTCTACACCTATTTCTACCTCGGCAACACGGAGAACCCGACCCTGCTCATCGCGGAGGCGTTTGTGCTGGCCGTGCTGGTAGGGATGGCGCTCGCCCTGTTCAAGGGGATGGAGTTCCAAGAGGTGATCGATGGCTTCATCGACGGCTGCAAGGGGGTTACCATCGGTGCCATCATCCTTGCGCTGGCCGTGTCGCTGAAAGAGGTGGCCGACGCTGTGGGCACCGCCGAGTACGTGGTGGCGACCGTCGGCGAGGCCATTCCGCCCGCCGTGCTTCCGGGCCTGCTGGTGGTGCTCTGTCTCATTATTGCCTTCTCGACCGGCACGTCGTGGGGCACCTACGCGGTTGTCTTTCCGGTCGCCCTGCCGCTGGCGTGGAGCGTCTCGCAGGATCCGTTCTTCATCACGCTCTGCTTCGCGGCGGTCGTGGGGGGCAGCGTCTACGGCGACCAGTGCTCGCCCATCTCGGACACGACGGTCCTCTCGTCGCTCGCCACCGGCGCAGACCTAATGGACCACGTGAACACGCAGCTTCCCCTTGCGTCGGTGGCCGGCGCGCTCGCCATTGTCCTGTACACGCTCCTCGC
>NZ_JAZKRW010000142.1:0-7138 GCF_036626415.1 Salinibacter sp.
TCACGGATGCTTAGTTCGCCCTTGCGCTCTCTCAGATATCCCCCGCCCAACTTTGCTTGACTGTCTCCTCCAGCTTGGTGCCCCCCAGGCCTGGCTCGACTCGATCAGCCTCCGGGTCGTGCTCCTTGGGGCAGTCCGCATTGTCATCATCCTTGTGCTTGCGGCGCTGGTGCTCGCACTCGTCCGGCGGGGAACTGAACGGTGGATGTCAAGCGTTGCGGACCTCCCGGCAACCGATCCCAAGCGCCAGCGGGCCGTCACGCTCGGCAACCTGCTTCAGTCCATGGCAGGGTACGTCGTGTGGGCCATTGCGGGGATCATGGTGCTCAGCGAGGTGGGACTCGACATCGGCGCGCTCATCGCCACCGCCGGCATTGCGGGCCTCGCCGTGGGATTCGGGGCGCAGACCCTCGTGAAGGACGTGATCGGCGGCATCTTCCTGCTCTTCGACGACATCCTCCACGTTGGCGACCTCGTCACGATCAGTGGCCACACCGGAACAATTGAAGAGATCGGGGTCCGGCTCATCAAGCTGCGGAAATTCGACGGCGAACTCGTCATGATTCCCGCCGGGGAGGTCCGCACTTTTGGCAACAAGAGCGTCCAGTGGGCGCGCGCCATCGTGCCGGTCGGCCTCAGCTACGGGCAAGACATCGACGACATCCTCCCGATCATGGAACGCGTGGCCGGCGAGTGGGCGGCCGAGCATCCGGACATTCTGCTTGAAGAATCGCCGCAGGTACAGGGGCTCATGGACTTTGGCGACTCGTCCGTAACAGCACGGGTGGTGGTACGCGTACAGCCTGGGGAGCAGTACGCCGCGGAGCGCGAACTGCGCCAGCGCCTCAAGCGCACATTCGACGAGAATGGCATCGAGATCCCCTTCCCACAGCGCACGGCACACGTCGTCCAGAGCGAGGCCCCACCCCGGACGCCCGACGCCGACGCTGCATCCGACCCGCCTGCTCCTTCGGACTCTGAGGAGAGCCAATAACCGTCCATGCCTGCCCTCTCCGTCTCGTCGCTGTCGAAGACCTACCGCACCGGCCTACTGCGCCGGGCGTCCGTGCAGGCGCTCAACGGCATTTCGCTGGAGGTGGACGAGGGGGCAATCTTCGGGCTTCTGGGCCCCAACGGGGCGGGCAAGACGACCCTCGTCAAAATCCTGCTCGGGCTCGTGCACCCGACGAGTGGCACGGCGCGCCTCTTCGACCGGCCCGCCGGGTCCCCTGCCGCCCGGCACCGGATCGGGTTCGTCCCCGAAAATCACCGCTTCCCGGGGTTTTTTACGGCCACGCAGACACTACACGCCTACGGCCGGCTGGCCGATGTGCCGCGGACCGAGCGCAATCAGCGCATCCCACAGCTGCTCAAGCGTCTCAACCTCGACGGGCGGGGCGACACGAAGGTTAAGACGTTTTCGAAGGGCATGCTCCAGCGGCTCGGGCTGGCCCAGGCGCTCCTCAACGAGCCCGACCTGCTGTTCCTCGACGAGCCGACCGGCGGCGTCGACCCGGTGGGACGCCGCGCCATTCGCGATATCGTTTTGACGCTACAGGACGAAGGCAAGACCATTTTCCTCAACTCCCACCTCCTCTCCGAGGTGGAAAAGGTCTGCACTCAGATTGCCATTCTGCGGGACGGCACACTGGTCCGACAGGGAAGTGTCGACGAGCTGACCGCCGTGGAACGGGTGTATGATCTCGTCGCCACCCCCATCCCCGACACGCTCCTCGAAACGTCGGACCTTCCGCTCGACCCGTCGCCCGACGGTGCTTCCGTCGAGGCGGACCTCACGCAGTACCGGGTTCGTGCCGACGACCGCACCACCCTCAATGCCGTGCTCGACCGCCTGCGCGAGGCCGACGTGGAAATCGAGTCCATCACCCCGCTCCGCAAGTCCCTCGAAGACTACTTCATCGACGTGGTCGATTCCTCGACCTGAACGGCATGCGTCCCCTGTTCGGTCTCGTCCTAATCACGTTTCGGGAGCTCTGGGCACGAAAAATCGTGCTCGGGCTGTTTCTCATCAGTTCCCTGGTGCTCCTCGTCGTCACCTTCGCCCTGAACCTGGACGTGGTGGAAGGGTCCCTCGCGGGCATCCGCCTCTTCGGGCAGGAGGCGGGGCCCGAGGACATGGGCGACGACGCCCCGCCCCTCACTCTCTCCCGCGTGGTGATCGCGGTGGAGTCCGTCGTGGCCGGTGTGGCGTACTGGATCGGTATCCTGCTCGCCCTCTTCGCCTCCGCCTCGCTGTTCCCCGACCTTCAGTCCGACGGGCGCGTGGAGCTGCTGCTGTCGAAGCCCATCGGTCGCTTGAACGTCTTGTTCGGCCACATGCTGGGGGTCTGGAGTGCCATCGGCATCCTCGCGGTCTATCTGCTGGGCGGGGTCTGGGTCATCATGTCCCTGAAAACGGGCGTCTGGAACCCGCGCTTTCTCTTGTCCCTCCTCCTGGTCGTGGGCATGTTCGCGGTCATGTACGCGGCCGTCATGCTGATGGGCGTCTGGACCGAAAGCACGGCGCTGGGCCTCATCGTGTCCTACGGCCTCATCTTCGTCTCGATGGTGCTGGCCGCCGCCGACCAGATCGGACCCACCCTCGGCCCCGTCGGCAGCCCCGTCTTCTGGGGCCTCTACCACACGCTGCCCAACTTCACGGAGGTCACCCAAATCGTCTCCACCCTCGCCGAAGGAGAGCCGGTGTCGTCCTGGTACCCGTTCCTTTCCTCCCTGCTCTTCGGCGGCGCCGCCTACGGGGTCACGGGCTACTGGTTCGTCCAACGGGACTTCTAATCGTGGGTGTGATCGTGGGCCCGGGCAATCGCGAGGACGGGGCGTCCCTCCAACGGGCGTGGACTTCCCCCACTTCATTTGTTATGTTGCGCCCCCGCTGTTCCCACGGTCTCTCCCTCTCCATGATCTACCGCACGCCCGACGCCCTCGACTTCCACCTTGATCACACTCCGTCGCTCCCCCGCCCGCGACGCGTCGTCCTCACGACCCCCACCCACTTCGACATTGAGTACGTGATCAACCCCCACATGTCGGAGAATGTGGGGACGGTCAACAAAGAGGTCGCCTGGCAGCAGTGGAAGGCTGTGCGCGCCGCCTACACCGCCCTCGACGTCCCGCCCGTCGTGGTAAACGGACGACCCGGGCTGCCCGACATGGTCTTTTGCGCCAATCAGACCCTCCCTTTTTACGATCCCGCCTCCGACACGAAGGGCGTGGTCCTCAGCCGCATGCATAGCAAGCATCGGGCAGACGAGGTGCCCTACTACGCCCAGTTTTTTGAGGCAAAGGGATACAAGGTGCAAAGCCTGTCGGACGGGCTCGACGCGGACTTTGAAGGCATGGGCGATGCCCTTTGGCATCCGGGCCGCCATCTCCTATGGGGCGGATACGGCTACCGGACGAGCCTGGAGGCGTACGAAGCGCTTGACGACCTGCTCGAGGCCCCGATTGTCGCGCTCCGTCTCGTCGACCCCGACTACTACCACCTCGACACGTGTCTCTGTCCCCTGGACGCCGACCACGCCCTCGTGGCCCCAGAGGCCTTCGACGACGCGGGGCGAGCCCTCATCGACACCCTCTTCGAGACCACCATCGACGTCCCAGACCACGAAGCCCGGAACCAGTTTGCCTGCAACGCCCACTGCCCCGACGGCACCCATGTCCTCATCCAAGAGGGCTGCACGGAAACCAACGATCGCCTGCGGGACCACGACTTTACCCCGGTCGAGCTCGATACGAGTGAGTTTCTCAAGGCCGGCGGATCGGTCTTTTGCATGAAACAGATGATTTGGTAAGCCTACGTAGTGGACTGCCGATCCTCAATCTGTGCGTCTCCGGTGCGACCTCAACATGTCAAGGCAGGTCGCTCTGAGCGTAGACGGAGAGCCTCGTCGACGGCGGCGGCGGTGTTCTCGAAGAGATCGTTCGCTTTCGCTCAAGACGACGCGACAGAAATCGAATGTTGAGGTCGCACGCACTCGTACATGTATGCTTGACGCTACAGTAGTGTACGGGGAGGCTCTGGACCTCATGGCGTGAAACTGAGGGAATGACTCCCTTTTCGAACGCCGTAGCGCCTCCATCCCTCTTGCTCCAAACCTCTGTTCGCGGCGGTGTGACCGATCCACGGCTCGTCTCCATCGTTGTCCCCACCCTGAACGAGGAAGATACGATTGCCCCAACCCTCCGACGGGCCCGCCAGCAGGACGGTCCGCTTGAAATTTTGGTGGCGGACGGGGGCTCCACCGACGCCACTCGGTCGGTGGCCCGCACTCACGGCGCGACGGTGGTGCAGGCCCCGAGAGGCCGGGCCGCCCAGATGAACCGCGGTGCTCGAGAAAGCAGCGGCGAGATCCTCCTGTTCCTCCACGCCGACACCTGGCTTCCCTCCGATGGGTTGTCTCGGATTCGGCACGCACTTGCCGAGCCGAACACCATCGCCGGCACGTTTCGCCTGCGCTTCGACGAGCCAACACTGCTTCTTCGCCTCTACGCCTGGTGCACGCGCTGGCCGTGGATTCGCCTCTGCTTCGGCGACCGGGGCCAGTTCATGGAGCAGACCGCGTTTCGCACCGTCGGTGGCTTCCCCGACTGGCCCCTCTTCGAAGACCTGGAGCTTGCGGCCCGGCTCCAGGCACACGGAAGGTTTCACTTCCTGGATGCCGCCGTCACCACGTCGGCCCGCCGGTTCCGTCGTCACGGCCCCCTCCGCCAGCAGCTCCTCAACTTGTATCTCTGGACCCACTACATGTGGGGCACCGACCCTGAACAGGTGGCGTCTCTGTACCTCAATGATCCACACACCAAACGAGAACCGCACTCATAGCCCCTCAATCGCCCTTCCGTGAATATTCAGCGTACATCTTGCATCAGTACGACTTTTGTAATACTAGTTAAGTAGTAAAAAGACACACGCCCGATCCTTTATGCGACGCAAATCCCTGACCCATCTCGGCGAAACGGAAATGGAGGTTCTCCACCACGTGTGGGACCTCGGTGAGGCGACCGTGGCCGATGTGCGCGAGCGCATTCTGGAGGACCGCGACGTGGCATACACCACCGTCATGACGGTGCTCAAGACCCTGGCCGAGAAAGAATACCTCGACTACCACAAGGAAGGCCGGTCGTACGTGTATCAGCCCGCGGAGGAACCGGACGCCGTACAACACAGCCTGTTGCAGCGCCTAATGGAGAAGGTCTTCCAGGGATCGCCCTCGGCTCTGGTGCAGACGCTCGTGCAGCGTGAGGACCTGAGCGACGACGAGCGTGAAGAAATCAAGGCCCTCATCGACGTCCTCGACGAACAGGATTCCGAGACCGATGATGCAAATGGTGCTTGACGGCCTCTCCAGCCTCGGCAGCGCAGCGGTCGATCCATTGTGGCGTCCACTTCTGGCGTGGACCGTCCTCGCACTTCCTCTCTGGGCGCTTCTCAATTGGACGGATCGGCTACACCCGAATGCCGAGTACCGCCTCTCGCAGATTCTCCTTGTAGCCCTGCCGGCCGGTATGGGGGCGGTCGTCATCGCCGAGATGATGCCCGGTGCCCCTCACTCTCCGATGCTTCCCGCCCGGTCGCTCGTCGTGTTGCCGGCGATCGAGGCGAGTACTGGATCGGCGTCGTCCGCCCCATGGACGTGGATGCACGCCGTCGGGCTTCTTACCGTCGGCGCTCTGGGCGTTGGGCTGTTCCAACTGGGTCGCTTTGTGCTGGACGTGGCAGCGGTGGGGCGCGCTCGGCAGCACCTAGAGCCTGCGGCAAGGCCGTCCCTGCAATCCGAGGTGGATCGTCTCCGGGAGCGGTTCGGCGTCCACCGTCCCGTTCAGGTCTGCACCTCGTCGGACGCGGCGGTGCCCATGACACTCGGCGGCCTCCATCCCACGATTCTGGTGCCGGATCGGCTCGTGGACGCGACGGAGAAACTTCGCATGACCCTCCGCCACGAACTCGTCCACATCCGCCGCTGGGACGACTGTGCACAACTGGTGGAGCGGCTCGTCGCCGCCCTGTTCGCCGGCCATCCGCTCGTGGGACGACTCCAAGTGCGGATTGCCGAGGCGCGGGAGCGGGCCTGTGACGCGGCCGTCCTCAACGACGAGAAGACGCCTGCGGGCGACTATGCACGCCTCCTCACAACCTTTGCAGACGAGGGGGCTTCTCACCGCCTCGGTGCCCTTTCGCTTTCCGAATCGCCCTCCTCTCTCATCGACCGCCTGTCTGCCATGCGCTCATCGATGCCCTCGTTGCTTTCGTCACGCTTCGCCCTCGGCACCGTTCTCATCACGGTCGGGCTCGCCCTCACGCTCGGCGTGGTCGCCTGCTCGGATGGCGTCGCGCCCCCCGCCTCCACGGACGATTCAGCCACTACGGAGTCGTCCTCGGCCTCCCCTGAAGACGGCGAGGTGTTCATGGTCGTTGAAGACCCGCCCGAACTCGTAGGCGGGATGAGCGCCCTGCAGGAGTCGATCAGCTACCCGGAGGCGGCCAAAGAAGCCGGGATCGAAGGCCGGGTGATCGTTCAGTTCATCGTGGACCAGGAGGGAAGCGTGACGAATCCGAAGGTCACACGCGGCGTCCAGGAGGTGCTAGACCAGGCCGCCCTCAGCGCCGTGAAGGCCCAGGAGTTTAAGCCGGGCCGGCAGGACGGCGAGACGGTGAAGGTGCAGATGTCGCTGCCGGTCACTTTCAAGTTGCCCAGTCAGCAATCTTCAGAGACCTCCGGACCCGACGCAAGTATTCGAATAGATCCTCCACCGGGCGCACCCAAGATTCAAGACGCCTCGATGCTGCATTCCGTAGGGTACCCGGATCTGGCCGTTAAAGCGGGAATTGAAGGGACTGTGCACGTGACCCTCACTGTAGACGAACAGGGAATACCTCAGAATCCCCGCGTCACGCAAAGCGTGCATGAGTCCTTAGACGCCACTGCACTTGAGTTCGTGCAGAACGCATCATTTACCCCGGTACAGAACGGCGGCACTCCAAGCCGCACACAAATGACGCTGCCGATTCGCTTCGATCTTTCCAATACGGATGAGTGAGCGAATCAGAGTCAGCGTGCCACTTGTCGGGCCGGATGGTCGGGATCGGGCTCGGAGACGCCCCGCTCGGCCGGGTCAC
>NZ_JAZKRW010000143.1:0-7048 GCF_036626415.1 Salinibacter sp.
GGCCGATGAGCAGGTGCTCGGTCGAGACGTACTCGTCGTCCATCACGTCGGCCTCGGCGCGGGCCCGGTCGAACACCTTCTTCAGCTCCTCGCCCACGTACTGATCCCCGGCACTCGCGCCCGTCACCGCGGGCAGCGACTCCAGGGCCGCCTCCACCTCGGTGCGGAGGCGGTCGAGGCTCACGCCCACGCGCCGAAGGATCGACACGGCCACGCTGTCGGGATTGCTCAAAAAGGCCTCCAGCAGGTGCGGGGGCTCGATGCCCTGGTGGTTCTTTGAGGCCGCCAGTTCCATCGCCTTTTGGACGGCCTCTTGGGCCTTGACAGTAAATTTTTGCAGGTTCATAGGTCAAAATGTTGGTTGGACGAACGGCAATGGGCGTGCGGTGCCCCCACTCCAGTGGGTTCTCTGGAATGGCTTCTGCGCACCTCACTCGTTCTGGTAGACGAAAAGTGTACCAGCCGGAGACGATCTGACAGGATGGCAGGAAGAGGGTGGACGCCACAGCGTGCGAGATAGGAGGACGCACACATCGTCAGTCAGGCCGCCCCGCCGATCTGCCAGTGCGCGGAGTGGTCTGCCATCGGCACGGCACGTCGTCACAGGAGCCCTGCCGTGGGTTCGTGCCGCGGTGCGTCATATTCCGGAACCAATGACGCGCTGCGTTATTACTATGCATGTGAGGTTTGATGCATTGTAATTGTGCTTTCTTCGCAGGCCCATCCATCAACGATTTGACGGACCGCCATGACGGCCACGAACGACGAGACGCCGACGGACGACCGGAAAGGCTTTTCCTTGAAGACCCTGCCCGATGAGGTGTCGGGCCGGGCACGCGAAATTTGGCTCGCCGGGCTTGGGGCCCTGGAGCGGCTCGAGCAGGAAGGGGACAAGGTATTCGAAACGCTCGTTGAGCGCGGCAGGCACTATGAAGACACGCGCCGCGACCAGATCGAGGAGGCCACCGAGACCCTTCGCGAGCAGCAGGAGACGCTTACCGAGGACGTGACCCAGCGCCTCGACGACGCGACGCAATCGGTGGAGGAGGCCGTCTCGGACACCCTCAGCGGCACGCTCGGCCAGCTCGGGGTGGCCAGTCGCAGCGAGGTGCGCGACCTCTCCCGGCGCGTGGGGGAGCTCTCGAAGAAGCTGGACGCCCTCTCGGAGATGCTCACCGCCCAGCAGACGGCCGTGGAGGCCCGCGTCTTCCATGTCGCGCCCAACGACGATGGGTGGACCATCACAGTAGAGGGGGAGGACGCGCCCGTCGGCTCGCACGATACGAAGAAGGAGGCCGTGAGTGCGGCCCGCGCCGCGGCCAAGGAGCAGGCCCCGAGCCAGCTCGTCGTCCACAAACAGGACCGCTCGGTGCAAGAGAGCTTCTCCTACGACGCGGACGACGCGTAGCCCCTTCGCTCCCTCGGCACTCCGCCCAATGTGAACGCGGCCGTCCCCGCCGGGACGGTCGCGTTTCTCGTTGACGCCCTCCTGGCGGCTCTACGTCCCCCGACCCACCCCCAATCATGCACGCCGGAACCCTCCGCGAGAAGCTGGCCCAGTTCGACGAACAATGGACCCCCCACATCATCGCGGCGGTGAACGACCAGCACGTCAAGCTCGCCAAGCTGGAGGGCCCGTTCGACTGGCACCGCCACGACGGCGCGGATGAGTTCTTTCTCGTGCTCCGTGGGCGACTCGTCATCGAGTTCCGGGACGCGGACGACCGTCGGCTCGACGCGGGCGATTTCTGCGTCGTCCCGAGCGGCACCGACCACCGCCCGGTCGCGCCCGACGGGGAGGCGCACGTGCTCCTCGTGGAGCCCGCCGCGACCCGAAACACGGGATCCCGCGAGACCGACCGCACGGTTGAGGATCCCGAATGGATTTGAGCCGGCGGACGGATCGGGGCGGGCCGTTGGGGAGCAGGCTCACAGGACCCCCGCCGCCGCGCCTCCCCATCGACGGCGACACGCCTTTCTTTTCCAGAGTGCCCGCCCCGCCATGATTCACCAGGACGTGCTGATGCGGCAGATTCGCCAGTTCACCAAGGCCATCGCCACGCTGCTCGGGCAGTCGTCCCGCGAGCAGCCCGAGGACCTGTTGCAAGGGATCGACGAGGCCTGCCGCACCCACCTCGACGGGCAGGCCGAGGACCTGCGCACACTTCCGCCGGACGCACTGCTGGAGCTGTGCCACAAGAACGACCGGTTTGTGCCGGACGTGGCCCAGACCCTCGCCCGGGCGCTGCACCGGATGGGGGAAACCTATGAGTACCGGGACGACGCCGAGAAGGCCGGGGGCTGCTTCGCCCGGTCCCTCCTCCTCTACCGCCACCTCCTCCACGACCCGGACGCGCCGGTGTCGTGGCAGGCTGGCACAACCGTCGCCGCGCTGTCGAAGCGGGTCGACGCGTTGCCCGTCGACGACGCCACCCAGGAGGCGCTGGAGGCGCTGCGGAATGGGGCGGAGTAGGGGCAACCTCACGGCCGGAACGGAAACCAGACCTCAGCGCCTGCGCTCAGCTTTTTCGATGCAGTCCTCTCGGGAAAGAAAGAGATCGACCGGCGTAGGAAGAGTCACACGCTTCCCCTCACAGTTGCGCATGGTCCCATGCCCACGGATAAATCTGAACTCGCTAAACGGGGGAATGAAATCTTCGAGCGTGTGGTGCGGCCGGAGGTCGACATTGACGAGGAGGCCCGTAAATTCGTCGTGATCGACGTTGAAACGGAAGACTTCGAGATCGACCGCAATGCGCGAGCCGCCTTTGATCGCCTACTGGAACGGCACCCGGAAGCACGGGGCCGCACGTGGCTTCGCAGGGTGGGAAGTCGTTCCGCCTATCACTTCGGCGGTCGTCTCCAAAACACCGAGGACCGATGACCGGACACGTGAATGCGGACGGCGAGCCGGCGCTTCCCGTTCACATCGTGGGCCCTGCCGGGAGGCTGGAGATCGAGGCCGTCGTCGACACTGGCTTCAACGGGGAACTCACCCTTCCCCGTCCACAGATTGAGGCGTTGGGCCTCCCGGAGGCGACCGTCACCGAGGTGACCCTTGCGGATGGCCGTGTGCGCGACGTGCCCGTGTACGATGCCGAGACCGAGTTCGCCGGATCGACGAGGGAGATCTTTGTGACCGAAGCCCCGACGACGCCCCTCGTGGGGACTGGCCTCCTCTGGGGATTCTCCCTCTACATCGAGTTCCAGGTCGATGGGGCCGTCGAAGTCGATCCCCTGTCACCCTCCTCCTGACCGGGTCAGTCTACAAATTTGGGAGACGCACCGTCAGGGCCCTTTCCCGCGTGGTCCCTTCTTCTCTACCGACACCTGCTCCAGGCCCCCGACGCGCCGGTGTCGTGGCAGGTCGGCACCACGATTGCGGCGCTTGCAGAACGCGTCGAGACGCTGCCCGTCGACGACGCGACGGCGGAGGCATTGGACGCGCTGCGGAACGGGGCAAGCTAGTCAAATATCCCCTCGTCTACTCCGCTCGGCTCCCGGAATTGATACGACGCGAGCCGGCGATAGAGGCCGCCCTCCTGCATCAGCTCGGCGTGGGTGCCGCGCTGCACGATGCGGCCGTCGTCGAGCACGAAGAGGCGGTCGGCGGTCTGGACGGTGGAGAACCGGTGCGCGATGATGAAGGTGGTGCGCCCCTCCATGAGCCGCTCCAGGGCCTCCTGCACGAGCGCCTCCGAGGCGGAGTCGAGCGACGAGGTGGCCTCGTCGAGCAGCAGCAGGCGCGCGTCGCGGAGCAGGGCGCGGGCGATGGCGACGCGCTGGCGCTGCCCCCCACTCAGCTTCACGCCCCGCTCGCCCACCTCGGCGTCGTAGCCCTCGGGCAGGTCGACGATGAAGTCGTGCGCGTTGGCGGCCCGGGCCGCCTCGGCCACCGCCTCGTCGGACGCGTCGAGCCGCCCGTAGCGGATGTTCTCCCCGATCGTGGCGTTGAAGAGGTGCACCTCCTGCGACACGGACGCGATCTGTGCGCGCAGGGACCGCCGCGTGACGCGGCGCAGGTCGAGGTCGTCGACAAGGACGCGTCCCTCCTGGGGGGCGTAGAAGCGGGGGATCAGGCTCATGAGGGTCGACTTGCCCGCGCCGCTCGGCCCCACGAGGGCGACCGTCTCGCCCGCCGCCACGTCGAGCGAGAGGTCCTTGAGCACCGGCTGGCCCTCGTCGTAGGCGAAGGTGACATCGTCGAGGCGCACCCGGCCGTCGATCGGGGGCAGGTCGACGGCGTCCGGGGCGTCGCGGAGATGCGGCTCGGTGTCGAGCAGGTCGAACAGGCGCTCGGTGGCCCCCGCGGCGCTGTTGAAGGTGGAGTAGAGCTGCGACATGCTGCTCACGCTCCGCGCGATGTTGAAGGCGTAGAACACGAATGCCACGAGGTCGCCCTCCGTGAGCCGTCCGGCCAGCACCTCGATGCCGCCGTACCAGAAGATCGCCACGAGGGCGGCGAAGAAGAGCAGCCCCACGGTCGACTCGAACAGCGCCGTGACGACCACCCGGTAGCGCGCCGTGCCGAAGAGGTCCTCCACCGCGTCCTCGTAGCGGGTGACCTCGTAGTCGGACCGCGCAAACGCCTTCACGACGCGGATGGACGCGAGGGCCTCCTCCGCCACGGCGGTCGTGTCGGCCAGCCGGTCCTGAATGTCGCGGGCGAGCGCCCGAATCTTGCGCCCGAAGTAGACCGCAAACCCGGTCACGGCCGGCACGATGAGGAAGATGATGAGGCTGAGGCGCCAGTTGAGCACCACCATGAGCGCCACCGACCCCACCAGCGAGAGCGACTGGGTCAGGAAATTGGGGAGCGCGTCCGTCACCGCGCTCCGCACCGAGCCCACGTCGTTGGTGAGGCGCGAGGTGAGGTCGCCCGTGCGGCGATCGGTAAAGAACCGCAGGCTCTGCCGGTGGAGGTGCCGGTACACCTTCGTCCGCAGGTCCGCCACCACGCGCTCGCCGGTCCACCCCAGCAGGTACTTGCCCCCGAAGGCCGCCGCCGAGCGGGCCAGGAAGAGCCCGATCAGCACCAGGGTGAGGAGGTCGAGCAGGGCTCGATTTTCGTCCTGGAAGACCGCGTCTACGAGCTCGCGCAGGCCCAGCGGCACGACGAGCGCCACCGCCGCCCCCAGCACGGTGAGTACCACGGCCCCCACGAGGCGACCCCGGTAGGGCCACCCGAGCCGAAGGATGCGCCGGAGGGACGTCCACAGCCGCGCGGGACGGAGCGACGACTCTTCGGACGTAGGATCAGACTCCGGCATGAACGGCGGGCGTAGATAGGGAGCGGGCTGTCTGGACTCTTTGGGTCAACCTCTTTCTCAGCGGAAGGGATTCGCGGGGGATGTCCCCGTTTCGGAAAAAGACGCCAAGCTGGACGCCTGACGGGGGCCGACGTACCCCCCGTCGCGCCGGCACGGCTCCTCCCCGACGCGTCCCGTTCAGCACAGAGTCGAGCGCAACAACCACCGGGCCCGTGTGTGCAAAGGAAAGACTCACGTTTCCTGCTCACTGCCATTTTGCCCATGCGCTCCTCTACACTGCTGCTACTGCTTCTCGTGTCGGCCGGGGCCCTCGGGGCCTGCGGCACCACCGCCGGGGGCCTGTTCGACGACGGGCGCGAGTCGTACGTGCAGGAGAACGAGCTGTCGGGCAGGGACAGCGTGCACGTGACGGAGGGCCGCATCTACCGTGGCATGCCGATCGACCACGCGCTGGCGGCCCTGGGGCCCCCCGCCGGCCAGGACACAACGACGGCCGACGGCAAAACGCGCGTCGAGTACATGTACCGGTCGCGCCCCAACGCCTTCGATCCCGGCAACGTGCCCCGAGCGTATGTCTACGCGGAGGACCAGGCGGTGGTCGACTGGACGGGCCTCGACAAGATTCCCCGGTTCGACGCGTACTACGAGGGGGGAATGTAGCTGTGACTGTTTCTTCCGCCGACCTTCCCCGTCCAGACTCAGGCTCCTTCTCCCCAACCCGCCGCCTACAGAAACCGAAGCAGACTCACGCCGACACTGAGACCAGCGGCATCGAGCCGCTTGGTGACGTCGAGCCGCAGGGTATCCTCGAGCAGCCCGTTGACTGAGAGGCCGAGCTCGTGGTGTAGGGAGTTGGCCTGTCGGAGCGCTACGCCCCGGCGAAGCAGCCGCTCTTCGGCGTCGTCCCCGATCCAGGTGCGCCCGTGGCCGCCATGGACGATGAGCTCGATGTCCCGATCCACCGACGCCTGCCACCCGAGGAGCTCGAAGGGCACGGTCCTGAAGTTGTGCTCCCAGAACAGCACCGCGTGGTGCTCGCCCTGGTACGGACGGTCGTCGAGCGTGCGGAGCGCGCCGAACGGCGTGTAGGGCTGCGGGCTCGCCTCGATCACCCCGAAGCGCTGCAGGGGCGGGTCCCCGAAGGAGGCCCCGGCGTCGAGTCGCAGGTCCAGCGTGTTCGGCAGCAGGCGGCGCTGGAAGAAGGTCTCGATGCGCGCGTCGGCCACCACCTCCACCCGCGTGAAGTCGAAGTCGCTCGCCGCCACGTCCGGGGCGCTGTGCTCGACGGTGGCCGCCACGCGATTGATGGGCGTCACCCCCAGCACCCCGCCGTCGCCCAGTGTGGCCGTGAGGGCCCCCGACCGCAGCTGGCCGGCGTCGACCGACGGGTTGGCGGGCTGCGTCACGGACCGGCCGAGGGCGTTGTAGTCCGTGGTCTTGCGGACGGAGAAGTGTCGCTCGGTGCGGAACTGAAGAGTGAGGTCCAGTTCGGGCCCGGAGAAGGCCCGCCGGAGGGACACGCGGAGGCGCTCGTTGCCGAAGTAGTCGAAGTAGTCCGGCGCCCCCGCGAGCGTCCATAGGCTGTTCGAGAGGCGCGCCCAGACCGGCACGATGCGGGAGCGGGCCCGGTAGCGCGGGTCGATGCCGTAGCGGTAGCGGGCGGACAGGTCCGTGTTCTCCGCGAGGGGCGCGGTCACCTCGCCCCCGTACGACCACTGCGTGGGGCCCGACGGGCCGGTGTTGTAGCCGCCCCGCCCCGTGACGGCGAGCGGCCCGAC
>NZ_JAZKRW010000144.1:0-6942 GCF_036626415.1 Salinibacter sp.
TCTGAGGGGCCTGGGAAGAGGGCATCGATCGTTTTTAACAGTGCGTCTGGAACGTCGAGAGGGACGGTGAATGCCACTTTCGAGCCGTCGCTTGCGTTGCCCAACCTCCTGCCTGCATGCCGTACTCCGCCGAGATTAGTCGCCAGCAGCCCACCGCGGTCCTGTTTCTGCTCGACCAGTCGGCGTCGATGCAAGAGCCGTTCGGCGGGGCCGAGAAGACGGGCGATGCGGCCCCGAGCCGCGCCCGCGTGCTGGCCGACACGGTGAACGACCTCCTGCAAAATCTGGTGCTGCGGTGTGCCAAGGAGGAGGGGGTGCGCGACTACTTCCACGTCGGCGTCATTGGCTACGGGCAGCGCGTGCAACGCCTCGTGCAGCCGACGGAGGAGTACGACCCCGGCACCGGTCTCGTCCCCATCAGCCACCTTGCCGACCGCCCCCAGCGCATGGAGCAGCGGGTGACGGAGGTGGACGACGGGGACGGCGGCACGACGGAAACGCGGGTCAAAACACCGATCTGGTTCGACCCGCAGGCGAAGAACGGAACGCCGATGTGCCAGGCGCTCGACCTGGCGGCCCAGTCTGTGCGCGACTGGATCGACCAGCATCCCCAGAGCTTTCCGCCCATCGTGCTGAACGTGACCGATGGTGAGGCCACGGATGGAGACCCGCTCCGCTACGCCCAGGAGCTGCGCTCGTTCGCGACCGACGACGGAGAGGTGCTGCTCTTCAACGTCCACCTGTCCGCGTCGGAAAAGCCGCCCGTGGAGCTGCCGTCTGCCACCGACGAGGTGCCGAAGGATGACGAGTACGCCGAGGTGCTCTTCCAGATGTCGAGCCGCCTGCCGTTCTCCATGCGGTCGGCCGCCGAGCAGGAAGGGTACAGCGTCACGCTCGACACGCGGGGATTCGTCTTCAACGCCGACCCGGTCTCGCTCGTCACGTTCCTGGAGATTGGCACGCGGCCGAGCAACCTGCGGTGAACACGCGGGGGAGACAAGAAAGGCCGACGAACCGGTTCGGGGTGCACGACGCGGAAAACAGTTTTTGGGATTGGGCCGATAAGGTTGATGTCCGAGCGCGATTCTTCGGAAGGCGAGCGGCCGGCGATGCAGACCCGTGTTCTGTCGGTGCCGAAGAGTGGGGCGGAAGAGAAGGAGTACGAGGATGCGGCCTGCGTCCAAACTGCGGCGTGGCCTGTGCGCGCCGCCGTGGCCGACGGGGCGACGGAGTCGGCGTTTGCGCGATCCTGGGCCGAGCGCCTCGCCCGTGGCGTGGTGGAGCAGGGCGCGACCCCTGAGGCCTTCGGTAACGCCGTGTCGGACTGGCAAACCGAATGGCGGGCGGCGGTTCGCACGCGTGCCCAGGGACGCCCCTGGTACGTGGCGGCCAAGGCGGAGGAAGGGGCCTTCGCCACGCTGCTGGGCCTTTCGCTCGCGGCCGACGGGCAGTGGCGCGCCGTGTCGGTCGGCGACTGCTGCCTCTTCCAAGTACGAGACGGAGCCCTTGTGCGGAGCTGGCCGTTCGGGACGGCCGAGGCGTTTACAAACCGGCCCGCCCTCGTGCCCAGTCGCCCGGACCAGGCGCTACCTGCGCCGGAGCATGCCTCCGAGTCGTGGACGGCGGGCGACGGGTTCGTACTTGCCACCGATGCCGTCGCCGCCTGGCTTCTAAATCCGGAGTCCCGCGTCGGGCCGGCGACCGCTGGGGCGTGGGACGACGAACAGTTTCGGAGGGCCGTGGATCGGGGACGGGCCGAAGAGAGGCTTCGCAACGACGACGCCACGCTTCTCGTCATACGTATCGCCGAGGCGGAGGCCCCGACGCCCCCGTCGATGAACCACTCGTAGGGACGAGACGCCCTGTCATGCCGAGCCCCCCCACCCCGAGCGAGTATCAGGAGGCCCTCCAGGCCCCCGCCATTGCATTTGCCGACCCCGAGCTGCAGGACAGCACGCCCCGCACCAATGCGCTCGGGCTGCCCCAGCCCATCACCGGCTCGTTCGCCGCGGTCTTCCCCGTGACCACGGAGGCGGGGGAGCGGTACGCAGTCAAGTGCTTCCTGGCGGAGCGGCCCGACCAGCAGGCCCGGTACGAGGCGGTCGCCCAGGCCCTCGACGCGGCCGACCACGATGCGTTCCTCGAGTTTGCCTACCAGCCGGAGGGCCTTTCGGTGCGGGGAGAGGCGTACCCACTGCTCAAGATGGAGTGGGCCGCGGGCACGACCCTGAACCGGTTCGTCGAAGAGCATCTCGATCGGCCCGACCGGCTCGATCGTCTCGCCGAGGCCTGGGCCGGCCTCATGGCAGACCTGGAGTCGATGGACCTGGCCCACGGCGACCTCCAGCACGGAAATGTGCTGGTGGAGAGGGGGGAGGAGGGGCCGCGGCTCCGGCTCGTGGACTACGACACCCTGTACGTCCCGGCCCTGGAGGGACGAGCGAGCGCGGAGGTGGGCCACCGCAACTACCAACACCCCGATCGGACCGACGCCGACTTCGGCCCGACCCTCGATCGGTTTGCCGGGCTCGTCATCTATGCCGCGCTGCGGGCCTGTGCCGTGCGGCCGGAGCTGTGGGATGAGTACGACACGGGCGAAAACCTGCTCTTCCGAGATGCTGATTTCTACGCCCCGGAGGAGTCGCCTCTCTTCGACGCCCTGGCGGAGACGGGGCCCCTTCAAGAGGTGCAAGCGGCCCTGCGGACGGCCTGCTACGTGCAGCCCACCGATGTGCCGCCCCTGTCGGCCGTGCGGGAGGGGCGCCTGGAGCCGAGTCAGGTCTCGGTGTCCCGGTCCGAAGCGCGACGGGGGCGCGACGCGGCGGAACGGAGTGTGTTCGCCCGAGCATTTTTGCCCGCGACGATTGGGGCGGGAAGTGCAGCCCTCGGGCTCGCCGTGGTGGCGGGGAGCCTTGCGGCAGTTGGGACACTTCTGGTCGGGGCCGGCGTGGGGGCGGGGCTCGTGGCGACGCGGTACCCGCGCCTCTCCCTCGTTCGGCGCCGACGGCGGTTGGAGCAGGAGGCCGAGCGGTTCACGTCCGCGATCCGCGAGCTCAAGCGCGAGGCAGACAGCCTGGAAGAGAAGCGCGAAGAGCTGCGCACGTCCCTGGCCGAGCAGCGCGAGAAGCGGCTCCAAGAGATTCAAGAGAAGACACTGCACGACCGCCTCAAGCACCACTTCGTGGAAGAGGTGCGAGAGCTTGAGGGGCTCACCCACAAGCACGTCGTGCGACTAAAGGCCGCCAACCTCCGCACTGCCTCGGAGGTCACGCCGGAGGCCGTCGAGTCGGTCCGACGCATCAGCGACCGGGCCCGTGCCCGGCTCAAGATGTGGCGGGCGGCGCTCGAAAAGAAGTACGCCGACGAGATTCCCGACGCGCTGTCGCCGGCGCAGGAGCGGCGCCTCCAGCGCTACGTGGAGCATCGGATCGAAGACCTCGACGACCAGAGGGCCCGCACCCGCGAGAAGATCCAAACGCAGCGGACGGAGCGTGAGCGCATCGAAACGCGGCTCGACGAGATGCCGGACCTGAGTGTCGGGCACTACGTGCGTTACCTGCTCCGGCTCTCCACGCTCCCGGACCGGACGGACGGCTCTCCCGGGCCGTCGCTCCACCCCGAAACCGAGTCGCCCGACGATCGCGCGCCGGTGCCGGAGCCGATCGAAGAGGATCGCTCGTGGTGGCGCCGAGGGTAGGCGGCTGTCTCGTCCCCCCGACGGCCACCCCGGACTACTCGTCCTCGTCCCAGAGGTCCTCCAGCTCATCGATCGTCGTGTCCGACGGCTCCTCCTCGGGGGTATCGTCGCCGCGCACGAGGGCCAGAATGGCGTTGTGCTGAACGATCATATAGTTCGTCTCCTCGTAGCGCAGGTCGATCGCCTCGTTGCCCATGAAGAAGGCGTAGTCGCCCGGGTCGGCCTGAAGGGGCAGGTACCGGACGGGCGTCTCGGATTCCTTCCAGGTTTCGCTCTCGCTGTACTCGGGATTTTGGGTCAGATACCCCGGGCCGGTTTTTACGACCCGACCGCTGAGGACCTCTCCTTGTTGCGACACCGACGCGGGGAGCACAAGGCCGGTGTCCGTCTTGTCTTCGCCAGTCTGTGGCTCAATGAGAACGCGATCGCCGACGACAATCAGGTCCGCCATAAACGGAAACGTACACTCGAAAAGAGAACGGGCAATGGGGCAAAAAAGACGACAGCCTTAACGAGACGACCGAGCGCAGGTTCAAACTCCCGCGAGGTTTGCACAAAAACCATACGTGTCCCCGGCACCGCGACCGGAGGCCGTACGCCCTTCGGGGGTCAGACAAACTGGAAAATGACGTAGACGAGGAGACTTACAAGGCCCGCAGCAATGGTCATCAGCCGGATCGTGCGGTCAATCGGGTTCTCCATGGTGGGGGTGGAGGGACCGAAGTCGACGGGTGGGGTTCAATATGTGTCTCCAGAATGTAGGGGCGCCTGCGGTCTATTCAAACCGGACATCCCGAAGGTTCATGGTTTCTTTTTGTGGGCGTCACGGCCCCTGGAATGCACGTGGTGCCTGCGTCCCGGGCGCAGGACGGGGACTGCACGTGTCCGGACTGTACCGGCCGCCATTGGGATCCGCTTGGCCTGTTCAGGGACCCCGTCCTTCGGATCGATATTTGACCGTTCAGCAGCTTCTGGGAAGCGTTAGAATCGGTAGCGGCAGCCGTTCGCCGGCTACTCCGGGGAACTGGGGCGAGCCGCCGCATCCACGAACCAGAGAAGGGTGTCGCGAGGACGAATTTGGGCGGCCGGGAGCGACGGATCCGCGTGGTCGAGCACCTGGGTAAGGGCCGCTCGTTTCTCCTCCCCGGCGACCAGAAAGACGGCGCGCCGGGCGCCGCTGAGGGTCGGGATGGTGCAGGTCAGACGGGGAGAAATCTCGTGCCGGGGGGGGGCAGTCACGGCCCGGACCCATGCGTCGTCGGAACGGCGCGCCTCGGCCGTGCCGGTTTCGGGAAAGAGGGAGGCCGTGTGGCCGTCGCTCCCGAGGCCGAGAAGGACGGTGTCGAACGTTCTGGAGCGGTCGGCGAAGTGCTCTTGGAGCGTCTCGGTGTAAGCCGCGGCGGCCGCATCGGGCGAGGCCAGGTGCGTGGGCATCGGGTGCACCTGATGGTCCGGAATGGGAACGGCCTCGAGGAGCGTGTCGGTCGCCATGCGGGTGTTGCTCTTGGGGTGGTCGGCGGGCACGAACCGCTCGTCGCCCCAAAACAGGTGGATCTGGGACCAGGGAAGGGCGCCCTCTTCCTCCGCCGCGAGGAGCGCGTAGAGGCGCTCGGGCGTGCTGCCGCCCGCCAACGCGAGGGTGTAGCGGTCCTGCGTGCGCAGGGTCTCTTGGATGTCCGTTGTCAGGTCGCGGGCCGCTGCCCGGCTCAAGGCCGCCAGGTCGGGACATCGGTTGACGGTGGGAGAGGGGACCGAAGACATGGAGCGTACAGAGAAAAAGACGGGAGGAAGAGATTCAGGTGGTCGAGGCCCGAGCAAACCCTGCAGACCGTGCGTTTTCCTGAACGTGGAAGGCGTTACGGACGGCTCATGCCGGCTGCAGGCTCGGCTGGGGCGAGGTCGGCAGCGTGAAACGGAACGCAGAGCCCTCCTCGGGTACGCTTTCGACATGCAGCTCGCGGTCGTGGGCCCCCAGAATATGCTTCACGATGGCCAGGCCCAGCCCGGTTCCGCCCTGATTGCGGGACCGGCTCTTGTCCACTCGGTAGAACCGCTCGGTGAGACGGGGCAGATGGTCCGGCGAAATGCCAATGCCGTCGTCCACGACGCGGATCTCCACCTCGTCTGCCTGAAGGGCTGCCTCCAGCTGCACGGTGCCGCCCTCCTCGTTGTACTTGATGGCGTTGTCCACGAGGTTCACGAGCACGCGGCGAAGGCGGTCAAAATCACCGTAGACCCGGGGCAAATCCGGCGGGACCGTCTGCTGGGGCGTGATGCCTTTCTCCTCGGCCCGCACCTCGACCGATTCGATGGCGGCGTCGAACAGCTCCGTCACCTTGAATGCCTCGTTCGACATGTCCAGCTCGTCCGTCTCGATTTTGGTGATGGTGGAGAGGTCGTGGGCGAGGTTGTCGAGGCGGTTGGCGTGGTGAAGAATTTTCTCGAGAAAGGTGCGATTTACCGATTCGTCGTTAAGGGCGCCGTCGAGCAGCGTCTCGGCAAAGCCCTGGACCGAAAAGATCGGGGTCTTGAGCTCGTGGGACACGTTCCCGATAAACTCGCGCCGGTAGCTTTCCATCTCCTTCAGCTCCTGGATCTCGGTTTGCAGGCTCTGGCCCGTGCGATGCACCTCCCAGAGGAGCGTACTGAGCTCGTCGCCGTGGGGGCCGGAAGGAGGCGGTTGGGCGTCGAACTCGTGGGTGCGGACCTGGTGCAGGACGGACTGCAGGTGGCGGAGGCGGCGGTGGAGCCAGAAGTGGCTCGCGGCGTAGACGAAAACGGCCGTTCCCAGTCCGAGGAGGGCGGCGATACCGACCGAGACGCTTGACACCAGTCCCATCCCGAGCCCGGCCACAGTGCCCGCCGTGCCTCCGATTTTGAGGCCCAGCCGACTCACGAACACGGGAAGCCGCGGAACGAATGACACGACGTAGGTGGATCTGTCGAGAACCCAAAGTGAAATGGGACCGGGTCATACTTCCGTGCCCCAGTCTCGCGTTCCGTTGTTCGGGACCGGAAGCATTACCAAACCGAAAACCGTTCTCGGGTCTCGGGCAAGCCTTATGGAGAGCGGGGGAGGCCTGCCTCGTCGTCGAGGGAGGGCAGGCGGTCGAGGAGTGACGACAAGGGGGGATCGTGGACCTCCGCGAACAATTCGAACGAAATGTGGGGGCCGATGGTGTCAAGGGGGCGGTGCTCCTCGATGACCGGGCGGTACGTCTCGTAGCAGTGGAGGGCCCTGCGTC
>NZ_JAZKRW010000145.1:0-6937 GCF_036626415.1 Salinibacter sp.
CCCTCCTCCAGCAGCCGCTGTTGGCGCTCCGCCCGGTCGGTGGCCAGCGACAGGCGGTGCTCCAGGCGCTGCTTCTCGGCCCGCAGCTCCGCGTCGTTGATCTGCACGAGGAGCGCGCCCTTCTCCACCCGATCGCCCTCGTCGAAGCGGATGTCCGTGATCTTGCCCCCGGATTCTGCGGTCAGCGCTACCGACTCGTCCGCGCGCAGGGTGCCGGTGGTGCGGGTCTGTTCGGTCACGGTGCCGGGTTGGAGCGCAATCGCGTCCACCCGCATCGGCGCGTCGCCCCCTCCGTCCCCGTCGTCGGACGACTCGGAGCCGCTGATCTTGGGCAGCGCCAGCCCCACGATCACGACCACGATCACGCCGAGCGCGACGAACCGCTTGGTGCGAGGGGACCATCCAGACTCGTTCTCGGGATCCGTCGCGGAACCGGAGGCGGCGGAAGCGTCGCTCATAACAGACAAAGGGAATCTGGAGAGGCCCGCGTCGCCACGGGCATCGGGCACATTGGGAGACTGGCGAGAAAGTGGTACCTAGCGAACGATTCTTGGTTCGACGGGCGGTGTGCTTTGTGGACGAATCGCGGCCTCGCGTTGCGAAGTGCTTAGATTCTGGAACCGCCGGCGCGAGCGCCCACCCCATCGGGCGCGTCGGCCTCCCGAAACTGCCCCCACCATCCACGAGTCCGTTACGTGTCCCCCCTGCCCTCTTTCGCCGACGCCATTTCCCCGCGATGAATACATTTACGGCCTCCAGCTCGCTCGGCGTGTCCGCCGACGCCCTCTTCGATTGGCACAGCCGCCCCGGGGCCTTCCAGCGCCTCACGCCGCCGTGGGCGCCGGTGCGGCTCGAATCGTTCGAGGGAATCGGGGAAGGCGACCGGGCCGTGCTTCGGATGGGTCCCGGTCCCCTGGCGTTACGGTGGGTGGCCGAGCACCACGACGTCGTTGAGGGCCGGCAGTTCTGCGATCGGCAGGTGCAGGGGCCGTTTTCCCACTGGGACCACACGCATCGGTTCGAGTCCGCACGGGACGACGCGGAGGGCGCCACCCTCACGGATCGGATCGAGTATGAGCTGCCGGGCGGGGCGCTGGGGCAACAGGCCGCGCCGTGGCTGGAGGCCGAGCTGCGCCGCCAGTTCGCGTACCGCCACCGCATCACGCGCCGCGACCTCTCCCTGCACCGGCGGTACAATCCCGACGAGCAGTCTCTGACGATTGCCGTGAGCGGGGCATCCGGCCTCGTTGGCTCGAATTTAGTGCCCTTCCTCACCACGGGCGGGCACACCGTGAAGCGCCTCACCCGCTCCGGCCCCACCGGCGCGGACGACATTCTGTGGGACCCGCGCACCGACCGGGTGGAGGCCGACAAGCTGGAGGGCGTCGACGCGGTGATTCACCTGGCGGGGGAAAACGTATTCGGCCGCTGGACGCCCGCGAAGAAGCAGCGCATCTACTCCAGCCGGGCGGACGGGACACGGCTTCTGAGCGAGGCGCTCGCCGGGCTCGACGATCCGCCGGAGGTGCTCGTCTCCTCCTCTGCCGTCGGCTACTACGGCGACCACGGACCCGACCGGGTTACCGAAGAGAGCCCCCCACAGGATGCGGGCTTTCTGGGCGAGGTGTGCAAGGCCTGGGAGGCCGCCACCGTACCCGCCGCGGCCGCCGGCATCCGGACCGTGCAGATGCGCACTGGGATCGTCCTGACGCCCGCCGGCGGGGCGCTCCGCCTCATGCTGCCGGCGTTCTGGCTCGGCCTCGGGGGCCGCGTGGGGGCGCACAACCAGTACTTTCCCTGGATCACGCTCGACGACGTGATCGGCGGCTTCTACCACGCGCTGTGGACGGACGCCCTGGAGGGGCCGGTCAACCTCACGGCGCCGCGTCCGGTGACGATGCAGGCGTACACGGACACCCTCGCCGACGTCCTCCACCGCCCGGCGTTCCTGAACGTGCCCTCTTCCCTTGTCCGCACGCTGGGCGGCGAGATGGCCGAGGAGATGATCCTGTCCAGCGCCCGCGTCGTACCCGACCGGCTCCAGGAGACCGGCTACGACTTCGGCTTCTCGGCGCTGGAGAACGGCCTGCGGCACGTGCTGGGGCGGACTGAAGCGTGACGCGTAATTCATGACTACTCGAATCCTCACCTCACGCATCACGCCCTCACGCATCACGCACACTCACCCCAGCGCCTCCAGCTCTTCGGCCACCGATGCCAGTAGGGCCTCGTCCCGCACAAACGCCAGGCTCTCGTCGATGTCGTCCTCGAGCAGGTAGTCCTCCTCGCGGTGGGGAATCGTCTCGCGGACGGTCTCGTGGGCCTGCTCCACGCCCCGGCCCGGCCGCAGCGGCCGGCGGTAGTCGAGCGCCTGCGCCGCGGTGAGCAGCTCGATGGCGAGCACGCGCTCCACGTTCTCCAGGATGTCGAGCAGCTGGACGGCCCCGACGCTGCCCATGCTCACGTGGTCCTCCTGGCCCCGGCTCGTGGGAATGGAGTCGACGGACGCCGGGTGGGCGAGGCTCTTGTTCTCCGACACGAGCGCGGCGGCGGTGTACTGCGGCATCATGTAGCCCGAGTTGAGGCCCGTATCCTCCATCAGCAGCTCCGGCAGGCCGTCGTGCCCCGCCAGCAGCAGGTAGATGCGGCGCTCGGCGATGCCGGCCAGCTCCGCCAGCGCGATGCCGGCGTAGTCGAGCGCCAGGGCGAGGGGCTGGCCGTGGAAGTTGCCGGCGCTGATCACGTCGCCGTTCTCGAAGACGAGCGGGTTGTCCGTCACGCTGTTGATCTCGCGCTCCACCACGTCGGTGGCGTGGCGGAGCGCGTCGCGGCTCGCCCCGTGCACCTGCGGCACACACCGGAGGGAGTACGGGTCCTGCACCTTGCCGCAGTTGCGGTGTGACGCCAGAATCTCGCTGTCCGTGAGCAGGGTGCGCACGTTGGCGGCCACCTGCTGCGCCCCGGGATGCGGCCGCACCTCGTGCACCCGCTCGTCGAACGGCTGGAGGCTGCCCTGCAGCGCCTCCAGGCTCATGGCCGCCAGCAGGTCGGCGATTTTGACGAGCCGCTGCGCCTCGTGCAGCACGTGGGCCCCGTACCCGCTCATCTGCTGGGTGCCGTTGATGAGGGCGAGCCCGTCTTTGGGCCGCAGCGTGATTGGCTCTAGGCCGTGCTCGTCGAGGAGGGACGCGGCGGGCCGCACGTCTGTGCCGTCTTCCGTCCAAAAGCGCCCCTCGCCCAGCAGGGGCAGCGCCAGGTGGGCCAGCGGCGCGAGGTCGCCCGACGCCCCGACGCTGCCGCGGCTTGGGATCGCCGGGATCAGGTCCCGCTCGGCAAACACGAGCAGACGGTCGAACGTCTCGCGCGAGACGCCGGAGTGGCCGAGGCCCAGCGCGTGGATCTTGAGGCGGAGGATGAGGCGACTAAGGGCCTTGGGCACGAGGTCGCCCACCCCCACCGCGTGGCTAAAAACGAGGTTGCGCTGGAGCGTCTCCAGGTCACCCTCCGGCACGCGCTCCTGGGCGAGCGCCCCGAAGCCGGTGTTGATGCCGTAGTGCGCCGCCCCGTCGCTCAGCGCGTCTTCTACCCGGGCCCGCGACCGGTCGACCGGGGTGGGATCCTCGCGGAGCGCGGCTATGCGGCGGTCGAGGTCGGCGTGGAGGGCGTCGATCCGGACGGAGGCGTTGAGATCAGGGGCAGACATGGGGACAACAAGAGACGATGGGACGACGAGCGCTCACGGAACGGCGATAGGGATCGCCGTTTTCGTGCCGGCGTCCCCTCGAACGGAATGGGCGATGGGACGTTGCCCTTTCTCCGTATTCCCCGCACGCATCCCTGCTTCCTCATGGCGTCCCCTGACGTTCTCGTGATCGGGGCCGGCCTGGCCGGCCTGAACTGTGCGCGCCGCCTGCACGAGCGCCGCCTCGACGTGCAGGTGCTGGAGGCGTCCGACCGCGTCGGCGGACGGGTGCGCACCGACACCGTGGACGGCTTCCGGCTCGACCGCGGCTTTCAGGTGCTGCTCACCGCCTACCCCGAGACCCAGCGCGAACTGGACTACGACGCGCTCGACCTCCATCCCTTCCACGACGGCGCCCTGGTGCGTTACAACGGCCGCTTCCACCGCGTCGCCGATCCGCGCCGGCACCCGTGGGACGCCCCGCGCACCGCCCTGGCCCCCGTTGGCACCCTGGCCGACAAGCTAAGGGTGCTGCGCCTGCGCCAGGCCCTCGCCCGCCGGTCGGTCCCGCAGATCATGGAGCGGGCGGAGCGCCCCACGATGGATGTGCTTCGGGAGCGCTGGGGCTTCTCCTCCGTCATGATCAACCGCTTCTTCCGCCCCTTCCTCGGCGGCATCTTCTTCGACCGGGCCCTGCAGGCGTCGAGCCGCATGTTCGAGTTCGTCTTCAAGATGTTCGCGGAGGGGCGGACGGTGCTGCCCGCCGGCGGCATCGACCGGATGCCCAGGCAGATGCGCGCGGACCTGCCGGACGCGGCCGTGCGGCTCAACACGCCCGTGGCGGCGGTCGACGGCCAGACGGTCACGCTGGCGGACGGCGGGACGATGGAGGCCCCGCACGTGGTGGTCGCCACGGAGGCGCCGGCGGCGAACCGGCTGGTGGGCGACGTGTCCCCGACCGACGGCCGGTCGACGATCTGTCTCTACTACGACGCCCCCCAGTCGCCGCTCGACGATCCGTTTCTCGTCCTCAACGGGGAGGGCGTCGGCCCCATTAACAACCTCGCCGTGCCGTCGGACGTGGCGCCCGGCTACGCGCCGGCCGACCGCGCCCTCGTGTCCGTCGTGGTGGTGGGCACGCCCACGGAGGACGCGGCGGCACTCCAGCGGTCGGTGCGGGCCCAGCTGATCGACTGGTTCGGGCTGGCGGCCGGCGGCTGGACGCACCTCCAGACCCAGCACATTCCCTACGCCCTCCCCGAGCAGGCGCCGCCCTTCTTGTCCCCGCCCGAGCGGCCCGTGCGCCGACGTCCGGGCCTCTACGTCTGCGGCGACCACCGCCGCACGGCGTCGCTCAACGGCGCCCTCGCCGCGGGCCGGGCCGCCGCGGATGCCGTCTGGGCCGACCATACGGGATGAGCGTTCGGCCCGCCCCCGCCGGTCGATCGTACCCAAGCCCGTGAGTGTTCACCAGTGCACGCCCCCCGTGTAACACCATGCTTCTCTCCGTCCACGCCGCGGCGACCTGGCTCATGTTTGGGGTCACCCTCATCGTCCAGCGCGTGCACTACCCCCTCTTCTCCTACGTACGAACGGACGACTACGAGGCCTTCCAGGCGGCCCACATGCGGCGCATCACCTGGATCGTGGGGCCGGCCATGACGGTGGAGCTCGCCACTGCAGCGTGGATCGCCTGGGCCCCGCCGCCGGGCCTGCCCCCGTGGATGGGCTGGGCGGGCCTGGCGCTCGTGCTCGCCATTTGGGGCACCACGGGCCTCGTGCAGGTGCCGCTGCACGCCCGCCTCACCGACGGCTTCGACGCCGCGGCCCACCGCCGCCTGGTCGCGACGAACTGGCTCCGCACCGCCGCCTGGGCGCTGCGGGCCGGGCTCGCGCTGTGGATGCTGGGGCACGGAGCGGCGGCGCCGTAGCCCCGAGCTCTTCTCTTCAGACAATAGAGCCCACAACTGTAGAATAAATTCCACAATACCCGAATACAGTCCAGGGTTTTCAGACCCCCGTTCAGTAGCCCCCTGCCTCATTCCATGGTCTCAAGAGGGCTCCGCGTCCCTGCTTTTCCGTCCTGAAGGACGTGCGTGTAGACCTGCGTGGTACGGAGATCCTGATGGCCGAGAAGCTCCTGCACGGTGCGAATGTCCGTCCCCTGTTCCAGAAGGTGGGTGGCGAAGGAATGCCGCAGGGTGTGACAACTGGCGGACTTGGCAATGCCTGCTTCCTCCACCGCACGCTTGACCGCCTTCTGCACGGCGGAGGAGGAGCGGTGGTGCCGCTTGATGTCTCCGCTTCTCGGGTCTTCACTCCGCCGGACGGACGGGAATACATACTGCCACCTCCACTCTGTCGCCGCGTGTGGGGACTTCCGTTCGAGGGCCTTCGGCAGCGAGGCCCTTCCGTAGCCCGCCTCCAGATCCTCCTTCCAGGTCGCCTTGCTCTTTCGAAGCTGCCGCCGGAGCGGGGCCTCAAGGATGCCGGGCAGGAGCGTTCGGCGATCCTTCTTCCCCTTGCCCTGCCGTACGGTGATCTGCTCGTACTCGAAGTCCAGGTCTTTCACCCGCAGTCCGAGGGCCTCCGAAAGGCGAAGGCCGGCCCCATACAGCAGGTGAGCCACGAGGCCGTTTGGACCGTCCATGTGCCCGAGCACGGATTTTACCTCCGCTTGGGTGAGCACAACTGGAAGGCGATCCGGCTCCTGGGCCCGCTCAAAGTCGGAGACCTCTTCCCACTCGGCCCCGAGCACGTCGCGATGGAGAAACAGAAGGGCGTTCAGGGCCTGGTTCTGGGTCGAGGCCGCAACGGTTCGCTCGGTCGCGAGATACGACAAATACTCGCGGACCTCCGGTTTCCCAAACGTCCGAGGATGCTTGGTGCCGTGGTACTTCACGTAGCGGATGATCCAGCGGAGGTAGGTCTTCTCGGTCTGGTAGGTATAGCCTTTTCGGCGACAGGCCGACCGGACGCGATCTAAGAAGGGAGACGAGCCATCTGAAGACGAACCGTCCATGGCTGGAGGAAAGGCGGCCGAGTCGTTTGGTTTGATGTGCACAGCACAAATCTGTATCGTGTAGACACGCTCGCACTGGTCGGCATAACGTTGTTATGCGGATCGCTTCGGCATAACACTCATGCCATTTCGCAAATGCGTTGGAATGCCTCAGATTAGCCGACCTGTCGTTTCATATTATGCCGATCCATATAATGGGATATGACGGAATCGATCGGCATAAGATATGTTAT
>NZ_JAZKRW010000146.1:0-6842 GCF_036626415.1 Salinibacter sp.
TTGTAGTAGGAGGTGGCCCGGAGCATGCCCACCAGGGTGGCGGCCTGAAGGGGGTCGAGCTGCGCGGCCCGTTCGCCAAAATACGTTCGCGCCGCGGCCTCGATGCCGTACACGTTCCCGCCGAAGCTCACGGTGTTGAGGTACATCTCCAGAATCTCCCGCTTCGTGTAGCGCCGCTCAAGCTCAACCGCGGTTACCATTTCTCGGACCTTGCGCGGAATGGTGACGGCCCGCCCCACCTCCTCGTTGTAGAGGTTGCGCGCGAGCTGCTGTGTGATGGTCGACGCCCCCCGAAAGCCCCCCGTCAGGATGTCGGCCATTGCGGCCATGATGGCCCGCGGGTCCACGCCCCAGTGCTGGTAAAACCGCTGGTCCTCGGTCGCGATGAGCGCATCGGTGACGTGGGACGAGATGCTGTCGTAGGGGGCCCAGGAACGGTTCTGGCGCGCATACCGGGCCAGCTCTTTGCCGTCGGCCGTGTACGCGATCGTGGCCAGCTGCATGGTGGGGTCTTCGAGGCGCTCCGTGGACGGGATGTCGTCGGTCAGCGTCCACACGTACACGCCCGCCACGAGGGCCCCGGCCCCCAACAGCCCCGCAAGGACGGAGAGCACGACCGCGGCCTGTGCCCTCCATGGATCCGATATTCGCCGGTGGAAAAAGCCCCGCAGGCCAGTGGTGGGGCGCCCGGAGCGGCCCTCCCCCTCCGGCGGGCCGCCGTCCGATGCGGCCCCCTTCCGGGCAGACCGGTCTTGGAAGTACTGATCGAGCTCCTCGTCGGAATAGGACCATTCAGACATAGACCAGCGGGCCGGTGTCGGAGAACAAGCGAGGGCGACGGGCTACGACTTATCACAGCGGAACGGATTCAATGTCCTGAGCGCGCGCGCCGTTCCACCGCTGGAGGCGCAGCCCCTCCCCGTCCAAACGGGCAAAAGTCCGCCGTTCGTACCAGGTGCCCGTATTGAGGTACGCCCCGTCCGGCCCCCGGTCCAGGGCGGGCACATGGCCGTGCCCCAGGATGACCCCGTCCAGGGCGTCACGCTGGAGGAGCCTGTGGGCCTGCGCTCGGAGGCACTCGGGGGTGGCAGCGTCGGGCGTTCGGGCGTGGAGCCGCCGGCTCACCCAGCGGGCCAGGCCCAGTCCGAGGTCGGCGGGCAGCAGCGTTCGGTAGAGCCACACCGGCACCGGGTGGCGAAGCAGGGCCCGCAGCCAGGAGCGCGGCGGATCGGTCGCTGCCAGGCCGTCGCCGTGCTCGAGGTGAAGACAGCATCCAAAGTGGGTGGCCTTGACCGACTCCGGAACGAGCCTGACCCCCAGCTCCTCTGAGAAGTGGTCCTGATGCCACGGATCGTGGTTGCCAAGCAGGTACGTCACCGGAATCCCTTGATCGGTCCAGCGCGCGAGCAGGCCCTGAAACCGAATGAATCCTTTCGGGACGAGGTGACGATACTCGATGTACCCATCGAACACGTCCCCAAGAAGGTACAGGTGGTCGATCTCGGCCGCGTGCGCCTCCAAGCACTCCACGAGCGCCGCCTCTTTCTCTCGCTCCGCTGAGCGGGCCCCGCGCCCGAAGTGCATGTCGGAAACAAAAAGAACCACGGGAGCGAACAGGGAGACGGCAAGCGACACGATGGTGCTGGTAAGACTTCCGGTCTTCGCCGCCCGAACGCTCAGCCCCGCGAGTCGTAGAACCGCCCCGCAAGCTTGCGCTTTTGTGCGGTCGATTCTCCCTCCGAACACGACGCCCCCCACGCATGCCGCGACGCACCCAGTACCGGCCGCCCACTCGGTTTTCGGTGATGCCGCCGGTGATCAAGAACCTCCTCATCCTTAATGGCCTATTCTTCCTGGCCCAGTTTGTGGCCACCGAGACGCTGGCGCAGTCCTCCATGCTGGCGAGCGTGCTCAACCTGATGCCCCTCTATCCCCCCGGCACCGCCGGCCCCAGTTTTTGGCCCTGGCAGCCGATATCATACAGCTTCCTCCACGGGAGCTTTGGACACTTGTTTTTTAACATGTTCGCCCTCTGGATGTTTGGGGTGCAGGTTGAAAACCGATGGGGGTCACAGCGGTTCGCGTTTTTCTACTTCGCGTGCGTCGTCGGCGCCGCCCTCACGCACCTTGCATTCGTGAGTGCCCCCATCCCAACCGTCGGGGCGTCGGGTGGGGTGTACGGCATCCTGTTGGCCTTCGGCATGATGTTTCCGAATCAGCCGATCTACATCTGGTTTCTGTTTCCGATCAAGGCCAAGTGGCTCGTCACCGGGTTTGGGGCCCTGGAGCTCTACTCGGCGGTCACGGGCACGCAGGCGGGCGTCGCGAACTTTGCCCACCTCGGCGGCATGGTGATTGGCTTCCTCCTCATCCAGTACTGGCGGGGCAAGCTGCCGGTGGAGCCGGACCGGGAGATGCGGTGGTAGTGGCGTTGAGGGTTTTGGGTTAAGGGTTTTGGGGGGTGCGTAAATGCACCTGAGGTATGAGATACGAAATACGCAATACGAAATACGCCGCCCGACGACGCCGCATTCCCAAGAATCAACTCGGCGGCTCAGCAGATGACAACACACCACTGGGAACTGCCCTCCCAGCAAACCTTGCCCCCGCTCCGTGGTATAAGTCGGCACATTCGGCAAAGGAGCCGCCCGAAGCGGCATGCCGCCCGTTTCTTTTCCTTTGATTGGGGCCAACGGCCCAGCGATTGATCGTGTACGATTTCAAAACGTGGTACTACCAGCAGCCGCCGGCGCTGCGCACCATCATTACGATCAACGTGGTGGTGTGGGTGACCCTCCAGTTCCTGAACCTCTGGAGCGCCGGACTCATGTTTGTGCGGTCGCACCTGGCGCTCCACCCGGTGTTTCCGGACATTCTGCTGGAACCGTGGCAGCTGGTGACCTACAGCTTCATGCACACCGGGCTGTTCCACATCGGGGTCAACATGCTACTGCTCTTCTGGGTGGGGCGCGAATTTGAGCGGATGCACGGCTCGGAGCAGTTCTGGAGCGTGTACCTGACGACGGCCGTCGGCGGCGCACTGATCTGTCTGCTCCTGAGCCCGATCGCGCCCGGCATTTCGGGGGGCATGGCGGGGGGACAGAGCATTCCGGTGCTGGGGGCCTCCGCCTCGGTGCTCGGCGTGCTGACGACGGTGGCCATCCTGTACCCGTACAAGCAGATCCGGCTGCTCTTCTTCGGGGTTGTGCCGCTGCTGTGGGTCGTGGTCGGGTTTTTGGCCATCGATGCGCTGATGGCCCTCCGCCCCGGCGGCAACACGGCCGTCGCGGCCCACTGGGGCGGCGCCCTCACCGGCTTCCTCTACGCCAAGAACCAGCAGGGCGCCCTCGGGACGCTGCCCGGGATCGGGGCTCTGTTTCGGGGCCGCTCCTCCCGCCGCTCCGGCTCCGGACTGCTCTCACGCCTCAAGGCCTGGGTCCAACCCTCTTCTTCTTCCTCCTCGGACGCCACGCCCCCCCAGCGCCCCGGCGACACCAATGGAGCGGCTAGCACGTCGCCCGACCACACCGAAGAGGTGGACCGCATTCTCGACAAAATTAGCGAGGAAGGATACGACGCGCTCAGCGACGAGGAGAAGCGGATCCTGTACGAGGCTAGCGAGTCGTAACGCCTCCACGGTCACGCGCTCGATGCCCCTGACGCTGCGAGGGCGCCGGCCCCGGACCGGGAGCCGTTTGCAGGGGGCATCCGTACAGTCCACGTCGCGGATGCGGAATGCACGTTGCCTACGCCTTCACGCCTACCTTCGTCATCAAGTTTGCTTCGGTCCATGGAACGTCCTCGTCGCTCGTCTCGCCCCGTTCAGGTTGGCGATGTTCAAATTGGAGGCGGGGCGCCCATCTCCGTCCAGACCATGACCGTCTCGAAGACGCACGAGGTGGAGACGACCCTCAACGAAATTGAGCGGGTGGTCGATGCGGGCGCCGACATCGTACGCGTGGCCGTGCCGCGCCCCGAGGATGCCGACGCCCTCGACGACATCGTGCAGGGGGCGCCCGTGCCCATCGTGGCCGACATTCACTTCAACTACCAGTACGCCCTCAAGGCCATTGAGGCCGGCATCGACAAGGTGCGCATCAACCCCGGCAACATCGGGAAGCGCGAGTGGGAGCGCGAGGTCCTGCAGGCCGCCAAGGAGGCCGGCGTCCCCATCCGCATCGGCGTCAACTCCGGCTCGCTGGAGGAGGACATCCTCGACAAGCACGGCTACCCGAAGCCGCAGGCCCTCTTCGAGAGCGCGATGCGACACGTGGAGGTCTGCACCCGCAACAACTTCGAGGACATTGTGATCTCGGTGAAGCACTCCGACCCCTACATGATGATCCAGGCCTACCGCAAGGTGGCCGAGGAAACGGACTATCCGCTGCACCTGGGGGTCACCGAGAGCGGCAGCCTCGACACCGGCACGGTCAAGAGCTCGATCGGGCTTGGCGCGTTGTTGGCCGACGGCATCGGCGACACGATTCGCGTCTCCCTCGCTGCCGACCCCGTGGAGGAGGTGAAGGTGGGGCACCGCATCCTGAAGTCGCTCGGCATCGGGCGGCCCGGTGTGAACATCATCGCGTGCCCCACCTGTGGGCGGCTCGTGGGCGACCTCTTCACCGTCGTGGAGGAGGTCGAGGAGGCCATCGCCGAACAGAATTTCGACAAGAACCTCGACGTGGCCCTCATGGGCTGTGCCGTCAACGGGCCCGGTGAGGCCGAAGGGGCCGACCTCGGGGTGTCCCTGGGGCGGGGCCGCGCGCACTTCTTCAAGCACGGCGAGGTGGTGGATACGGTCCCGGAGGACGAAATCGTGGACACGGTCCTGGAGGCCATCGAAAACTGGGACGAGGAGGACGAGTCGGGCGACGGCGAGACCGCCGCGACCTCGCCCGGCGACGGCGCCCCGGCGACCGACGAGGCCGACACGGAAGAAGACGCCTCTACAGGGGCCACGGGCGTAACCAAACCAGACCTCCCCACGTCGTAGTCCATTGGGTAGTGGGGAGTCCCGTTGGGGGCTCTCGTCGTCCCGCACAGGGGGTGGCCCTCGCTCTTACGTGGCCACCGTCAGCTCGGTGCGGCTGTCGTGGAGCGCCTCCGCGGACGCACGAAGAGCGTCGCGCTCCTCGTCGCTGAGCGTCGGGTCCACGCGCTTCTCCATCCCTTCCAGGCCCACGACGCACGGGACACTCAGGCACACGTCGTCGATGCCGTACGCGCCGTCGGGCCGCGTGCTGACGGGCAGCACGTTCTGCTGATCTTCGAGCACGGCGCGCACGATGCGGGCGATGACGAGGCCGATGGCCGTGTCCGTGTGGCCCTTCCGATCGATAATTTCGTAGGCCGCGTTGCGCGCCTGTTCGAAAATCGACTGCATCGTCTCCTCGTCCCATTCCTTCCCCAGCACGGTCTTTCCGTGAATCTCTTGCCCCCCGATCGTGGCGTTGCTCCAGATGGGCACCTCGGAATCGCCGTGCTCCCCGAGGATGTACGCGTGGACCGAGCGGGGGTCCACGCCGTAGTGTCGCCCCAGCAGCGCCCGGAAGCGGGCCGTGTCCAGCAGCGTCCCGGTGCCCAGGATGCGGCGGTTCGGCCGGCTGCTCAGCTCTTGCGAGACGTAGGTGAGCACGTCGACCGGGTTCGTCGCCACCACGAGAATGGCGGTGGGAGCGTGCTTGTCAAGTTGAATGATGATCTCGCGGAAGATCTCTGCGTTGCGCTGCAGCAGGTCGAGACGCGTCTCGTCGGGCGAGGTCTGGCTCGCCCCCGCCGAAAGGACGATAATTTGGGCGTCACTGAGGGCCGGATACTCGACCGCCCGACACGTGATGCCCCCCACCAGTTGCTGGCCGTGCATGAGGTCCATCGCTTCCCCCTCGGCCCGACGGGTGTCCTGATCGAGCAGGAGGATTTCGCTGGCGAGGCTCTGGTTGAACATGGCGTAGGCGGCCGCGGTGCCCACGTTGCCGGTGCCGACGATGCCGACGGTGCGTCGCTGGATCATAGAACGAAGAAACGGTGTGTGAGGGAGGCGCAGACGCGTCGCCGGACTACCCGGCGAGCATGATGAGGGCGATGGTGGCGAGGAAGCTTAAGACGGCGAGCAGGGACACCGTAAGCGAGAGGGTCGTGCTTGTGCGGGCGCGGGTGGCAGGCCCTGCAATGCGGGCGGAGGCCCGCGGGTCCTCGGCCTCTGGCGCAAGCTCCTCTTCGTCCGTCGGTGGCGCAACAACGAACGGAACGGGGTCGCTCCAGGGCCCGGGGTCGGCCACAGGGAAGAGGGGGCGGACGCGCCAATGAAACGCCGCCCCGCCCCCTCGAAGCGTGTCGTAAAGGGTTACGGACGTCGTTTGATCGACTGCGAGGCCGACGACCGGATCCGCGAAGTCATCGGTCGGGGCCACCTGAAGCTGATAGCCGGTGGCCTCCGGCACCCCCTCCCACGTAAACGGGACGGCGCTCTGGTCGACGGGGGGATCCTGGTCACTCGTGGGATGGAGCGGCACCGGCGGCGCCTCCACCCGAACCGTGCCCGCTGCGGACGCCAGGTCTGCGGACGGGACGGCGAAGCGGGCCGGCGCGCTCCAGTCGGACTGGGCCTCGGCCGGCCCTTCTGCCCGCACCCGCCAGCAGGCGGTCGCGGCCTCCTCCGGGAGTGCCGTCTCCAAGGGCACGGCGGTCCCCCGGTCCATTGTCTCGTCGTAATGGACGGCCTCAAAGGCGTCCGTGCTCGCAATCTGGACCCGATAGTGGGGGGCGTCCGGCACCGGTGTCCAGTCGAACACGGGCGTATCGGTCTCGACGGGGCGGCCCGCCACGGGCTGGGTCGGACACGG
>NZ_JAZKRW010000147.1:0-6803 GCF_036626415.1 Salinibacter sp.
ATCGTGGGCCCGTTGACGTATGTGATGCCTGCGTCGAGGTCGCGCATTGCCCGATAGCTTCTGTTGACGTCTTGGGTGTAGATCGAGGACGAGAGGCCGTACTTCGTGTCGTTGGCGACCGCAACGGCCTCGTCGTAGGAAGCGACCTCGAAGGCGGCCAACACGGGCCCGAAGATTTCCTCCTGCGCAATCGTCATGTCGGGCGTCACGTCCGTGAACAGGGTCGGTTCGTAGAAATGGCCATCGAGGCCGTCAACTGAGGCGGGCGATCCCCCCATCGCCAGGCGGGCGCCCTCGTCCTGGCCGACCTCTACGTAATGGTGCACGTTGTCCACGGCGGCCTGGTTGATGAGCGGGCCCACGTCTGTGCCGTCCTCATTCCCGTCGCCGAGGACGAGGGCCTCCGCCTCGTTCTGAATCATGTCGACCAACTCGTCGTGAACCGCCTCGTGGCAGATGAGGCGGCTGGTGGCCGTGCAGCGCTGGCCCGTGGTGCCGTAGGCGCCCCAGATGGCCCCCTCCAGTGCAAGCTCGAGGTTTGCGTCGTCCATCACGATCATCGGGTTCTTGCCCCCCATCTCTAGGGAGACCGGCTTGTTGAGGCGACCGCAGGTTTCGGCGATGGCCGTGCCGACCTCGTAGGAGCCGGTGAAGCCGAGGGCGTCCACCTCGGGGTGCTCCACCAGCGCCTGTCCCGCCTCGTCGGCGCCGTGCACCACGTTGATGACCCCATCCGGAAGGCCGGCGTCGATGAGCGTCTGGACGAAGCGAAGGCCGCTGTGCGGGGCGTCCTCGCTCGGCTTGAAGACGATGGTATTGCCGGCGGCAAGGGCCGGGAAAATCTTCCAGGAGGGCACCGCGACGGGGAAATTCCAGGCGGTGATGATGCCGCATACCCCGAGCGGGCGACGGATGGCCATGTTCATCTTGTCGGGCAACTCGCTCGGGACGGTGGCGCCGAACAGCCGTCGCGTCTCGCTGGCCGCATAGTAGGCCGTGTCGATGGCCTCCTGCACATCGCCCTTTGTCTCAAAGAACGGCTTGCCCATCTCCCGAGTCATCGAGCGAGCGATGTCCTCCTTCCGCTCGCTGAGTAGGTCCCCGGAGGCCTTTAGAATTTTTCCACGGTCGGGGGCGGGCGTGTCGCGCCACCCCGCGAAGGCGTCGCGGGCTGCTTGGGCCGCGGCGTCGACATCGGCGGGGCCCGAGTTGGGGAACTGGCCAATGCGGTCGTCGGGATCGGCCGGGTTTCGGTTGTCAAACGTAGACTGAGAGGCGGCGCCGGTCCAGCGGCCGCCAATGTAGTTTTCAAACGTGTCGGACATACCGGGGACAAAAGAGACGATTTGGAAAGGAAAAGCGCATTCCCAAACCTAGGTGCCGAGAACGTCAAAGTACAACCTGATGCGACGCCTTTAGCTGTCATCCTACAGGCGGACACTGAACCTCCGGGGAGGGAGAGAGTACGTGCTTATCCCAATCTTACTCTGACTTCAGACCTTCCAATCGCCCTCCATGGCCGCCCCCGTCTCTGCTCCGGATCTCGACACGTTTGTCTCCGAACGGGTGCGCGAGACCCCTCCCAGCGGCATCCGTCGGTTCTTCGACATTGCCGCCACGATGGACGACGTCATTTCCCTCGGCATCGGAGAACCGGATTTTGTATCGCCGGACCCGGCGCTGGAGGCCGGAATCGACGCGCTGCAAAACGGGCGCACAAATTACACCTCGAATGCCGGGATGCTGGAGCTCCGCGAACTCATCGCGGCGGACTACGAAGAGCGGTACGGGCTCTCGTACGACCCAGACGGAGAAATCATCGCGACGGTGGGCTGCAGCGAGGCGATGCAGTTGGCCATGCAGGCGCTTCTTGATCCCGGAGATGAGGTGCTAGTCCCCGAGCCCTGCTTCGTCTCTTACGGCCCGTCCGCCCGGTTTGCAGGGGGCGAGGTTGTGCACGTGCCCACCCACGTCGAGAACGACTTCCAGGTCACCGCCGCCGACATTGAGCCGCACCTCAGCGACCGCTCGAAGGTGCTCTTCCTCGGCTATCCCAACAACCCCACCGGCGCCGTGCTTCGGCGCGAGACGCTCCAAGAGATTGCGGAGCTCGTGGTTGACCACGACCTGCTGGTCGTCTCGGACGAAATTTACGATCAACTCGTTTACGGCACGGCCCACGAGCGAGGGCACGTGTGCGTGCCCACGGTCGACGCATTGCGTGAGCGGACGGTGCTGCTGGGCGGCTTCTCGAAGAACTACGCGATGACCGGGTGGCGCATCGGGTTTGCCTGTGCCCCAGAACCCCTCCTGCAGGCGATGCACAAGGTGCACCAGTACATGATCATGAGTGCGCCGACGATGGCTCAGGAAGGCGCCATTGCCGCGCTGCGCGACGCTCAGGAGGATGTGGAAACAATGCGACGGAGCTACGACGAACGCCGCCGCACCATCGTATCGGGCCTGAACGACGCAGGCCTTCCCACCTTCGAGCCAGAGGGTGCCTTCTACTGCTTCCCCGACGTGACCTCCACGGGGCTGTCGTCCGAAGAGTTTGCCCAGCGCCTTCTGAAGGAAGAAAAGGTCGCGTGCGTGCCCGGAACGGCCTTCGGGCCCAGTGGGCAAGGTTATGTCCGCTGCTCGTACGCCACGGGCCTCAAGGACATCGAAGAAGCCCTCACTCGCATCGACCGGTTCGTCACGCGCCATCAGTCCTGAGGCCCGAGCGGCTTTGGGGACAAAGAAACATCCCTGTTTGGCCCCTCGTTTTCAAGGCGGTTGCTCGGAGTGCCTGACACGTATTTTTGCCACAACCCCCTGTCCCACGATGAAGTCCTACTCAGACGAAGAGATTGAACAGCTCATCGAGCGCGTGGAAGCGCTCGGGGGCTATCTTTGACGTATCTGGACGCCGCATGACCGTCAAAGAGTTGAATCAGGAACGGATGGACCCGAGCTTTTGGGATGATCCGGAGCGGGCCCGCGAAATCGAAAAGCGGATCGCGCGAAATGAGGACTGGATCGACGCCTGGGAGGAGGTCAAGGAGCGGGCAGAGGACATCGAGACCCTTCAACTCCTCGCCAAAGAGGAGAATGAAGACATGTCTGCCGAAATTGCCGCGGAAGCTCGTGCCCTCGAAAAAAAGATCGATCGGCTCGAGCTCGAGAGCCTTCTCGACGATCCCGACGACCAGCGAGACGCCATTCTCGAGATCAACCCGGGGGCCGGGGGCACCGAAAGCCAGGACTGGGCAGAGATGCTGCTCCGCATGTACATGCGCTGGGCCGAAGAGAAAGACTATGAGGTGGAGCTCATTCACCAGCAGTCTGGCGAGGAGGCCGGCATCAAGAGCGCGACCCTGAACGTGCAGGGGACCTTCGCGTACGGTCGCCTCAAGAGCGAGACCGGCGTGCACCGTCTGGTGCGGATCTCCCCCTTCGACGCCGACAGTCGGCGCCACACCTCGTTCGCGAGCGTCTTCGTGTACCCCGAGGTGGATGACAGCATCGACGTGAACCTGGGCGACGGGGAAATTGAACTCCAGACTTTCCGGTCTGGCGGAAAGGGAGGGCAGCATGTCAACAAGGTGGAAACGGGAGTGCGACTCATCTGGACTGGCACCCTGTCGAACGGGGAAGAAACGACGGTTCGCGCCGCGTGCACGCAGGAACGGAGTCAGCACAAGAACCGCCGTCGGGCGCGTGAGATGCTCAAGAGTCGCATCTACCAGGCCGAGCGGCAGCTCAAGGAAGAGGAGAAGGAGCGACTCGAAAACTCGAAAAAGAGCATCGAGTGGGGCAGCCAAATTCGCTCGTACGTGCTGCACCCCTACACAATGGTCAACGACCATCGGACCGAGACCAAGCGCACCGACGCCGAGGCCGTGCTGGAAGGATCGCTGGATCCGTTTATCAAGGCGTATCTCCTGGAGGGCAAAAAAGATCGGGACACATCTCCCGTGTAACCCGTGTGTCTACCCACTGCGCAGGGCGGGGACGCCTCAGAAACATCGGGTGGGGGCGACGGTTTTACTCCTCTGATGCGCGTGCTTCGTGGTCCGCCGGAAATGGCAGTGCGGAAAAGGTGGCCCCCGGTGCCACCTTTTTGTACTGATGCCTGCGGACATTCGAAGAGGGAAGCAGCGGCGTAGCGACTCTGCGCTGCTCACGGCGCTCGTCCCGCCTGTCGGGCCGAGCGCTTTTTTGCACTAGGTCCTTCTGGATGCTTGACGATTGCACTTGTGAATCCTACGCAGCAGCGCCTTGCCGACCGGGTCTCTGGGCTGACCGAGGAAGTCATCACCGGAACGGATTACTTCTTGGTAGACGTGGAGGTGCGGGGGCACAAGGGAACTCGGGTTGTCGAGGTGTACGTCGACTCCGAGGGGGACATGGGCCACGACGACCTTGCACTCATCAGCAAGGAGGTCGGGTTCCTCCTCGACGTGGAGGACGTCGTGGACGGAAGCTACAAGTTGGAGCTCTCCTCGCCGGGGATTAAGCGTCCTTTGATGATGCCGGCCCAGTATCGGAAGAACGTTGGCCGGACCTTGCGTGTACGATTTGAGGATGATGGGGACGAAGAGATCGTGGTCGGGGACCTGACCGAAGCGAACGATCAGGAAATTGAGCTAGAACTGCCCTCAACCGAGCGCCTCCAGTTGCCGTACACGGCAATCACCCAGGCCCGAATTGAGTTGCCTTGGTGAAGGACCCTTCGGGCGGACGCGGCGGGCCATGCGGACTTACTTCTTCACAGGACGAGACGGATTATGCGAAGCGAAGACCTGATCTCCTCATTCGGGGAAATTGCCCGGTCCAAAGACATGGATCGGGACACGCTGCAGATCATCGTTGAGGATGTGTTCCGCGCGATGCTTCGCAAGCGGTACGGGTCGGACGAGGCCTTCGAGATCATCTTCAACCCGAAGCAGGGCGACATCCAGATCCTCCACATCCAGGAGGTCGTTGGAAACTGGGAGGTCGAGGATCCAGTGACCGAGATCAAAGAGTCCGATGCGAAGGAGATCGATGAGAACTTTGAGGTTGGAGATGAAGTGGCCGGCGGCCTCGACGTCAGTGAGTTTGGGCGCCGGGCCGTGATGACTGCGCGGCAAACCTTCCGCCAGCGGATCCGCGATATTGAGAAGGAGCAGGTGTACCAAGAATACACCGAGTTGATCGGGGAGATTGTTGTTGGGGAAATCTACCAGGTTCGGCGCCACGAAACGCTGCTGATGCACGAAGACACCGAACTCGTGCTTCCCCGCGATGAGCAGATTCCTGGGGATCACTACCGAAAAGGCAATATGCTGCGTACCGTGGTGAAGGAGGTGCGGCGGGATGCGGGCAGTGATCCGCAGGTGGTGGTAAGCCGCACGTCGCCGGTTTTCATGGAGCGCCTGTTCGAGGTCGAAGTGCCGGAGGTCCATGACGGCATCGTTGAGATCAAGAAGGTGGCCCGGATTCCGGGGGATCGAGCCAAAGTGGCCGTCGAAAGCCATGACGAGAAGGTGGACCCAGTGGGGGCGTGTGTGGGGGTTAAGGGCGTCCGCATCAACGCTGTCGTGCGGGAGCTTTCCGACGAGAACATCGACGTCATGCAGTGGTCCGACGATCCACAAGAACTGATTGCTCGGGCCCTGTCGCCGGCGGAGCCCACGAATGTCACCCTAAATGAAGACGAGGATCCGCCGCGGGCCCGGGTAGAGGTGCCGGCCGATGAGGTCAGCCAGGCCATTGGCAAGCGGGGCGTCAACATCAAACTTGCCTCGCGACTGACCAGCCACGAGATTGATGTTTACCGCGAGATCCCGCCGGACGAGGAAGACATTGACATCGAGCAGTTTGGCGATGAACTTACAGATGAAACCATCGAAAAACTGGAGCGAATCGGGTGCGACACGGGGAAAGCCGTGCTCGAACTGTCGGCGGATGCCCTGGCCCGGCGCGCCGACCTTGACCGCGAGACTGCCAGTCGGGTGATGGAGATTATCGAAACCGAGTTCGAGAAGGGGCCGGGCATCATTGAGTCCATCCGGCAGGGGCGGTTCACCGTAGAGTCCATCCAGGGCGCCGAGGCGACTGGCACGGACGGCACCACCCCCAGTGAGACTTCGCCCGAGGCGAACGTGTCGGCCGAGGCAGAACCAGAGGAGCCTGCTGCGCCGGAGGCCCCCGCGGATGCGAACGACGATCAGCCTGAGACCGCCGACGCAGATGATGAGACTCGGGCAGACGATGAGACTCGGGAGACAGAAGACCCGTCGACAGATACGCCCGAGGCGAATGACGACGAAGGGGTCGAAGATGACGATGCAGAAGAGCCCTCCGAAGAGGAAAAGCAGGACGTCGGGTCGGCTCCCGAGGAGCCCGAGGTTCGGTCCTAGCCGTCCCTGTCGCCGAGATCCCGGCGGCTGTTTTTTGTAGTGAGTCCGAGCAATAACCGATTGCCATATGGCAACCAAGACGAAAGACTTTCAAGAGAAGAAGCTCTTTCAGGTCGTCCGGGAACTGAATGTATCCCAGGACCGCGTGACCGAGTTTCTGGAGAACGAGGGCTACGAGGACGCCCTGTCCGGATCTGGCCTTAACGCCAAGATTGTCGACGAAGAAGCCTACCTCGTCCTGCGGGAAGAGTACGCCGACGATGCAGAAGTGGCGGCTCGGATCCGGGAGCTCCGATCGGAGGACGACGACGGCGGACCGGAGCGGGATGAGGTTGCGACGCTCGATGAGGAGCAGGAGGCCGAGCCCGAGCCTGCCGCTGAAGGGGAGGCCGACGACGAGGCGGACGCCCCCCC
>NZ_JAZKRW010000148.1:0-6796 GCF_036626415.1 Salinibacter sp.
CGTACGTGCCGTAGTTGCGGGTATAGGTGGCCATCGCCCGGTAGTCGAGGACGCCGAGGTGCCCGGCCACGCCCAGGTGGTGCCCGACGACGCGGTTGTTGGCGATCCCGACCCCGGCGGCGTCCCGGCCAAACGGCGTGAGCAGGGGGGAGCCCGCCGTGCGCCCGTAGAGCGTCCACCCGCTCTCGTAGATGTAGTGGTTGTAGTAGTCGTCGCGCCCCCCCGGCCCGCCGCGCGGATTCCTCGGATTCGGCCCCACTGGTCCGTTCTGCCACTTCGTGTAGAGGTGCTCGTAGACGAGGCGGTCGACGAGGCGGCCGACCCGCGTGTCCGTGAGGGCGAGCCCGAAGAGCCCGTCCTGCGGGCTTTTAAACTTGAGGTTGTCGCGGTCCTCGTAGACGAACTGGCGGTAGGCCCGGGCCCGCAGCGGCCCGACCTCGGCGCTCAGGCCCGCGTCGATGACGCCGAAGTGGTCCCCCTGGATGTATATCTGCTCCCCGCGGGGCGCATCTTCGGCCCCGGTAAGGGCGACGACGGTCCGCGCGTAGTCGTTCAGCGACTGGGGCAGGCGGCCGAGGTCCGGGGCGGTGCCGCCCCACATCGCGTTGTGAACGAGCCCGCCGTACACCTGCACCGGCGAGGGGGTGCCCACCCGCAGGTAAAAGGTCTTCTGGTGCAGGTAGGCGCCCTCGGCAAACCGGTCGTCCGGGAGCAGGCCGTCGGCGTAGCGGCCCTTGAATTCGACCCACCGCCGCGTAAGCGGCACGGCCGTGTACCCGTCGGTCGAGAGCACAATTTTCGGGATGGGCGTGGCGTTGCGGCTCTGGCCGAGCGAGCCGGAGGTCAGCCCCTCGGCGACCGCCCCGACGGTCTCGGCCCTGCGCCCGACCCGCAGCTCCAGGAAGCGGTAGCGGGCCCTCGCGTAAAGGGTCGGGAAAAAGACCGTCTCGCGGGCGGAGGCGCGGCCGAGAAGCTCGGCGCCGTAGCCGACCGCCCACGTGCCCTCCGAGGCGAGGCTCCGCTCGGCCCGCAGCCGGAGGCGCCCGCCCGACGAGGCGGCGCCGATCGTCCCGTCCGTGCCGGCGTGGAGCCAGAACGGCACCGTCGACCCGGTTGTGCCCGTGGCCCCGACCTCCACCTCGACCCGGTCCGGCGTCGGCTGGGCACAGAGCGGCGCTGCGAGCCCTCCGATCCACAGCACCAGTACGGCGAGGGCCCCCGCGGTTCGTCTCCGTGTTCGATTGAGGAGCACATTGTGCATGGTGGGGGATCGGGGAGGCGGTAGGGGACGCCGTGCAACTCGGCGGCTCGACATCTCCTTGAAGGACTCTTCCCAAAAGATGCTTCCGTGAACGAGCGAAATGACGGTGAATGTTGAGCCTCCGCAGTGGCCGAGGCCCAGACGTGGGGGCACACGTCCGTCCGCTCCGAATAGAGGGGCTCCGGGAGGCCGGTGGGCCTCCGTCTCGCTCTTCTCGCCGATCGCCCGCGCCGATGCCCCGCACCGACGCGCCCGACCCTCCGAGTGCCGGACGCGTGGCCCTGTTCGCGGATCGGTTTCTGCCGTACTCCCAGACGTTCATCTACGAGGAAATTCGGGCCCACGAGCGCTACGCCGTCGACGTCTTCTGCAAGGAGCGCCGCAACGCCGACCGGTTTCCGTACGAGCGCGTCGTGCACCCGACCACCTGGCTCGGGCAGCGGATCTACGAGAACGTCGGGTACTGGCCTCGATTCGACCGGATGCTCGGGCGGGGCGACTACGACCTCCTCCATGCCCACTTCGGCACGACGGCCGTCTACGCCCTGCCCTACGTGCTGCGGCACGACCTCCCGTTCGTCGTCACGTTCTGGGGCAACGACGTCTCCGTCCTGCTGGGGACCCAGCGCTACAACCCCAAGAACTGGCGCTACCTGGCCCTCCGGCAGACGATCATGGACCGGGCCGACCGCATGCTGTGCGTGAGCCGAGAGCTGGCCGCGTTCGTGCGGGAGATGAGCGGCCGCCCCGAGGCGATCGAGGTGTGGAGCCACGGCGTCGACCTGGACCGCTTCCGGCCGGTCGAGCACGAGAACGAGGTGCCGTCGGTCGTGATGGTGGGCCGCTTCACGGAGAAGAAGGGGCACGTCTACGCCCTCCGCGCGTTCGCGAACACGCTCGGCGCCGGGCACGCGGCTCACCTGACCCTCATCGGCGACGGCGCCCGGGAGGGGCGGTGCCGGGCCCTGGTCCGCGACCTCGGAATCGGCGACCGCGTGACCTTTGCGGGGGTGCGGCCGCCCGCCGAGGTGGCCGGCCGCCTCGCCCGGGCCGACGTGGCCCTCGTGCCGAGCGTCGTGGCCCGCAACCACGACCGGGAGGGGAGCCCCACCGTCGCAAAGGAGGCGGGCGCCTGCGGGGTGCCCGTCGTGGCCACCTGCCACGCCGGCCTCCCCGAGATCGTGGACGACGGCGAGACCGGCCTCCTCGTGCCCGAGCGGAACGTCGAGGCCCTCACCGACGCCCTCGGCCGCCTCCTCGACGACGCGGCCCTGCGGCGCCGGCTCGGACAGGCCGCCCGCGAAAAGATGGAGCGGGAGTTTGAGCTTCACGCGCAGGTGCGCACACTGGAACGCCACTACGATCAGATCCGGCGGGACCGCCCGGCGGGCCCACGATGACCGAGCGCATCGAACATGAACTGCAGCGCGGGGCCCTCGTCAACGTCCTCGGGACGCTGGGCAAGATGGCCGGGCCCTCCTTCCTGATCCTCGTGACCCGCCTGTACGGGGCCGACGTGTTCGGCGTCTTCATCACCGCCACGTCGTTCATCGAGATGGCGCTCGCGTTTCTCACGGCCGGGTTCAAGGACGGGGCCCTGCTGTCGGTGGCGCGCCACGCCGACTACGAGGACGAGCGGGACCGGCTCTACCAGCTCCTCGCCAACACCCTGGGGTGGAGCCTCCTCTTCGCCGCGCTGCTCATCCTGCTCGGGTTTACCGCGGGCCCGTGGGTGCTGCCCGCTCTCTACGAGGAGTACGGCGCGCGCCTCGTGTCCGCCCTTCAGGTCATGGTGCTGGCCCTGCCGGTCCTCGCGTTCGACCGCATCGTGATCGCGGCGACCCAGGGCCTGAAGATTATGAAGTACGACGCGATCGCGAACGGCGGCCTGCGCCCCCTCACGCTCCTTGGCGCGGCCGCCGCCTTCTGGGCCTGGATGCCGACGACGACAGGTCTCGCCCTGGCGTACCTCACCACGCAGGGCCTCCTCGGCGGCCTGGCCCTGTGGATCTACACCCGCGAGCTGGCCTGGCGGCCCCTCCTCGACGCGGTTCGCGATTTCGAGCTGGACCGCGAGATGCTGGCGTTCGCCCTCCCGCAAAACCTCAACATGACCCTGGAGCGCTTCCTCACGAACATCGACGTCATCATGCTCGGCATGTTCGGGGTGAGCGCGGCCACGACAGGGTTCTACGGCGCCGGGGCGAGGGTCGTCCGCGAGCTCCTCAACGTCAAGCAGGTCTTCTCGAACGCCTTCGTCCCGCACGTCGTGCGACTGCACCGGCAGGAACGGGCCTCCGAGCTCTCCGCCCTCTTCTCCAAGACGTCACGCTGGATCGCGACGCTCGCGGTGCCGGCCCTGGGGGCCGTGGCACTCCTCCGGACCGACATTCTGCGCCTCATTTCGCCCAAGTTTGCGGGGATGGACGCCGTCTTTATGCTCGCGCTGCTGCCCATTCCGTACCTGCAGTGCAGCGTCGGCCTCGCCGGCAACATCGTGGTGATGACCGGGCACTCGCAGCTCAACCTGCTCAACAGCGCGACCACCGCCCTCGCCAACGCGCTCCTGAACGTCTGGCTGATCCCCGTCCTGGGCCCGCTCGGGGCCGCGCTTGCCTCGACCGCCGCCACGGTGCTCAAGACCATCATGGAGCTCGTGGAGGCGTGGGTGGTCGCGCAGACCCGGCTGCTGCTCCGGGCCGTCTACCGGCCCCATCTCGCGGGGGCCCTCGTCGGCGTGGGGATCGGCCTGGCCCTGTGGACCTACCCGGCCCTCGACGCGTCGCTGCTTGGCCGTCTCGCCGTGCTGGGCGGGGCCCTCCTCCTCTACGGCGGGCTTCTCGTCGCGCTGGCCGGCCGCCTGCCGCGACGGCCCGCCGCCCTGCGGGAGGCGCCGGGGGGCTAGGGGCCGCCCGGGCGGACTCAGGCAACGGAGACAGGCGTCCGGGACGAACGCGGCGGGGCGTAGAGGCTCTCGGTCTCGAAGAGGTCGTACCGGAGCGAGTCCTCCAGGTAGCGCACGAAGGCGCTCCGCATCCGGTCCGTGAGCTGAAAGCGCGGGTGGTCGAAGAGGTTGCCGCGCACGTAGCGGTGCCAGGCGTAGAGGAGCAGGTCCTTCGGGGTGTTGCGGACGCGGCGCAGGAAGTGGTCGGTCCCCCACAGGTTGCCGTCGTGCGAGTAGCGGAGGTAGAGGTACGACGCCTCGCGGGGCAGGATGGCAGCCCGCTTCTTCCGCCAGTCGTTGAGGTACTCGGTGTCACTGGTGCGCCGGATGTTCGGGTATCGGATCTCGGGGTCCCGGCGGTGCATGATGGTGGGGGGAACCCCGTCCGGCAGGATGCCGATGAACGGATGATGGAAATAGTCCGGGTCGTGGACGTGCATCAGCGTGCCCTGCAAGGTGCAGACGTCGTACCCCCGCCGCAGCACCTCAACCTGCCGCTCGATGCGCTCGGGATGAGACCAGTCGTCGTCGTCCCACTGCGGCACGACAACCTCGCCGGTCGCCACCTCCAGGGCCCGGTTGCGGAGCCCCCCAATCCACAGGTTGGAGCTGTCCTCGACGTGGTGGTAGCGGACCTCGCCGGGCAGGTCGAACGAGCGCACGACGGGCTCGACCGGCTCCGCGCCGTTGTCGAGAACGACCAGCTCGAGGTTGTCGTACGTCTGCTGCTGGTAGCACCACAGCGCCCGCCGAATGAGCTGGGGCCGGTCCGCCGTCACGAGGAGGCAACTGACCTTTGGGCCGCGGGAGGACGACGACATGGTTCGGGACGAATCGAAGGAGGCTCTGGCGCGAAATCGTGGGCTGTACGGGTCGGGCTCCCTCAGGTGCCGAGCCGCGTGCGGTCGCGACTAAGCACCTGCTCCGCGCCACCTGCATCTGGGACTTCCTCTCATGTCGTCCGTTAGGCCGAGCGTCCGTACTCTGTTTCCCAACCTCCGTCGTCGATGGTTCGCGTCTCGTCGCTCCTCACGATCTCCCTTCTCGTTCTGTGCCTCGTGCCCGTCTCGAGCCGGGCGCAACTCGTCGTCGACTCCACCCTGGCCGCCGACGTGGCAGCCCCGGCGCCCGCCTCGCCCCGAGTGACCCTCAGCGGGTGGGCCGACCGGCGGCGTACGGCCCTGCTGGACCGCCGCTTCGCCTTCGGGGGACTCACCTACGACCGCGGCGTCTTTCGGCACATCACGCCGCCGATGGACCGGGAGTACGCCCTCGACATGACGACCTACCGCTTCTCGCCGCTCGAGAGCACGGCGTGGGCCCGCATGGACAGCGGCCTGCGCCTGCGCACCGGCAGCATCGTGCGGGCCGAGTGGGCGTTCGTGACCGACATCAAGCACACCGCGGCGCTGGCCCCCGACCACACGCTCCGCGTCGACGCGCACCTTCGACAGGACGCCACGGCGCAGCGCTCCCTCATCGAGTTCAATTACGACTGGCGCGTCGCAGGCCGGCACCACGTGGGGGCCCGCCACACCATCTCCCAGTATAAGCCCGACTTCGACGCCTCGCTCTACTACCAGTACGGCACCGCGCAGACGGGCCGGGCCCGGGCGGAGATCACTGTGCTCGACGCGTACCACGACCTCATCTTCCAGACGCTCGGCGTCTCGGAGAAGGACGAGGAATTTGTCCGGTCCTACCAGCGACACCCCTTCCTCGGGCAGATTACCCTCCAGACGCCGGCGCGCTTTCCACTCCGGGCCGAGCTGCACGTGGGCTGGCAGCCGTCGAGCGAGTTGCGGGTGCAGTCGCAGCTCGAGCCCGACCACCGCTACCTCGACCGGGAGACCGCGCACTACGTCGGGGCCCTCGTGGAATACAGCACCGGCCCGGTCACCGGCGGCCTCCTCGTGCAGCGCGACAAGTCGACGCTCGACCGGCTCGGGCTCCGCTCCGCCGTCACGAGCGACTACCGCTCCGCCCAGCGCTTCCAGCGCGGCGGGGCCTTCCTGATCGGCTCCTGGGGCCCGTTTCAGGGGGAGGCGTGGTTCTTTCTGGAGGACTACTACGATCGAAACCGGGGCGAAAACTTCGACCTCTCCACCATCGGCCGCGCCATGAACTACACCGAGTACCGGAAGAACTACCGGGTGCAGGTCGCCTACGTCCCCTCGGCCGGCGGCTGGTACGGCCGCCTCGGGTACCTGGCGATGTCCCGCCGCATGGGCCCCCAGCCCTGGATCATGGGCAACGAATGGACGAACCACTGGTACAGCCTCGCCCCCAGCAATTACCGCGTGTCGGGCGTCGTGGGCTACCGCTTCGGCCGGGGCGCCGTGGAGCTGGGCATTAACTACGACCTCGACGGCGACCACCACTACAAGGCCGGCCCCGACTACCAGAAGAAGCGATTCGACAACGGCTTCATCCGGTTCGTGGTCGGCTGGTAGCCCCGCGCCGTCCTGTCGCCCCTCCGCATGGATCTTCGACGCGCCTTCAGACCTTCGTGACCGACGCCGCCTCTCCCCCGACCGACGACCACGCCGTCGTGCTCTTCGACGGCGTGTGCAACCTGTGCAACGGCGCCA
>NZ_JAZKRW010000149.1:0-6791 GCF_036626415.1 Salinibacter sp.
CCTCCCGGGCCCGCCCTTCGTCCCGCCTTCAGCCGCGCTGAGGGCGGGCTTCTATTTGGGAGAACGTCGCAGGCCGTCGCGAGGCATTCGGCCTGATCGGGCTAGGGGAAGGGACTGCCGCGCCCACTGCCGGCCACGCCGCTCGCGGTGTTGCGGAGTCGGTCTCCAAACCCCCCCAAGGGGCCGTCCTGCCCTGAGTTTGGAATCTGAAGCCGGAGCAGCTGGGAGAGCTGCCCGCTCTTGACCTGAAGGCTGAAGCTGTACGACTGGCGCGAGCCGAAGGGCACCCAGCTGAAGGACATCACCCAGCATCGGCAGCGGCCGATGTCGCGGTTGAGGTTGATGCTGGTGGTGGCCAGTTCGCGCTGGACGAAGTCGTAGCCCGTGCGGCCTTCCAAAGACCATCGCGGCGTTAGGTCGAAGCCAAACTGGGTGTTGAGCGTCGCCCTCCGCCCTTCGATCTGCTTCCGCGGCTTGCGGAAGCTGTAGTTGAAGTCAAAGCTCAAGGTCCAGGGGATGTTCGTGTCGAGGTAGCCCTGAGGCCCGGCCCCGCCGCGCCGAGAACTAGACGCCCCCGTCTGCGCGGAGGGGCGTCCCTGGCCGGGACGCCCGGACGTGCCGCCCCGGCTGCCCGACTGCAGGCCGGGCCGAGTGTCCACGCCACCGCTTCCCCCCTCGCCCTGGAACGAGCTGCTGAGATTGAGACTGAACCGCGTAAGGCGCACCGGCGTGAGCGGGTTTTCCGTGAACATGTAGCGGTCGACGCGCTGGAACTCCCCTCCGTCTTCGGGGCGGCGAAGCTGGTAGGGGGAAAAGGTCATGGACGACCGGACGCTGAAGTCGCGGATCGAGGTGCGGGCCCGAAGGCCAATGTCGCTGAGCTTGAAGGCATCGGCCGTAAAGTTGTACGAGGTGTCCAGGTCGAAGTCCAGCAGCTTGATTTTTTCCTCGTCCGTCTCTCCGGTCGAGTCGACGCGGACGCGCTTCGTCTCAAGCTCGTTGTCCAGGCGAAAGCTCAGGGTTTGCTGCTCATTGCTCCCGCGCACCCGGTTGCCGGTGAGGATGTCGTACCGGATGGGCTCTCCCTGATCGTTTCGGACGGGGTCCCCGTTGGCAAAGCGGAGCGGGCGCGTTTGTCCCCAGAACGGTGCGTTGAAATTGGGACTGTAGCTGAACGAAAGGGACGGACTCACGCGGTGTCGAAGGCCCTGGAAGGGGCCGGCGCGGAGTGGAAAGGTCCCAAACAGCTCCGTATTTGCCGAGAGGCCCGTCGAAAACTCCCGGCGGGCGTAGAAGCCCTGAACCCTTCGCTCCTCCGTGGTGCGGGTGGTGTCCTCTTCGGTCGTATCGCGATTCACGACCCGGCGGACCGTGCTGATGCGCCAGTCCGAGTTGTAGCGAAAATTGGGGCTGAGGCTGAGGTTGTAGCGGTTGACCCGGAAGGAGGCGCTGACTGGAATCTGGTGCGTCGCGCTAAAGTCGAACGGCTCGTCGTCGCCGGTAGCGGTCCGATACTTCTCCCGGTCCACGAGCGCCTCGTACCAGGCGATGCCGGCGACCCGGTCTGCCTCCAAGGAATCGCCCTGCTCGCGGAGCTGCTCCACGTCCCGCGGAGAGAACGAGTAGCTGTTCTCGACCGAGAGGTCGTAGGAGGTTGTGATCTTCTCAAACCATTGGTCCTCACCCACCGCCTGGTCCACCTCAAATGGCTTGAACGAGCGCTGAGTAAAGTCCAGGCTCGGGAGGGTCATGGACACCTCCCCGCTCTGCAGCTGCTGCCGCTGGTTGGCACTCACGCTCAGGTTTTTGCCACTCCCCGGCCAGCTTTTGTTGTAGCGCAGGTTCGACGAAATTTCCTGGCTGACGGCGTCGTTGTAGTTGTTGCTGTTGCGGCGCGCGAAGTCCGTCGAGGTGGCCAGGTTGATGTCACCGCGGATGGTGGCGGTGGGGGAGAGGTCCTGGCTGTGCCGCCACTTGAGCTGCCCCCGATGCCGGTTGGTGAAGTCGGGGTCCTCCTCTTCGCCAATCTGGGTCCGTCGGTAGGTGAGGTTGACCTGCCCGTTGTAGTTGTATCGCTTGCGGTAGCGAAAAATTGGGTTCACCTCGAAGCTTCCCTTCGACCAGACGCTCGCCTGCAGCTGGAGGTCCGTGTAGGTGTTCAGCGCGAAGTACCAGCCCCAGTTGCGGAGGAAGAGGCCCTTGCGGCGGTCCTGGCCGTAGTCCGGTGCGAGGGGGCCGCTCCGTCGCCCCGACACGTTGGGCAAAAACCCGAACGGAAGCCACAGGGGCGTCGGGATGTCGAACAGGTACAGGTGAATGGGGCCGGTGTAGACCCACTTTCCGTCCACCTTCATCTGGTTGGAGCGGAGCGAGTACGAGGGCGTCTCGCCCGGGGGGCAGTCACAGGTCGTGTACCGCCCGTCCTGCACAAACAGGGTGCTGTCCTCGAACACCTTCACGGCGTCGCCCTGCACGTAGCCGTCCTGTTGCTGCGTGCGGGCCGTCACGACACGGCCGCGCCGGGTCTCGAGGCTGTAAGAGAGGGTCTTCCCCGTAAACGATTGGCCGCTTCCCTGCGAGCCGCCACTGCGCTCAAAGATGGGCCGGGCGTCCGCGGTGTCGGAGGGGGAGCCAAACGCTTCGAGGACGCTCGTCTCGAAGTTCATTTCGATGGTGCCGGCCTCCAGGGTGGCGCCCTGGTACGACATCTGCGCCTGGCCGTGCAGGGTGCCGTGGTCCACCGAGTCTCGGGGGGTGACGATGACCAGCGAGTCCGACGCAGTGAATTCTACGCCGCCGCCCTCGGCATTGGCGCCAGGGCGAGCCGCGTCCGGCGACGAGGATTGCTGAGACTGCCGGACGGAGTCGGGAACGGAGCGACCCTCTTGTGCGGCGCCCGGACGGGCGAGAAGGGCCAATGTCAGCAGGGCCCCAAGCCCAACAATGAACCGATCCGGTCGGAGGGAGCGAAACACAATCACCAGGCGGTGGGGTGGACACGAGCCGCCCCCGAGACTGCGCGTGGGCCGTGCGCAAGGGCACGTGTGAACGCCGGTCGCTATCGAGTTCCGACCTGGGCGTCCTCGCCCTCGAAGGCAAGGCGAGCCGCCCCGAGAAGACTGGCCTCGTTGCCGAGCTCTTCCCGGTAAATGTGGAGGTCGTCTCGGAGCCCCGGCGTGACAAAGCGGGGGAGAACGTCGCGGGCGGGATCGAGGATATAGTCTCCAGCCGCAGAAACGCCGCCCCCCACCACAATGGTTCGAATGTCCAGGAGATTTACGGCGGAGCCGAGCACGCACCCGAGCTTGTGGCCGGCCCACGCCAGCATGTCTTGGGCAAACTCGTCGCCCTGTGTGGCCGCTTCGTACAGCACGCGCGGGGACAGCTCCTCCAAGTCGCCCTCCACGAGCTCCTGGACGGTGCTTTCGGGGTGGTTGACGATCCGGTCACGGGCGTGCGCCGTCAAGAATTTTTGGCCGAGGTAGGCCTCGATGGCCCCGCTCACGCCCGAGTTGGCAAAGGGGCCCTCGTGATCGATCGTCATGTGCCCGATCTCCCCGGCCCCACCGGTGCTGCCCCGAAAGATCTTGTTTTGATAAATGATGCCGCCGCCCACCCCGGTGCCGAGGGTGATCATGATGAACGAGTCGACGTGCTGCCCGGCCCCGTAAAAGGCCGACCCAAGGGCCGCCACGTTTGCGTCGTTCTCCACAATGACGGGGAGGGAGTTGTCCAAGCGAGACTGGAGGGCCGAGCGCAGGTTTACGGACGCCCAGCCCTTGATATTGGGCGGGTGTGACACCGTCGTGCGGGCCCAGTTCACGGCGCCGGGCGCCCCGATGCCGATGCCTGCCACGGCGTCCGGCGGGGCCGCGTCACTCAGGGCCGCGACCAGCCCCGTAATTTGGGACACGACGTGCTCGGGTCCCTGCTCGGCCTCCGTAGGGCACGTGGTCTGTTGGAGGATGCCCTCGTCCCGGCCCACGAGTGCGGCCTTCAGGTTCGTTCCCCCGATGTCGACCCCAACGGCGTGTGAGCTCATGTCAGTGCGTAGGGTCGGTACTGGACAGGTGTGTGCGTAGGGCGGAGACTGGAAAACGCATGCCCGATTTTTTGACGATACGGGCGTTCCTTACTCGTCCGGCTCGATGCGGTGGATGGTCTCGCCGGGGCGCTTCATGCCGTACTCTTCTCGGGCGATTCGCTCCACAACGCTGTCCGAGAGGGGACGGTCGAGCTGGGACCGGAGGCGCTCAACCTCGGTGCGGAGCTCAGCGTTCTCCTGCGTGGTGGCCTCCAGCTCCTGGTGCCAGCGGTATCGCTGCCACAGGCTGTGGCTGTCGAAGAAGGCAATCCAGACGAGAACCCCGCCCAGCAGCAGGCCGATCCCCCACCGCACGCGACGGCTAAAAGGCGTAGAGTCGGGCATGGCGGAGGGGGCCGCTTAGTTCGTGAGTGGAAAGGCGTCGAGCCCCGGGTACTGGGCCGTCGCCCCCAGCTGTTCTTCGATTCGGAGCAACTGGTTGTACTTGGCCACCCGATCACTCCGGCTGGCCGAGCCGGTCTTGATTTGGCCCGTCTCGGCCGCCACGGCCAGGTCGGCGATCGTGGTGTCCTCGGTCTCGCCGGACCGGTGGCTGACGACGGCCGTGAATCCGTGCTTCTGGGCCGTCTCGATGGCGTTGAACGTCTCGGTCAGCGTACCAATTTGGTTGGGCTTGATCAGGATGGAGTTGCCGCAGCCCTCGTCGATGCCGCGCTGGAGGCGCTCCGTATTCGTGACGAACAGGTCGTCGCCCACGAGCTGCACCTCGTCCCCAATCGCCTCGGTCAGCAGGGCCCAGCCCTCCCAGTCGTCCTCGTCCATGGCGTCCTCGATCGAGAGGATGGGGTACTGCTCGACCCACCGGGTCCAGTACTCGACCATGTCTTCCGAAGACCGTTCGGTGTCCGGGTCGCTCTTCCAAAAGACGTACGCCTCGTCCTCGACCATTTCGGCGGCCGCGGGGTCGAGGGCCACGAACACATCCGAGCCCGCGGTGTACCCGGCCTTCTCAATGGCGTCGAGAATGAGCTCTACGGCCTCTTCGTTGGAGCCGAGGTCGGGGGCGAAGCCGCCCTCATCGCCCACGGCGGTGCTGTAGCCGCGGTCCTGCAGGACGGACGCCAGGGTGTGAAAGACCTCGGCGCCGGTGCGGAGGGCCTCGGAGAAGGAGCCGGCCCCGGCCGGAGCGATCATGAACTCCTGCATGTCCACATTATTGTCGGCGTGCTCCCCGCCGTTGAGGATGTTCATGAGCGGCACCGGAAGAGTGCGGGCGGTAGCGCGCCCCAGGTGTCGGTACAGCGGCACGCCCAGGGTGGCGGCCCCGGCCTTGGCGGCGGCGAGGGAGGCCCCGAGGATGGCGTTGGCCCCCAGGTGTGACTTGTCCTCGGTCCCGTCGAGGGCGCGGAGCGTATCGTCGATGGATACCTGTTCGAGCACGCTCATGCCCTGGAGGACGTCGGCAATCGCGTCGTTGACGTGGCCCACGGCCTGGCGCACGCCCTGTCCATGGTACCGGTCGGCGTCCCCGTCGCGTAGTTCAACCGCCTCGTACGCGCCGGTCGACGCGCCGCTGGGGACGGCAGCCCGGCCCAGCACACCCTCGTCGGTGGTGACGTCCACCTCCACCGTGGGGGTGCCGCGGCTGTCAAGAATCTGGCGGGCAGTGACACGTTGAATCGAAGCCATGCGGAACGGATGGGAAGAATGCTGAACAGATCCTGACGAAAGGGACGCTTCGCAACAAGACCGTTACGAAGTACCCCTGTTAACTACGTGGTCGGCGCTCAGAACCACAAGACCGACTCGGACAAGGGCATACAAAGACGCCCGCTGTGTTTTGGAAGGGCAGACCTGCAGACAGGGGCGCGGCCGTCGTCTGTGACAAACGAAAGGGCCGACGGCCTTAACGGCACGCCGGCCCTTTGATGTCTGGAGGGGGTCGGGATCAGCCGGAGGAAGGGGCCGACCGGACGGAGGTCGTTTCGCCAATCCACGAGTAGCACCCGTAGTCGATGGTGAACGACTGCCCGCTCTTCCAGTCCTCCCGGTAGAAGATGTCTTCCTTGCTCGGAAAGACCCCACGGTACGTCTGGATCTTGTTGTCTGCAGTCGAGGCAATCGAGGAATCGATCCTTTTCGCCTGCCGGTACTTGTCCACGGCGGCCCAGTAGACGGCCCGGTCGTTCCGGGCCATTTCGCTGCCGCTGCATTGATTCACGGCGCGGGCGTACAGGTCGCCAATGGCAATGTACGCTCGCCCAAAGCCATCTTTCATATCGATGGCCTTCCGGTAGTCTTCACGGGCCCGAGCGAGCTCTCCCATCTTCTGGTAGGCCGTGCCTCGGTTGAAGTAGTCCTCGGCTTTTAGCTCGGCTCCTTGTTCCTCGGCCCGCTCGTACGCCTGAAGCGCGTCCTCGGGACGGCCGTCCTCGAGGTGCATCTGCGCAATCTGTCGAACCGTCTCGGCCGACGGTTCCATCTTCATCAGGCGACTCGAGAGCTCCGAGGCCTTCTGGACGCTGCCCTGCCGGTTGTACGCATTGAACAGCTCCGTCAACAGCTGGGTGCTGTCTGGACTCTGCTCGACCTGCTTCTCCAGGTATGCGATCTTCGCCTGCGGGTTTTTGCCAAAGATGTCTTCCCGGATGGAGCTGATCATCTCGGCCACCTCTTCGTCATCGCCCCGCTTCGACTCCACGGTGTTGGCGAAATCGAGGGCCTGCTGAAGATCGTTGTTTTCAAG
>NZ_JAZKRW010000150.1:0-6778 GCF_036626415.1 Salinibacter sp.
ACACGGGCGTATCGGTCTCGACGGGGCGGCCCGCCACGGGCTGGGTCGGACACGGCACCGGAAGCGTCGCGGGGGACGCTTCCTGATACGGGGTCGGAGAGGGCATGAATGTTCAGAACAGTGCAGAAGAACAGCGAGCGGGACTACCAATGTAACGGAAGCAACCGACGGCGTCCATCCTGAACCGGACGGTGGTGCATCGGTCGGGAGGCCGGGCGCGCTACGCCGCCCCGCCGGGCGGACCCAGGACCGACGGCTCGGTCTCCGGCAATAGGACGAACGGACACGTTACCCGTCCCAACACGCGGGTCCCCACCGATCCAAACGGATCTGTCGTGCGCTCGTCGGCCCCGTGGGTCGCAAGTACCATCAAATCCGCGTCGGCCCCATCCGCAAAGCGACTAATCTGGTCCGCGGCGTTGCCGTGCAGGATGTGGGAGCGGACCTGCGCATCCGCCGGTTCTTCCCCCTCAAGAAAAGCATGAACTCGGTTGCGCGCGCGGCACTCCGACAGCGTTACCACTCCGAGGGAGAGCCGATCCATGGGGGTGAGGGCCACGTACGGGGCGGACTCGATCACGTGCAGCACATCCACCGTGGCGCCGTACAGGCGCGCAAGCGACACGGCATACCGGAAGGCCTGAAGGGTTCGGGCGGACAGGTCCGTGGGCACGAGGAGACGCTGGATTGCGTCTGGGTCGCCTTGTTGCTCCACGATGAAGACCGGACGGGGGAGCCGGCGCACAAGGGCCTGCAGCACGTCGGTGGCGAGAAGCGGAACCGGCCCACGGTCGGGCGGGATATCGGCCACCACGAGGTCGATGCCTGTGGTGGATACGTACCGGAGCACCGCCGCGATTGAGTCGGGCTGCGCCTCGACAATGCGCATCGACACCGCCTCGTCCCCGACGGAAGACGTTCGTTCTTTCTGCGGCACGTGAGCGACGTCTGCGTCGTCCGGCCCCGAGGCGCGGTCGGACGCCGGGAACGGCATCACGTGGAGCGTCGCCCCGAGGCGACGAGCCAAGTACATGGCCTGCGCTCCCACGGCCGACGCCAGCGAGCCCAGACACAGAATGTGGGTGGCATGGGGCATTGCAAACCGGAGCGGATGGGAAACCAAAATTACCGCCGGGGCCGGTCGAGACGAACCCTGCTCTCCAAAGAGCATTTACAAAAAGTGATTGAATGCCTGCCCCGTTGGTCCGGCGGCCCTCCCATTCCGTCGTAGGAACTTCCGGAGGGCGGCTGCGGGGACATCCCCCACACTCGGCGCACTGTCCTCGGTGGGATTTCCTGCGCCCGTTGCTTCTCCCCCTTTTGCTTCGTTCATGACCGCTCGTCCGCGACGTCTTCTCTCCTACGTCGGTCTCGGCCTGTTGTCCGGGGCGATCTTTCTTCTCGACGGGTTGCTGTCCATGGGGCCGACCGTCGAGATGCTTCAGGTCGCGGTCATCCTGCTGACCCTTTTCCTGCCGGGCCGCACCCCAACGCTGGGCTTCGGCGTCCTCACCACCGTGTTCGTCGGAATCAGCTGTGCCCTCCAGTACGACACAGGCATTCCGGCCCAGTCCCTCATGGACCGCGGCCTGGTGCTGGCGGGCCTCTGGACGGCCGTGGCGGTGGTGCTCCGCCACAAGCAGGTGCGCCAGGCCCAGCGCGAGAGTGCGGCGAAGGCGCAGGCCATCCTCGAAACGACGGTCGACGGCATCATCACGATTGATCCGGACGGCCTCATCGAGTCGTTCAACCCGGCCGCCGAAGACATCTTTGGGTACGAGGCCGAAGAGGTGCTCGGGGAAAACGTGAAGGTTCTCATGCCCTCCCCGTACCGCGAGGAGCACGACGAATACCTCCGGAGTTACCACGAGACTGGGCACCGACGCATCATCGGCATCGGGCGCGAGGTGCGAGGCCGCCGCAAAGACGGGTCGACCTTTCCCATGGACCTGGCCGTGAGCGAGGTGGAGTTGGGCGACCGCACCCTCTTTACCGGCATCGTGCGTGACGTCAGCGAGCGGCGTCGGCTCGAGAAGGAAATTCTGGAGGTTAGCGAAGAGGAGCGCCGCCGCATTGGACAGGACCTGCACGACGGCCTCGGGCAAATGCTGACGGGCATCGGGTTGCTGAGCCAGGACGTGACCCGGCAGCTGGAGGAAGAGCACCACGAGCGCGCCGACGACATGGCCGAGATTACCAACCACATCAAGGAGGCCGACCAGTACGCCCGCGACCTGTCGCATGGCCTGATTCCGGTGGACGTAGAGGCCAACGGCCTTGCCGAGGCCCTGCGGCGCCTCTCCCAAAACGCTGTGCGCATGTTCGATGTGGCGTGTTCGTTTCGGGAAATCGACACTGTTCTCGTTCACAACAACACGGTGGCCACCCATCTCTACCGCATCGTGCAGGAGGCCGTGAGCAACGCCGTCCGCCACGGGGAGGCAGACGACATCAAGGTCATTTTGGCCGAGGGCGACGAACAGATCCGCCTTCAGGTGCGCGACGACGGGACCGGCTTTGACACCGACGCGGCGGACGGCTCCGGCATGGGCGTCAACATTATGAACCATCGCGCCCGCATCATCGGAGGCACCCTTGAGGTCAGCAGCCAGCTCGGGGACGGAACGGTGGTAACCTGTACGGTCCCTCAGACGGCCGACGAGGCCGGTCGCAGCACGGCGGCGCGGTCGGCCGCGCCAGCCCCGTCGTGAACCGCCTCCGCAGCCGCCCCCTGCCAGGGTTCCCTGCCGGGATGTTCTCCACAGGGGATCCCATGATGCGCGGCACGAAGCGTGAGGCCAGCACTGTACTTTCTGTTTCCCGAGCTCTCCGTTATCCTGTTCTTTCCGGCGCACCGTCACGGGGAGTACGGGGGCGCACGTCCTTTTCGCCGTCAAATCGTGCCCTTCCATGCACACCATCGTACTGGTCGACGATCATCCGCTCCTGCGAAAAGGGCTGGCCCGCACCATCGAGGCGGAGGCCGACCTCGACGTGATTGGCCAGATGGACAACGCCGAGGAGGCCCTGGGCGAGGTTGAAGCCCTGGATCCCGACCTCGTGGTCGTGGACATCTCCCTGCCTGGCATGAGCGGCATGGAGCTCATCAAGCACCTCCAGTCGCGCGTGCCGGAGGTCCAGATTTTGGTCGTCTCACGACACGACGAGACCCTCTACGCCGAGCGCTGCATCCGGGCCGGCGCGCGCGGCTACGTGATGAAGCAAGAGGCCGGCGACGACATCGCCAGGGCCATCCGGAAGGTGCTCAACGGCCGCATTTTCGTGAGCGAGGAGATCAACGAACGGCTGCTGCAAAGCATGGCCGAAGGCGGGCGCGAGCGCATCATGCAGTCCCCCCTCGAGGTGCTGAGCGACCGCGAGCTGGAGGTCTTCGAGCTGACAGGCCAGGGCCTCTCGACGCGCGACATCGCCGAGCGGCTCCACCTGTCCGTCAAAACTGTCGAGTCCTACCGGGCCCGCATCAAGAACAAGCTCAACTTCGATTCCGCCAACGAACTGATGAAGCACGCCGTGCAGTGGGTGGAGAGCGAGAAGAGCCCCTAGCCGACGGCCAGACTCACGGGGGCCTGGATTGAGGCGCCTGTGGATCGGGGCGCACCGCGTAGGACCGAGCCCGCCCCGCTCCAGACTGGCGTGCCGGGCCCATTTCCCGCCCAGCGCGCTCACCAACGGGGCCTTGTTTCGGCCTCTCCTCCAAGACGTTTTCTCGAACCGTTCTTTCCTTTCTCTTCTCCTCCGATGCTCAACATTGACACCATTCTGTTTCCCACCGACTTCTCCTCGGTGGCCGAAGACGCGTTTGCCCACGCCGCCCATCTGGCCCTGCAGTCCGGCGCGACGATCTGCGTATTCAACGTGGTGACGCCGGACGAGGGAGACGCGTCCAATCCCATGGACTTCCTGCCGGTGACCCCCGTGGAGGGCAACGCGGTCGACGACGCGGCCCCGCAGCGCATGGAGGTGCAAACCGTGACGCAGGAGCGTGGCACCGTGCCGGTCGTGTACGCCCAGACGGACAGTGCCTCCCCCGAGACGGCGATCGTAGAGCAGGCCACCGACCACGACATCGACCTCGTGGTGATGGGCACCCACGGGCGCAAGGGCATGGACCGGTTGCTGAGCGGAAGCGTGGCCGAGGAGGTGGTGCGCCAAGCCCCCTGTCCGGTCTTCACAGTGCTGGCGAGCGACGCGGACGCGCCCACCAGCACGCCGATCGATCGGCTGCTCGTCCCCGTCGATCTGTCGGAGCAGACGCCCCTCGTGATGGACCACGCCACGGCCCTGGCGGACGCCTACGGCGCGTCGATCGACCTTTTGCACGTCGTGGAAGAGGCAACCTTCCCCACGGCGTACGGCATCGACCCGCTGTCCCCCTCCCAGCCCGACGTGCAGGAGCGGGCCCGCGAGGCCCTCGAAGCGCTGGCGGCCGACTTCGACGACGTCGACGTGCCGATCGACACGCACGTGCTCGCCGGCTACGCGGCCCGTGACATCGTCGACTTCGCCGAGGAGCATGCTGCCGACCTCGTGGTGATGGCGACCCACGGCCGCACCGGGCTCCAGCGGTTCCTCATTGGGAGCGTGGCGGAGAAGGTGACGCGAAGCGCCTCCTGTCCCGTCTTCACCGTCAAAAGCTTTGGGAAGTCGCTGGTGCCGCGGCGGGAGGACGAGGAGTAGAGCGGCCCGCGAGGCGGTGCCCCTCTGCTGCTTTAGTGACCCCGCATCCGCGGGGATAGACCTCTAACCTGCAGCGCCTACATTTATGGGAGTAGATTCACTGGCAAAACCATGAGCGCTATTCGTCGACTCCTCAAACTCGACGCGTGACCTCAGGGGTAGGTCTGGCGGTGGGTGTGGTTCTTGGCGGTCGTATTTTTGGTGGCGTACGCGGAGTTAGTGTGACTGAAATAGTACCCCGAGTGAGATACGAAGAGGAAAATGCTTCGGGTAATACTTGCCAAGTTCCACCAGTTTTCCGGTCGGAGCTCCCCTAATCGGACCTGGTATCACTCTTGATTTGACATTAAAGTGAAACAGGATGTCACGTGAAGGGTTAGGGTTTCGCCTTGTGAGAGTGGAGCTGGGTTATCGCGGTGTGCTGTACACCGTGCAATTCGAAGACTCGGACGAGACCGAACTTGAGAGATGGAGCCGAAATGAAGAGATCTCTCGACATCCGGAGTTTGACGGTGTCTTCGGAGCGATCGAGGCAATTCCCTATCAAGGTGTTCCACCGGGGTATTTCTTCAAGCAGGAAAAGTACAGCGGGTGGGTTACACCGTTTGTTGAGGAAGGGTATCATGAATTGCGACTGTACTGCATCCGCTATGAGCGCCAAAATTGGGTGGTTGCCGGGAACGGGTGCGTAAAGAATGAGGAAGGGCCCCTGCAGCAGTTTGATCGATGCCGGCGAACGTTTAATGAGATACGATATGTAGAGGAGCGAATTGCCCGTCGCTTGGAAGGCGGCGACGGTTTTGAGCTTATTGCGCTCGACGACAGGTTAGAAGGGGATCTTTGGTTTCCACCAGAATCTTATCGTTAACCCTAAACTGTTATGAGTTTACTGGATGAGATTGCGAATGCGGCGGATGTGAATGAAGCACAGCGTCGGCTGGAGCAACGGCGAGCCGCTCTGATACAGGAAATCGAGGAGGCACTTAACGAATTGGGATGGTCTCGAAAGGATCTTGCCGACGCAATGGGCAAAAAACCTTCACAGGTTACGCGGCTTCTGAAGCGAGGAACTAATCCGACCTTGAAAACTCTCGCCGAGATCGAGACAGCTCTGGGCCGAGAACTATTCACGGTGAATAGAAACATAAAATACAAACTCAAGGAGCGGGACCTTGCGGAAAGACAGGTGGTTATCAGCCAGTCCTCTGAATCAGGTCGGGAGTTGGCCGGAACAGCGCGGACGTTCCCCGAACAGGTGAAAGAGGGGGAGTATGATGGTAGTTACAAGGACGTATTGAAAACGCTCAACCTGGATAGCGGCGACGATTCTGGTACCAACCAAGATAATTGATTCCTATGGCTCGTCTTCAGTGGGCACTGACGTGCAGAGATTTTTCTGTCGATAGTGAGACCAACAACATTACGTACAGGGACGCTATCGAGCAGGTTAAAGCCACGGAGTTCCCTGCCGACCTTCCTCCATTTATCACAATTAGTATGTTGTGGAGGCGGGATGACATAGAAATACCTGAAAGCTTCCGGTATCGCGTTATCCTAGAGGATAAAAACCGTGATGAAGCAAGCAGAACGGAGCCGAATGAAGTCGACCTGGCTGATCACGAGCGTTTCCGGGCCAACATTGTGAATCCGCCGATCTCAATCGAAGAGCCAGGTACTATTTGGTTCCGCATCCAGAAGGACGAAAATGGTAAGTGGGGGGACTGTACGGTGTTGCCAGTTGAAATTAAAGAAATGGAAGAACCCGTTTCTGAGGCAATTGAGGCAGCTAGAGAGCAAGAGTAAGCGTAAACGAGTGACTCCGCATCCGTGGGAATAGACCCGACGATGCCCGTCCAGGTGACCCCCAATGCGGTGACCCCGCATCCGCAAAGATAGAGACCACATCGGTTGTCACCGCTACATCGGCAGGATGCGTCGTCCTTGGTTTTTCCGCTAGTGCCACAAACGGTCCCAGAGCCGCTTGGCCTGACGGTTCAGGGGCTGCGCACGGGTTCGTATCCGCGACCAGACGGGGCGGATCGCATTGGCGAGCCAGCCGCGCAGATTTTCGCCCGTCAGC
>NZ_JAZKRW010000151.1:0-6770 GCF_036626415.1 Salinibacter sp.
CATCGTGCTCAAAAGTCATGGTGCGTAGATGCGTATTGCGTGTTGCGTATTGCGTAAATGCGTAGCGTATTGCGTACCAGAGAAGCTACATCCCCAACTACGCAATACGAAATTCGCAATTCCTTCACCACCCAGCCGTGATCACTGAGTACATGCCGATGATGAGCAGGCCGAGAGCGAGGGTCCACGACAGAGACTTGGCCACCAGTCGCCCCATCGGATTGCGGATGTAGTCCGTCATCACGTTGTTGAGGCCGTAGAAGCCGTGGTGGAGGGCCACGATGAGAAACAGGATGTTGAATCCTTTCCACAACACCGCGTAGACCGGATCGGCGAGGCGCTGCATCACCACCTGATACGGGGTGGCCTCCGCGTCCGGCCCGAAGCGAGCCTCCACGCCCGCCTTCGCCTCCTCCGGGTAGTCCGGCATCTCATTCTTCTCCGTTACCACCTCGTGGGTGACCGAGGCGGCTTGGTGGTCGTAGTGCTGCACCCAGAAGTGGGTGATCAGCATGAAGATGAGAAAAGTGCCGGTGATGCGGTGTAGAAACCAGTTCAGCGCGTTGGTCTGAGCCATGACGACAAGGGCCTAAGGGTGAACCAAGGGGGGAGACAGCAGGGGGCAGGGCAAAGACGCTAAAGGAAGAGCGTCGGCATCGAGCCGGGCCCGAGGAGCCACTCCCCGAGCGCGTAGATGGACGGCCATCCGCCCACCGCAACGATGGCGAGTGTGACCGCGCCCAGCGTCCAGAACAGCTTCTTCTGCTTGGGGCTCCACCCCAGAAAGTCGATGAGCACGATGCGAAGCCCGTTCATCGCGTGGTAGGCCACCGCCACCAGCAGCCCAAACTCGCCGACCTTGAAGATGGGGCTGTGGTACTTCGCGATGAGGGCATTGAACGTCTCCGGATCGGTCAACGCGGTCAGGCCCCAAATGTGGATGATGAGATACACGACCAGCCCCACGCCGGTGAGGCGGTGCATCATCCAGGCAAACATGCCGGTCCGGATGCGGTACGGCTGAACCCGGCTCTCCTGCTCAGCAGTCGCGTCCGTCTGTTGGGTCGCTGGGGGACGTTCTTTGGTGTCAACAGCCATGGGGCCGAGGAGATTATGGAGGCAAAAACAGCAGAGGGACGGAAGGGCGCACGCGAGGGGAGCACTCCGTCCCGCAAAACCCATTCGGGGAAAAATAGAATGAAGGGAGACAGGCAGGGGTTTCAGGGCCAGGGATCTATTTCGGAATCCGAACGCCCCTATCGCTCCCCGATGGGGGCCACGGTTCGGTCATGGGCCCCTACGTACTGGGCGCGTGGGCGGATGAGGCGGTTGTCGGCCCACTGCTCCAGAAGGTGCGCGGTCCACCCGGCCGTGCGGCTCAGCGCAAAGATGGTCGTGAAGAGGTCGGGGTCAAGGCCGAGCTGGTAATAGGTCGGCCCGCTGAAGAAGTCGACATTGGGGGCGATGCCCGTTTCCGAATCCATCGTCTCGTGGATCTTTGCGGTGTACTCGTACCACTTCATGTCGCCGGCCTCCTCACTCAGCTCCTTCACCATCGTGCGGAGGATGGCGGCGCGGGGATCCATGGTGTTGTACACGCGGTGGCCGAAGCCCATGACGCGCTCCCCGGTGTCCAGACGGTCGCGCACATACTGGGCCGGGTCCGCGCCCTTCTCGTCGATGTCGAGCAGCATGCGCATGACCTCCTGGTTGGCCCCGCCGTGCAGCGGGCCCTTCAGCGCGCCGATCGACCCGGAGACCGCCGAGTACATGTCCGACAGGGTAGAGCCGATGACGCGCCCCGTAAATGTGGAAGCGTTCAGGCCGTGGTCGGCGTGCAACACGAGGCAGACGTCGAAGGTCTCTTCGGCGGCCGTGCCGGGCGCCTCGCCGTTCAGCATGTAGAGGAAGTTGTGGGCCATCGACCCGTGGTCGAGCGGGTCGACCGGCTCCTGGCCCTTCCGCAGGCGGTCGAACGACGCAATGATGGTCGGGATCTGGGCCAGGATGCGATCGGCCTTGCGGCCGTTGGCGCCCGCCTCCATCGTGTCGGCCTCCTCGTCGTAGAGAGCGAGGGCGGACACCGCCGTGCGGAGGACGGCCATCGGGTGGGCGTCCGTGGGCGTCTCTCGCAGAAGGTTCAGGATCGGATCCGGAAGGGCCCGCTCGCTGCGCAGGTGCGCCGCAAAATCATCGAACTCTTCCTGGGTCGGGAGGTCGCCGTGGCGGAGCAGGTACACGACCTCCTCGAAGGAGGCGTGATCGGCGAGGTCGTGGATGTCGTAGCCGCGGTAAATGAGTTGACCCTTGTCTCCGTCAATCGAGGAGAGCTCCGACTCGAGAGCGATGACGCCCTCGAGGCCCCGTGCCTTGATGGGGGCATTTTCGGTTGTCAACTCTGTTACAGATTCTTGGTCAGCCATATCGGAGAGCGTGTGTAAGCCAAAGTGACGTGGAGGGGAGGGGGCGTTGGGGCCAGAGGGGCGTGTGGGAACGACCGCCCGTGACCGGGGCGGGATTGTGGGGCGCTGTTGCCGATTAGGGCCCCGAAGGACCAGAGAACACGAAACCGGGTATCAAAAGGCAAGAAAGGAAAGTGGCGGAAGAAAGCGGCAACCCCTTCCTGGGAGCGCTTCTTCACAACTCCCAAAAGGCTTGTGTCAGTGCGGGTTTCACCGTTACCACGGATGTGGACGCTGGCCCACCTTACTGCACCAAGTATTATAAAGAATTGTGGCGTGATGGCCCCACGAATTTTGATTTAAGGGAGGCCTGCGAATTCCTGTGCGACCGTTCTGGACCCCTGCCGGGATCATTTGCGCCGGGAAGACGATATCCCTGAATGACCTTTGGCTTTCGCAACGAATGCGCGGAAGTCAAGAATCTTGAGACACTTGCGGGCGGCCGAAGAAGGCGGCTCGCTGGTCGGGTTAGGGACAAGGAGGCGCGGGCCGACCGCCCTGCATGGCAGGTGCGCAGTCTGTGCCTCGTTGTCGCCCTGGTTTCGGCCTGGCCCACCCCACGACATTTTGTTCTGCTTCACTGTGTCCCGGCACGCAGGGAGACAGCCCTCGTTCAATCCCATTGCTCACGAGTCAATTCGTGCCCCAGCACTCGGTGCCGGTTCAGGACTTGTTGGGGCGCCGCACGGCGGCGCCTCGCAGCCAGGCGCAACATCGCGCCCGGACGGTCCTGGCGGCAGTTTCGACTGGTCCCTTCGCTATCGTTCCGCTACCAATGTTGCGAAACTTCCGTCGGGCCCGCATCCGCCAGTCGGCACCGGGGCAGGCACACCCCTCCCCCACATATGTCCAAAGAAATTGTCTTCAACGTCGGCAACGAACAGACGCGCATCGCCATCGTCGAGGATGGCAAGCTCGCGGAGCTCTACATTGAGAACGCCGAGCACAAGCGCACGATTGGCAACCTGTACCTCGGGCAGATCCGCAAGGTGATGCCCAGCATCCAGGCGGCCTTCGTAGACATCGGGCAGGAACAGGACGCCTTTCTTCACTTCTCGGACCTGTCCGACAACCTCCCGTACCTGCTCGACTTCCTCGGGCTCGAGAAGCCGAAGGTGGAGGCGATCGATGTGCCCACGGGAAAGAAGGACTGGGACAAACGCCCGTCCGACCTGCTGAACCGCGGGCAGACGATCCTCGTCCAGGTCACCAAGGAGCCGATCTCGAACAAGGGCAGCCGCATCTCTACGGACATCTCGCTTGCGGGGCGGTTCCTTGTGCTGGTGCCTCTCCAAAATTACGTCGCCGTCTCGCGAAAAATCACGGACGATGAGGAGCGCCGCCGCCTCGAGTCGCTGGCTAGCAGCCTCGTCCCCGACGGGGTCGGCGTCATCGTGCGGACCGTGGCGCAGGACCGCGACGCCAAGTCACTGGACAAGGACATGAAGCTGCTCATGGAGCGGTGGCGGCGCGTGGAGAATCGCCTCAAGGAGAAGCCGAGTGCCCCGGCGCTCGTGCACGAAGACGTGGACATGGCCTCCTCCATCGTCCGCGACGAGTTTTCGGACGAGTACGACCGCATCCTGGTCGACCACGAGGGGCTGTACAACAGCATCCAGAGCTACGTGCGGGCCGTGGGGCCACAGCTGGTGGATCGTGTGGAGCTGCACGAAGGCGATCAGCCGGTCTTTGAATCGGTGGACATCCAGCACGGGGCCGACCGCGCGTTCAAGGATCGCGTGGAACTGCCGTCCGGCGGCTATCTGTTCATCGAGAAGACCGAGGCGATGCACGTGGTCGACGTCAACTCGGGCCGCTCGGGCAAGGGCAAGTCGCAGGCCGAAAACTCGCTTAACGTCAACCTGGAGGCCGCTCGCGTCATTGCCCGCCAGATTCGGCTCCGCGACCTGGGCGGCATTATCGTCGTCGACTTTATCGACCTGCGAGACGAGGACGACAAGAAAAAAGTCTACGATGAGCTGGAGAAGGGCTTTTCGGAAGACCGGGCGGTGACGAAGGTATTGCCGATGAGCGACTTTGGGGTGGTGGAGATTACCCGCCAGCGGCTGCGGCCCAGCATCACGACGACCTTTTCGTCGGCCAACGGGGCGTCGTCCGACGACGGCGACGACGGGGCCGACCCCGAAGCGCTGCGCCAGGCCGAGCGCAAAATCCAAAGCCTGGAGCAAGAGGTGGAGAATCGCGAGCGCGAGGTCGAGCGCCTGAAGGAAGAAGACGACACGCCGGACGAAGAAATGGCGGCCCTGCGGCAGAAAATTCAGGCGCTTGAAGACAAACTCGAGGCGGCGCGGGCGCAACAGGCGGCGGGGGACACGGAGCCGCGTCCGCCCTCGGGGGACGGGCCCGCCGCGCCGGCGGAGGCCGACGCCGTCCCCGACGAGCTCGTGGACGACATTGAGCAGTGGCTCGTGGCGCACAGCGACACCCACCGGGCGGTGACCCTCCGGGTGCACCCCTTCGTCGCGGCCTTCCTGCGGCGCCCCGTGCCCACGTACACCACTCGCTGGTTCATGGAGCACCTGGTGCGTGTCCATCTGGAGGAGGACGCAGGGGTGCCGCCGCATACCTTTCGGGTGACGGATGCGTCCGGCGAGCCCCTCCCGGAGTCGCCGCAGTAGAGCATTCGGCGACGGAGAAAAACGGGGGAGTGACACGGGTCGCGGTTCTGTTGACGTGTGACTGTGCGGCATGGACACCACTACGATTATTGACGAACTGGAAGACGTTGCGGGGCGGCTGGGGATTGAGGTGCGGGCCGAGCCCGGCAACTTTCGCGGGGGGCGCTGCGTCGTGGAGGGGGAGGAGGTGATCATGCTCAACACGAACGACCTGCCTGAGACCCGGCTTGTGGTGCTGGCCGAGGCCCTTCGGGAGGCCCCGCTCGATACCATCTACCTGAAGCCGGTCGTGCGCCGGGCCCTCGAAGAGGCCTGGGCCGAGGAGGGCTCGGCGGGGGCTCCACATGACGAGTAGCTCCAGCGTGTCCACAGACGATCCGCCGGCCGACCGCCACGCCCGCACGCCTCCCGTCACTGCGACCCTGTTGGGGACGGGCACCTCCACTGGCGTGCCCGTCCTCGGGTGTGACTGCGAGGTGTGTGCCTCCGACGATCCGCACGACACGCGCACCCGCTGTGCCTGCTACGTGGAGGTGGGCGACATGGGCCTCTTGATCGATACGGGGCCCGACTTCCGGCAGCAGGCGCTCCGCGAGGGCATCACCCGCATCGACGCGGTCTGCTACACCCACCACCACTTCGATCACGTTGTGGGGCTCGACGATTTGCGCCCCTACTTCCGAGACAACCGACGCGTAATGCCGTGCTACGCGAACGCCAACACCGCCGCGGTGCTCCGGCGCAACTACGACTACGTCTTTGGGAGGGACCCGTATCCGGGCGCCGCAAACCTGAAGATGGAGGTGGTGGATGCCCCGTTCCGCGTGCCGAGCCGAACCGACGAAGAGACCTCGGTGCCCGTCGATCCGATTCCGTTGATGCATGGCAACGTGTCGGTCCACGGCTACCGCCTCGGCCGCTTTGCGTACCTGACGGACGCGAGCACCATCCCCGAGGCGAGCTACGAGCAGCTGCAGGGCATCGACACGCTCGTCCTGGACGGCCTCCGGCCCCGATCGCATCCCACCCACTTCTCGTTTGAGGAGGCGGTGGCCGCCGCCCGCCGCATCGGGGCGCGCGAGACGTACCTCGTCCACATGACCCACGACGTGCGCCACGCCGAGGCGGAGGCGGCCCTGCCCGACGACGTGCATCTCGCCCACGATGGGCTCACCCTGGAGGTGCCGGCGTACGACACGGTGGGGTAAGCGGGGGAGAGCATCATCGCCACGAACGACAGGACGGCGTGGGAATCTTTCCGGGCGGTCGGCAATTGATTGGGGAGAGTTTTTCTCCGTCACGACCCGCTGCGATCTGTGACCCTCCTCGTCCTCAACGGCCCCAACCTGAATCTCCTCGGCACCCGCGAGCCGGAGACCTATGGCACCACGACGCTTGCTGACATCCAGGCCGACCTCGACGCGGCGTTTCCGGAGGTCACATTCCGCTTCGAACAGGAGAACAGCGAGGGAGCACTCATCGACCACCTCCACGCCGCGCACGAGGACGAGCTCGACGGTGTCGCCTTCAATCCGGGCGGGTACACGCACACGTCCGTTGCCCTGCGCGACGCGGTGGCCGCCATCGAGCCGCCGGTGGTGGAGGTGCACCTGTCGAACGTCCACGCCCGCGAGGACTTCCGGCGCACGTCGCGGATCGCCCCGGCCTG
>NZ_JAZKRW010000152.1:0-6416 GCF_036626415.1 Salinibacter sp.
CGTCGGTCGCTCAGAATGACCCTCGAATAAACGTATTTCTGCGTGCTTACATAGTACGCAGCCTGAGTCGATCGTTTCGCTGCACGCTCTGTCGTGTGGCGTGCGACGTCCGGGCCATCAGTTCGAAGAATCAGGGGGCGTCCGCGGAAGCCGGAGGGTGAAGCAGGTGCCGTCCCCCTTTTGGGTCTCCACCTCGATCGTGCCCCCCATTTCCTCCGTGAGTCGCTTCACGATGGACAGGCCGAGCCCGCTGCCCCCGTACTCCCGATCCATGCCCTGCGATTCCTGTTTGAATGCCCCGAAGAGGTGCGGCACCTGATCCGGATCCATCCCGATGCCGGTGTCTTCCACCTCCAGCACCGCCGCGTCCTGCTCGTCCCGCACCCGAATCTCGATGCGACCGCCCTCGGGCGTGAACTTGATTGCATTTTCCAGGAGGTTGCGGCAGATGCGACGGAGGGCATCTTCGTTCCAATGCCCCTGCACGGGGGCGTCGGGCGTGTGCACCGTCACCGGAAGGTTCTTGTCGGCGGCGTGCTCCTCGAGCATTGCCGCCACGGCTTCGGCCACGTCGCCGAGGGCGAGGTGATCGCGGCCCAGCCCCTCGACGCCGGCCTCCAGCTTCGAAAGATGAAGCACCGACTCCAACGTGCGCTGCAGGCGCAGGCTGCTCTCGTGAACCTTGCTGGCAAAGTCGTAGTGAGAGCCCTCCAGTTCTTCTTTGAGAACCTCCGAAAAGCCCGTGATGGAGGTGAGGGGCGTGCGCAACTCGTGGCTCATGTTTGCCAGCATGGCGGACTTGAGTTGGCTGGCTTCTTCGGCTTCCTCTTTTGCCTGCCGGAGGGCCTTCTCTCGCTCGATCTGATCGGTGATGTCCCGGACGACGCACACGATGCCCCCGTCGTCGAGCGCGGTTAGCGTCAGGTCTTGGGGAAAGGACGTGCCGTCTGCGCGGCGCCCCGTAGCGGTTCCGCGCCACTGGCCGCCCGCGAACAAGGTGGGCATGATGTCATCCTCGAAACGGCGGAGTTCCTCCCCGTCGTAACACATCGTCCAGGAGTTGCCCAGGAACGCCTCCGGAGACGCGTACCCGTAGACGTCGGCATGGGCCTGATTCACGTACTGGTACACGCCTTCGTCGTCAAGAATGGCCATGCCGTCGGAGGCCGCCTCCATGGCCGTGGATCGGCGCTCCGCTTCCTGCTCCTGGCGCTTCCGCTCGGTGATGTCCAGCAGCACGCCGTTGAACACGATCTCGTCCTCGCGGTCCTCAGGCATCGAGATGCCCAGGAGCCAGGCCCGCTCGCCGCTCGGCTTTTCGAAGGGCATCTCGAACCGCCAGGGCGTTCCTTGTTCGACGGCCGTGTCAATCGAGTCGACCATTGCCGGCCGGCGGGAGGGGGGCACGCGCTCGAGAAACCGCTCAAAGAAGTCGTCGGAGTCCGAAGAAATCCCAAGCACGCGATCCGCGTGTTTGCTCACGAAGTGGAATCCGTAGGTTCCATCGGGGGAGGCGTAGAACTGGTAGACGACGCCGGGGATGCTGTTCGCCAGGCCCCGAAGCCGCGCCTCCCGCTCGCGGAGGGCCTCCTCGGCCTGCTTCCGTTGGGTAATGTCCTGGAAGGCGCCGGCGACCTTTACAGGAGTGCCGTCGACATCCTCAACCGGCCCGCCGACCGTGCGCACCCACCGCCGATGGCCTTCGGCGGTGATGAGGGGAAGCTCTAGATCATAAGATTCCCCCTCTTCAACGCACCGCTCAAATGCCTCGCGAATCTGTGGGCGGACCTCTGGAGCGTAGTACTCGATGCCCGTCTCCACGTCCACCTCGGTGTTGGGAGGCACCTCGTGGATCCGGTACACCTCCTCGGACCACGACATGTCGCCGGAGGCGAGGTCCACCTCCCAGGCCCCGGCCAGTCGCTGGGTTTGCTCCAGCAGGTTCCGCTGCTGCCGCAGTGTTCGCTTGCGGCGTCGGGTCTCGGTCACGTCCCGCTGGACGGACACCCAGTACTCGATCTCGCCCTCCCCATTCCGGACCGGAGACACGTCCCAACGAAGACGGAAGGGGGTGCCGTCCTTGCGGTGGCTGACGGTTTCGCCGGACCATGCCTCGCCCGCCTCCAGGGCCTCCTGCATGTCGTCGAGCGTCTCCGGGTCTGTTTCGGGCCCTTGCAGGACTCGGAGCGTCTGGCCGGTCAGCTCCTCCGCGCGGTAGCCCGTCATCTCTTCGAAGGCCGGGTTCGCGTACACAATGGGCGCGCCCGGAGCGCTGGTTGAGGGGGCGGCCATCACGAGTACGGCATCGTCCATCTGCTCAATGACCTCCTGGAAAAGCCGCAGCTCGGACTCGCGCCGCTTCTGGTCGGTAATGTCGGTGTAGACGGCGTAGGTCTCCGACGCGCCGTCGTCGAGGGCGGTCGCCACCCGGATGCGAAACGTCCGTGGGCCGTCGCTCGTGAGGCGCCGCACCTCTCGCTCCACGGTGCCCTCGTCCAGAGCACGCCGGTCGATCTCAATCGCCTCCGAGCGCTGGTTTGTCGGGACTACAAGGTCGTAGAGGTCCATGCCCTCCACGGTGGCAGCCTCCGGCCCGAAGACGTCTTCGAAGGCCTCGTTGACCGCCAAGATGATAAGCCGGTCGTCCTCAAAGCGTCCGTGCACGACGGGGGCAGGAAGCCCTCGGAAAAGGTTGGAAAGGCGGTTTTTCTCCTCCCGGGCCGTCTGCTCGGAGGCGTGCCTCTGCCCCATGCTGCGGCCGACGAGCAGCCCTCCCACGGCCCCAATGGTCGCCAGTTGAAGAACGAGGAGCCCGGGCTTGAGCTGCTCTTGAACGATCACTTGTAGGCCCACTACCAGGCCGGCCAGCAAAAGCATGCTGATGCCCCCGTAGAAGCTCCATCGAGCCCCCTCTGTCAGGTGAGCAGAGGCGTGAGAACCTCGATAGAGGCACCACCCTGCGTAGGGCGGCACGAGGGCCAAAAGGAGGGGAAGTGCGTTCTCCAGGAGCGTTGACCAGAGCGGATTTCCCTGCCGGACCCAGTCGATGTAGATGTCGAGAAGGAAGCCCCCGGCCAGAAGGCCTCCGAGGCCGACTAAGAGGCTCAGGGCGGCACGCTTGCTCAGTGTGGAGGGAGGAGAGAAAGGAAAAAACACTGAAGAAAGCATGTGCGAGTGCCAGACCTTGTGGAAAGGCGGAGGCGAAGGACACGCCCCGAGGCGTCGTTTAAACACGACTGGTGAGACGGGCGTCGTGAAAGAACTTCATAGTTTCTGCACTTACACTGAATCTCCGTTGGGAATGTTTGCAAGACGGTCTCGGGAAATCCCAAAACCTGCTCGGCGTGTGTCGGGCAGCAGCCTGAGAGGACACTGCGCGCAGGCCAACGCAGAAGATGAATACATCCCCTCAGCTCTGGCGGGAGAGAGACGGGCGCCCTCCAGGCACAGTTCTGGTCCACGCGACTGTAGAGGCGTGTCGCCACGTCCGGGGCAATGCCCGGAACCGAAGGGGCTGAGCTGAAGGGCCTTTCTCTTCTGTCGGAAAGGCCACGGAAACAGCAAAAACCCGCCTCAGAAGCAACCAAGGCGGGTTTTCAAGAGGGGCAGTATTGGTAGCGTGGGAGGGATTTGAACCCTCGACCTCCGGGTTATGAATCCGACGCTCTAACCAGCTGAGCTACCACGCCGTTTGATAGCACCGATTATATGCGTGGTTGCGCGCTGGGTGTTTCCGGCGTGCGGTGAAAAAGGAGTGGACGGCGCCGCGGCCCTCCTTAGTTGAGATGGTCCACGTGGCGGAGCGTCGCTGGGTCCATCAGGCGATTGATCTCGTGGCGCAGTACGTCGCGCAGGCGCCAGCCGCTGGGCAGTTCGCCGTCTGACACCTCTACGAACAGGGTGATGCATCCTCGGGTGGCTCGCAGGGCTCGCTTGTCGGTGTGGGAGGCGCTGGGGCGATACGCGCGAAACTGAAAGCCGCGATGAGAGTCCACGGGGGCAGAAGGACGGGTATGGACATCAATCCTACGAAGACAACGCCTCGTTTCACGCGGGCTGGGGGGTTGTGTTCGCCTCCTCGCGCGGTCCCGTTCGGGCGCGGGGGTTGTCCTCGCGGGGCCCAAGTGCTACATTGCTTTACTGTCTATTCCGTTGCCAACCATCCCTTCCCCCTCCGATGGCCTGGAGTGCTGTTCTCGATCAGGACCGGGTCGTTCAAACGCTGCGCCGGGCCCTCGCCCAAGAGCGGGTGGCCCACGCCTACCTCCTGCACGGCCCCGACGGTGTGGGCAAGCGGGCCGTCGCCTACGAGATGGCTCGGGCCCTGCAGTGTCCCGAAAAGGCGGACGGGGCCTGCGACGCGTGCCCAACGTGCCGCAAGACGCGACGCATGGTGCACCCGGACGTCCACGTCAACCTGCCGCACCCGTGGAGCCAGGAACAGGACCGCGACGAAGAAGACATGGGGGCGCGCATTCGGCGGCTCGGCGAGAACCCGTACGCGGCCATCGACTACGTGCGCCGCCCGTCGCTCTCCGAACCCTCCGAAACGTCGAACCAGCAGGTGTACTACCGCATCGACCAGGTGCGACAGGACATCATCCAGCCCATGAGTCTGGCGCGCGGGGAGGGGCAGTACAAGGTCAACATCCTGATCGACGCAGAGAAGATGCGGGAGGAGGCCGCCAACACGTTTCTGAAATTGCTGGAGGAGCCCCCGCCGCAGACCGTCTTTCTGCTCACCACGAACCGGCCCGAGCAGCTGCTGCCCACAATTCTGTCGCGGTGCCAGCAGCTGCGGTTCGACCCGCTCCGGCCGGAGACGATCGAGCAGGCCCTCGTCGACCGCGAAGACATGGGGCTGGACACGGCCTCCACGCTGGCACGCATGGCGGACGGCTCCTACAGCCGGGCGCTCGAACTGGCGGAGAACGACGCCTTGATGACCAGCCGAGAACTGGTGCTCGACTATTTCCGGGCGGCGTACACGCAGAAAGTGGAACCGCTCGACCAATGCATCCAGGAGCTCAAAAATCAGGGCCGGGAGCGCGTGAAGAGTGTGCTCCGGCTCATGCTGCGCTGGATGCGCGACCTCCTGCTCTATCGAACCATGGGAGACGAGGCCCCGCTGGTCAACGTGGATCAAAAAGAGGCCGTGGCCCGCTTCTGCACCAATCTGCCCAATGCCGACCTGGAAGGCATGGTGACGCTCGTGGAAGAGGCCGTGGCGCTGACGGAGCGAAATGTGCGGGTTCCGCTGGTCCTCACGGCCCTTGCGCACGGCCTGGCCCAGGCGATGCGGGGCCGGCAGGTCGAGTCCCTGTACGTTCCCCTCTCGGAGGCAGAGCTTCAAGCGCCGGCGTAGGGGCTCGGTTGGGCGACAGGTTGTCCACCCGGATCCCTTCTGCACTGAGTCGTCGTGCAGGTTCCAGGAACGGAGCGCGGTCAGGAAGCGAGCGCCGAAATGAACATCGAAACCTCGCACCTGATATTCCGTCCCGCAGCGGCACATCAGGGTCTCGTTCATACACCCCCCGTGGTGCCATGAGTCACGCACGACGCGTCTTCGCAGTCGCACGCTGGAACCGTACGCTCTGCCTTGTCCTCGGTGTGCTCCTGGGGATGGGGGCGCTGTGCGGACAGCCGGCCCAGGCCCAACCGGACCCCCCCTCGGGCCCGGCCCTTGACGACGCCCTGGCGACGGTCGACAGTCTCCGCCGGGCAGGGGCCTTTCAAAGCGCACAGGAGCGCCTGCAAGCCCTGCGTCAGCAGCACCCCGGCCGGGTGGCGGTGCTGTGGCGCCTCGTCTACACCTACGCCGACCTCGGACAGTCCACCGAAGATGAGGATGTGCGGGCCCAGTACTACAAGAATGCGCTCAACGTGGCGGAGGCGGGCCTGGCGGCAGACTCGACCCGTGCCCGGGCCCACCTGGCACTGGCCGTCGCGCAGGGACGGGCGGCCCTGGACGCTGGCACCCGAGAGCGCATCCAACGGTCCCGGGCCGTCAAGCGCCACGCGGACCGTGCCCTCGCAATCGATTCGACGCTCGATGGGGCCTACCACACGCGGGGACGCTGGCACCGCGAGGTCGAGGACCTTGGCTTTTTTCAGCGGGCCATCGTGAAGACGGTGTACGGCGGGCTTCCCGAGTCCTCGATCGACCAGGCCGTGCGCGACTTTCAGCGGGCCCTCGAGCTTCAAGACCGGATTTTTCACCACCTTGAGCTCGGCAAGACGTACCTGCAGATGGACCGCCCGGACGCGGCCCGGCGCGAACTGGAATCCGTCCTCGACATGCCCGCCGAAGAGCCGTTCGATCCGAGGTACAAGAAGGAAGCGCGTCGGCTGCTCGACGACCTCTGAGGGGCCTGGGAAGAGGGCATCGATCGTTTTTAACAGTGCGTCTGGAACGT
>NZ_JAZKRW010000153.1:0-6297 GCF_036626415.1 Salinibacter sp.
CGGCGGCTGGACCGGTACGAGCACGTCACGCTCACGGGCCCGAAGTCTCCGGAGGCCCTGCCCGATGAGATGCGACGGATGGACGTCGGCCTCATTCCCTTTGTCCGCAACGACTTCACGCGGAGCATCTACCCGCTGAAGGCCAACGAGTATCTGGCCGCCGGCCTGCCGGTGGTCACCACCGCGTTTGCCGACCTGAGCGACCTGCAGGGCGTGCTCTCCATCGCCCGGACGGACAGCCAGTTCATCGGGGCAGTGGAGGCGGCCGTGCGGGATCGAGGGAACGAAGAGCGGCAGCGGCAGCGCATCGAAGTCGCCTCTGACAACCGGTGGCAGCACCGGGCCGGCGACGTCCGAACGGTGCTGAACCGGACCCGGGCGGCGGTGCCGTCGGCGTAAGTGCGTCTCTTCCCATCCACCCCTCGACCCATGTCTGTTTTCCGCCGCTGGGGACAACGTGCCTGGACCGCCCTGTCCAACCGCCACGTCTTGTCGCTCGCCGGTCGAGGCACCACCGCAGCGTTCCGGGTGGCGGCGTTCACGCTCCTGGCTCGTCTCCTTGGGGCCGAGGGGCTGGGAAGCTGGATTTTGTATCTGACGACGGCCTCGTTCCTCCACATGTGCCGTCGCGGGCTGGTGAAAACAGGGCTGGTGCGGTACGTGGCCGGGCGCACGGACGCAGAGGGCCGGTCCATCGTGGGAGCGGGGTGGGTGTTGGCCGCCGCCCTCACGGCCCTCGCCAGCGGGGCGGTCGCTCTCTGGGGGACGGCCCTGCCGGTGCCCGACGGCTTCGGACTCTTCGTGCAGTGGTACCCGTGGCTCGCCTGGGCGGTGCTGCCGGTGCACATGAGCACCTGGCTCGCCGAGGCCGACGACCGCTTCGACCGGGTGCTCTGGATGGATCTGATGCAGGGGGCGGGCCTGCCGCTTGTGCTGGTGGGCCTGCTGGGGGCTCCCCTCGTCTTTGCCGTTCCCGCCGTGCCTGTTACGCCAGACCTCGCCGCCGGGCTCCACGTCGGGCTTACGGTCAGTGCCTCGGTCGCGGCGCTGGGGGCCGGGTGGGGCCGCCTCGCGGCTCTGCCCCACGCCACTGTCTCCGCCCTGCGCCGCCTCTTCGCCTTCGGGCGCTACAGCGTGGGCACCCTGATTGGGACTCACCTGCTCACCAGCTCGGACACCTACCTGCTGGGAGCGCTGGCGGGGCCCGCGGCGGTGGGCCTCTATGGCGTGGCGCAGAAGGCAGTGCGCCTCGTGCAGGTGCCCCTCCGTGCTCTCTCGGCTACCGCCTACCCGGCCCTGGCCCAGCGCAGCCGCGGAGACGGAACGACTGCCCTGTCGCGCTACGCCCACCGCTGGGTGCTGCTGGTGACGGCCGGACTGCTGCCGGTGCTGGTCGTGCTCGCCGTGTGGGCGCCTACCTGGGTCGGCCTGCTGGGAGGAGACGGCTACGCCGGGGCCGTCCCGGTCCTGCAGTGGTTTGTCCTCTATCTGGCGCTCGCGCCCCTCGACCGCATGGTCGGCCTGCTATTCGATAGCATCGAGAAGCCGCACCTGAACCTGGTAAAGGTGGGCGTCATGCTGGCCGTCAACGTTGTCGGCGACGTGCTGGTCTACAGGCTGACCGGGTCGGTGGCGGCCGTGGCCGCCGTCACGACCCTTACGCTCACGGCGGGCGTTGTCGTGGGCCTCGCGATGCTCCCGGCGGAGGCCACCCTGCGGTCCCAGGGCGTTCGCCGGGCCGCGATGCGGTTGGGGGTGCGGCTCCGGTCCATTCTGAGTACGCGCGACCGTCGGCCGCCCCGACGCGAAAGGCGGGAGGGGACCGTGGATTCGTCGATGCATATCGGGGATTCGTCGAAACGCGCTCACGGCATCGACTCGTAGCTCAGGTTCGTCGAAAGGAGCGGCTCGTCTCCCCGGAATCTCATATCTTGATGGTCGAAGACAGACACCGGGGAGGACTGGCCCGCCCCGGACGCGACGAGGCGTCCAGCGACTCGCTCGACGACTTCGAACCAGCGTTCCGACGGCTGCTTGGAGAACAGCCCGCGGCGCACCGAAGGGGCGTGTTCCACTGCCCAATGGGTACACACCCGGCACCTGCACCAAACAAAGACCCGTCATGGAAACCCCGCTGGTCTCCATCATCACGATCAACTACAACGAGGTGGAGATGACCGCGCGGTGCCTGGAGCAGCTCCGGGCGCTGACGTACCCGAACGTGGAGGTCTTCGCGGTCGACAATGCCTCGGCGGAGGGGCAGGCAGAAGCGCTGGCGGAGCGGTTCCCGGAGGTGACGGTGATCGCGAACGACACCAACGACGGCTTTGCGGGTGGGAACAACGTGGCCCTTCGCCGCGCCCGGGGACGGTACATGCTCCTGCTCAACAACGACGCGCTCCCGGAGCCGGGCCTGCTGGAGCCGCTCGTAGAAACGATGGAGGCGCGCCCCGACGTGGGCATTGCCAGCCCGAAGATTGTGTTTGCGGACGGGGAAGGGGACGGCGAGCCGTCGCGCATCCAGTACGCCGGATCGGCCCCGATCAATCCGTACACGGGACGCTCCCACACCGTCGGCTACGGCGAGTTGGATGACGGTCGCTTCGACGAACCGGGCCGCACCCATCTGGCCCACGGCGCCGCCATGATGACCCGGCGCTCGGTGTTTGAGGACGTCGGCCTGCTCGCGGAGGACTACTTCCTCTACTATGAGGAGCACGACTTCACCGAACGAGCCAAGCGCTCCGGGTACGCCGTCTACTACGATGCCCGCGCCACCGTACGTCACGAGGCCTCCGCGTCTGTGGGGCGCCACTCGCCACTCAAGGCCTACTACATGACGCGCAACCGGCTGCTCTACCTGCGCCGCAATGTGCAGGGCAGGGCCTTCCTGTTCAGCGCGCTCGTCTACTGGGTTCTGGCCGTGCCGAAGCAGCTGCTGACGCTCCTGGCGGCGGGGGAGGGCGAGCGCTTCCGGGCCACGGCCCGGGGGGCCGCCTGGCACCTGCGCCACGCCGTCGACGACGTGCAGGGGCAACCCGCTCTGCCCGACATTCCGGCCCTGCGGCCGGTCTCCTCCCAAGACCCGTCCGTAGCGCGCCCTGCCTGACTTCTTTACAACTGGACCACTACGCTCCTCCACCCCCATGCCCGATGCGCTGCACGGCTTCGCTAAAACTGTCAACGTCTTCTACGCTGGGTACGCCTACGAGGCCGCCCAGCACCTGCGCCCAACAGTCCGGTCCACGCCGCCCGAGACGCGTTTCGTGCTCTTTGCTCGCGGCCGATCGGGCACCACGTTGCTGCTCTCGATGCTCAACGCGCACCCTGCGGTCGAGGCCGACGGCGAAATTCTACGGCGCCGGGCCTTGCGCCCGCTGCGACTGGTGAAGCAATGCAAGGCGCAGACTCAAGCCCCCGTCTACGGCTTCAAGCTGCTTTCTTACCAGCTCCGCAGCCTCCAAACCCACCTGTCGGACCGGCGCGCGTTCCTGGAGGCGCTGGTGGAGCAGGGCTATCGGGTGCTGTACCTGCGCCGCCGGAACCTGCTGCGGCACGCCCTCTCCGGCCTCTACGCCGAGCATCGCCGCCGCTGGCACCAGACCGACACGGACGCCACAGATCGCCCCGCCATCCGAGTGCGCCGCGATGACCTCTTCCGGTGGCTAGACGGCAGCGCGCAGCTTCGGCGCTTCGAGCAGGAGGTCCTGGACGGCCTGCCGCACCTGTCGCTCACCTACGAAGAGCACCTGGAAGACCCGGCACGCCACGCCGATACGCTCCACCGCACGACCGACCGGCTCGACCTCGACCCCATCGCCCCCGATACCTCGCTGCGCAAGACCACCCCGCGGCGGCTGTCGGACCTAGCCACCAATCCGGACGACGTGCGCCGCTGGGTGGCGGCGTCGCCGTACGCTCGCTTTTTGTCCGCCGTGTCCGCGTAGCACGGCTCCTCGCCTCCCCTGCCTCTTTCGTTTCGCTCGCCATGCTCTGGACCCTCCTCAATTCGCTGCTCTTCTTCGGCGCCGGGAGCGCCGTGGCTTATCTCGTCCTTTTTGCCGCCGCCGCGCGCTGGGGTTCCCGCTCGCACAGGGTCCCCCGGCCGTCGTCCTGGCCGCGCCTGGCGGTCTATATTCCGGCCTACAAGGAAGACGCCGTCATCGTCGATACGGCCCGCCGCGCCGCCGACCACGACTATCCCGGCGTCTTCGAGGTCGTTGTCATCGCCGATTCGCTTCGGCCCGATACAATGGCGGCCCTGGACGAGTTGCCCGTCACGGTCGTGCCCCTCGACGTAGAGGAAAGCACCAAGGCAACGGCCCTCAAGCACGGGCTCGATGCCACGCCCCCGGACAAATACGACGCTGCCGTGGTGCTTGACGCCGACAACGTCATGGCGCCGGGCTTCCTCGAACAGGTGGCCTGCTCGGTAGCGAACGGGGCTCGCGTGGTGCAGGGGCGGCGCGTGGCCAAAAACCACGACACGGCACTCGCCCGCCTCGATGGGGTGAGCGAAGCCATCAACAACCAGATCTTTCGCCGAGGCCACCACGCGCTCGGCCTCTCGGCGGCGCTGATTGGGTCGGGAATGGCCCTAGAGATGGACCTGTTCCGGCGCTTCATGGGGGCCATCGACACGCCCGACGGATTCGACAAGGAGCTTGAGCTGCGACTGCTGCGGGCGGGGACCCGCATCGAGTACGCCCCCGACGCGGTGGTGTACGATGAGAAGGTACGGGCCGACGCGGTCTTCGTGGATCAGCGGCGGCGCTGGATCGGGGCGCAGGCGCGCTACCTGCGCCGGCACGTCCGCGGCGGACTCCGGGCGCTGGTACGGGGCGGCCCGTTCGACTACGTCGATAAGGTGGTGCAGATGCTCCTCCCGCCGCGCGCACTCCTGGTGGCGTCCCTTCCGCTGATCTCTCTGGGAAACCTCCTGGCAGGCGCTCTGGGCTGGGCTGGGGCCTGGGGCGGGCTGTCGGGACTCCTGGCCGCCGGGCTCTTTGCCGCCGTGCCCGCCGACCGCGACGACCTGTCGGTCGCGTCGCTCCTCTCCGCGCTGCCCCGCGGCGTGTGGCTGGGCCTGCGTGCTCTTCTCCGCAGCCGGGAAGGGCTCGCTCCCAACACCACCACGCCCCATCACACGTCACAGGCGTCCGCCCCTTCGTCCTGAGCCTGTGCGCGAGCCGCCCCACCTCTTCACAACCTTTCATCCGCAAGGCCCCCATTCCATGCGCATCGGCATCGAAGCCCAACGCCTCTTCCGAGCCAATAAGCACGGCATGGACGTCGTGGCCCTCGAAACCATCCGCCACCTCGTCGACGCGGCGCCGGAGCACACGTTCGTCGTGTTCGTGCGCCCCGGCCCGGACCTCTGCTTGGAACCCCGCCCCAACCTGGAGGTGCGCCGGGTGGACGGGTGGTCGTATCCGACGTGGGAGCAGCGCGCCCTGCCGCGGGCCGCGCGCCAGGCGAACGTCGACCTGCTGCACTGCACCAACAACACGGCCCCGCTCCGCCTGGACGTGCCGCTCGTGCTTACGCTCCACGACGTCATTTTTCTGGAGGGCGCGACCCTGTGGCCGCAGGGCGGAACCTGGTACCAGCGCCTCGGCAACGTCTACCGGCGGTGGGTGGTGCCGCCGGCGGCCCGCCGAGCCGATACGGTCGTGACGGTCTCCGACCATGAGCGCGGCCGCATCGCCGACCGCCTTCCGGCCCTGGACGATGACGATCGCCTCGCCGTCGTGCCCAATGCCGTGTCCGACCGCTTTGCCCCCGTCACCGATGCGGACACGCTCCAGGCGGTCCGGCGTCGATATGACCTGCCGGACGCGTTCCTCTTGTTTTTTGGAAATACAGACCCGAAGAAGAACATGCGCCGCGTCGTGGCGGCCTACGCACAGTACGCTGAAATGGCCGAGGCGCCGCGCCCGCTCGTGGTGGCCGACGTCGACCGCGACCGGCTCCGCGACCCCCTTCGCGCCCTCGGCCACCCCGACCTGATCGACCGGATTCGGCTGCCCGGCTACATCGCCCACGACGACATGCCGGCGGTCTACAGCCAGGCCACCGCCTTTCTCTACCCGTCCCTCCGAGAAAGCTTCGGCCTGCCCATTCTGGAGGCGATGGCGTGCGGGACGCCCGTCCTCACCAGCACCACCGCCGCCATGCCCGAGGTGGCCGGTTCGGCCGCCCTGCGCGTAGATCCCCGCGATCGCGACGCCCTGGCCGAAGGCATCCGCACCCTGGACGAGCAGCCCTCCCTGCGGCGCACCCTCGCCGACCGGGGAC
>NZ_JAZKRW010000154.1:0-6237 GCF_036626415.1 Salinibacter sp.
GGTGCGCGTCGCTGATCGCGGCGCCGGTGCCGAGGAGGTGGAGGGCGGGCATGGCGGGTGGGTTGAGAGTTTAGCGTTGAGAGTTGGGGATTGGGCGTTGTGAGTTGAGGCATGATGGGAGGAAGGCGCTGTGGTCATGCTCTGTCGCAATCCTCCCCCCTCATTCGCTATCGAGAGCGCTGGATCGCAAACTCCGTAAGGCCGACGAGGGAGGCGCGCGCCTCGGACGGGCGAAGGGCCCCGAGCAGGGAGCGAGCCTCTGCCGCCAGCGACTCCATTTTGCGTCGCGCGTGCTCGATGCCGCCGTGCGTGTCTACGAAGTCCGCGATGGTGCGGAGGTCGTCGCGCGTCTTGTCGTCCCGGTCGACGATGTCGAGGATGCGCTTCTGCTTGCGTCGTCCCGCTTCGCGGAGCGACACGATGAGGGGCAGCGTCATTTTCTTTTCCTGCAGGTCGATCCCGATCGGCTTCCCGGCGTCCTCCACGCTGAAGTCGAAGAGGTCGTCCCGGATCTGGAAGGCGAGGCCCAGCGTCTCGCCAAACTGGTCCATGCGTTCGATCAGCGATTCGTCGTCGGTCACGCTGACAGCCCCGCTCTTGGTACAGGCGGAGATGAGGGAGGCGGTCTTGTCTGAGATGATGCGGAAGTACGTCTCCTCGTCGATGTCGAGCAGGCGCGACTTTTCGATCTGGAGCAGCTCCCCTTCGCTCATGCGGCGGACCGCGTCGGAGAGGGTGTGGAGGACGGAGTAGTCGTCGTGGTCGAGGGAGAGGAGCAGGCCGCGGCTCAGCAGAAAGTCGCCGAGCAGGACCGCGATTTTGTTTTTCCAGAGGGCGTTGATCGAAAACACCCCCCGTCGTTCCTCTGCGTCGTCCACCACGTCGTCGTGCACGAGGGTGGCGGTGTGCAGCAGCTCCACCAGGGCGGCGGCCCGGTGGGTTTGATCCGTCGCATTGCCGCCGCAGGCCTGGGCGGTGAGTAAGACGAGAAGGGGACGGATGCGCTTTCCCTTTTTCCAGAGCACATACTGGGTGATTTTGTCCAGCAGCATGTGGTCTGAGCGCATCGCCTCTCGAAAATACGAGCGGAAGGCCTCGAGGTCGTCCTCCACCGGCACGCGGATCTCGTCGAGCGTGGTGGGGACGGGCCGATCCAGGGCCAGCGGCTCTTCGTCGGCGCTGGAGGCATCGGCGGAGGCGCGGCCATTCGTGGCGGCGGACGAGGCGTCGGGCATTTGGGTTTTCAGTTTGGATTGAAAGCCTCGGTGGCCGTACGGGGCGGGGAGGGAAAGGTTTGGCGATTGATGGGGGGGCGGGGGGCGTGATGCGTGATCCGTGATGCGTGAAGTGCTACGAAGAGGGGCGTGGCGCATCCATCACGATTCGCGAACCACGATTCACTCACCCGAACTGATACGCCCGTTGCCGCAACAGGACGAGAAAGAAGGGCACGCCGCAGAGGGCCGTCAAGATGCCGACGGGGAGCTCCTGGCCCGGCAGCACTGTGCGGGCGGCGAGGTCGGCCCCGCACAGAAAAATGGCCCCGCCCACGAAGCTGAGGGGCACGAGGCGCCGGTGCGGCACGCCCGCGAGCAGACGCACGGCGTGCGGCACGATGAGGCCCACGAACCCGATGGCACCGGACACGGCCACCAGCGCGCCGGTCACGAGCGTTGCGAGCACGATGAGGCCTCGCTTGAGGGCTTCGACCGGCATGCCCAGGCTCTGGGCGGGCTCTTCGCCCACCAGCATCGCGTCGAGCGGGCGGGCGAGGATCAGCATCGCCGCGAGGCCGAGGGCCGTCACGACTGCCGGGATGGGAAGGAGGCCCCAGCGGGCTCCGCTCAGCGACCCGAGGAGCCAGAAGAGCACCGCCCGCAGCTTGTCGGGCTCGGGCGAGGAAAAGGTGACGAACGAGGTGATCGAGGCCATGAGGGCCGACATTGCCACCCCGGCCAACAACAGGCGGGCGACGGACACGCGGGGGCCGTCACGGGCCACCAGGTACACGATGGTGATGGACGCGAGTCCCCCCACGAAGGCCGCCGCCGGCATCGTCAGGGCCTTGCTTAAAAGGGGCGGGAGAAATCCGAGGTAGAAGAGCGAGGCCCCGGCCGAGGCCCCGCTGGAGATGCCCAGAAGGTAGGGCTCGGCGAGCGGGTTGCGCACGAGCGTCTGCATGGCCACCCCAATGATGGAAAGCCCGCCCCCCACGACACACGCCAGGACAGCCCGGGGGAGGCGCAGGTGCCACACGATGCGATCGACGGTCGGGTCCGGCGCGGCGCCGAGGCCAAGCAGGCGGTGGGCAAAGACCCGATACACATCGGTCCAGGCCGTCGTCGTGCTCCCCACCGTCACGGCCGCACCCACCGTCGCGGCCAGCATCGTTGCCAAGCCCAGTCCGACGAGCCACGGGCGCCTCATGGCGTCAACGGACCTGATGTCGAGGCAGTACGGACGGCGTCTGTGGAGGGGGGAAGGGACGAAAACCGTTTCGGATGCAGGTGTTGGGCCAGCAGACGAGCCCCTTCCAACACGCGAGGCCCGGGCCGGGCGATGAGGGAGGCGGGCACGCTGAGGACGCGGTCGTTCTGGAGGGCCGGCACCACGTCCCACGTCGGATGCAGGTCAAGCAGCCGGTCCGGATCATAGTCGGGCCCCCACAACCCAAGGATCACGTCCGGCTTTTCCTGAAGAACGTATTCGTCACTGAGCGTGGGGGCCTGGCTCACGATGTCGGCCGTAATGCTCGTTCCACCGGCCACCTCCACCAGGGTGTGCACGTAGCTCCCGCGCCCAAAGCTGTAGAGCGTATCGTCCCCGACCAGGACCAACACGCGGGGCCGCTGGGCGTCCGGAATGGAGTCGGTCCGGGCCCGAAGGGCATCGAGCGAGGACCGGAGCGCCGCGGCGCTGTCCCCGGCGGCGGGCTCGGTGTCCAAGAGGTGCCCCAGGGTTTCGATGCTCGTCAAAATATCGTCGAGCGACGTGAACGAGAAAAAGTAGAGGGGCAGGTCGAGGGCCTCGAACGTGTCTGTGTCGCCGGGGGCGTTGATCTGATCGGTGGCCAGCACGAGGTCGGGCTCCTGGGCCGTCACGGCCTCGAAGTCGACGGGCAGGGCGCTTACGCGGGGCAGGGTGTCGACCGGTGGAGGGTAGTCGCCCGAGGAGGTGACGGCGACCAGTTGACTCCCAGCGCCGGCGGCGTAGACGAGTTCGGTGAGGTTGGGCGCGAGGGAAATGACCCGCTGGGGGGAAGGGGTAAACGATACGGTCCGGCCCAGATCGTCGGTGACGGACCGAGAGGTGTCGCTGGGGGAGGGGTCTTCACAGCCGCCCGCCATCACAGCGAAGAGGAGCAGGAGGCCGAAGCAGCGGTGGGTCATGGGGGCAGCACGAGAGAAAAGACAAGGAGAACGATTCCTATACCGCGGAGCAGCAGAGGTGTTGGGGGCAGCCCGGACGCTCCCGTAGAGGCCAGGCAACACAGAATAGAAGAATCTCCCACGGCGTTGGACAGGGAGGAAGACGCTCTTTACATTACCTGTCTCTTCTCCGAAGCACAACTCAACGCCACAGGCGAATACGAGCACGGCCACCGCGATCCCTTACTGGTGCAGAGACCTATAGATTTTTATGAGCAAACGGATTTTTGTTGTCGACGACGAGCCGAAGATCGGAAACCTCTTCACCAACGTACTGGAGCGGGACGGCTACGACGTCCGTGCTTTCGTAAATCCCAACTCGTTCTTGGAGGCACTCGACGAGGGCAGTGAGGAGCCGGACGTGGTCGTGACGGACATGATCATGCCGGAGATGGACGGGGTGGAGCTCATGGAATGCTTGAGCGAGCGGGACCTCGACGTGCCCATCATCATCATGACGGCCCACTCTTCGGTGCAGACCGCCGTGGAGGCCATGCGGCAAGGGGCCTTCCACTACCTGGAGAAGCCGGTAAACCTGGAAGAGATGCGGGCGCTGCTCGAGAAGGCCATCGAGCTCTACGGGGCGCAGCAGGAGCTCAAGCAGATCAAGACCGAGAAGCAGAAGCAGTATCCCATCGAAGGGATCCTGGGAGAGAGCGACCCGATCGTGGAGGTGCGGGAAACCCTTGAGACGCTCTGTGAGACATCCAACACCACGGTGCTCTTTACCGGTGCAACGGGGACTGGGAAAAACCTGGCGGCCAAGACCCTGCACTACAACTCCTCCCGGGCCGAAGCGTCCTTTACCGACATTGACTGTGCCTCTCTCCCCGACAACCTACTCGAAGCCGAGCTTTTCGGCTACGAGGAGGGGGCCTTTACCGATGCGCGCGATTCGAAAGAGGGACTGATCGAGGTGGCGGACGGAGGGACGCTGTTCCTTGACGAGATCGATTCGATGAGCTTGGCCCTGCAGGCGAAGCTGCTCTCCTTTCTCGAAAGCCGCGAGTTCCGGCGCCTCGGCGGGGTGGAAGACAAAACTGCCGACGTGCGAATCCTGTGTGCTACAAACGCGAACCTTGAGAAAAGCGTGCAGGACGACAGCTTCCGGAAGGACTTGTTCTTCCGCATCAATGTTGTAAACGTTCAGATGCCCCGCCTTCGGACCATGGGGGACGACGTCCTGCTGATCGGGAAGCACATCGTGTCCGAGTTCAACCGCGAGTTCGGGAGCGATGTGAAGGGCTTCACGGACACGGCCAAGGAAAAGCTGCTGAACCACACCTGGCCTGGCAATGTCCGCGAGCTCCGAAACGTCATTGAACGGGCCATGATCTTCGTAGAAGGGGACCGGATCGAGGCGGACGACCTGACGCTGGCCCCGCCCAGCCGTCTCGATGGGCATGAGCAGCCTGTGGGCAACAATGGGTTTCAGTTTGCCCTGGGGCAGACGCTCAAGGACGTGGAGAAGGCGTACATCCGGCGTACGCTGGAGACGCGAACCGACGACAGCTACGCCGACATTGCCGACGACCTTGGCATCTCGAAGAAGACGCTGTGGGACAAGCGCAAGCGCTACGACCTCGACGAGGTCGTGGATCGGTAGATGCCCGGTCGGGATCGCTTTACGGCTCCACTCGTTTTGACACCTCCTGTTGAGATCCTTAACCCCTTCCACGCGACAGACGCTGCTCTCACATGCAACGGACGACCGATTACCGCCCGCCGCAGGTGCCCAGTGTCGACGAGGTGGCCGCCCAAGAGCGTGCCTCGCGCCTGGCCAGCCGCAGCATCAAACAGGAGGCGAAGGTGGAGGGCCTGAAGCGGCTCATCGCGATGCTCGACCTGACGACGCTGGAGGGCGCCGACACGCCGGGCAAAGTGAAGTCGCTCTGTCAAAAAGCCCGCACGCCGGACCCGGACCGCGACTATCCGTCCGTGGGCGCCGTCTGCGTGTACCCGCCGATGGTACCGGTGGCCCGCGAGCACGTGGCGGGCGCCGACATCAACGTGGCGTCGGTGGCCAGCTACTTTCCGAGTGGGCAGGCCGCGCTCGACGAGCGGGTGGAGGAGGTAGAGCGGGTCCGCGACGCCGGGGCCGACGAGATTGACGTAGTGCTCAACCGCAACGCCTTTCTGTCCGGTGAGCACGCGCGGGTCTACCGCGAGATCAGTGCGCTGGCGGAGGCCTCGGGGGACAAGCACCTAAAGGTGATCCTGGAAACTGGCGAGCTGGAGACCTACGACGCGGTCCGCCGTGCCAGCCGCATCGCGATGGACGCCGGGGCCGATTTCATCAAGACCTCGACCGGCAAGATCAAGCCCGCGGCCACAATGCCCGTGACGCTCGTGATGCTGGAGGCCATCCGGGACTACTACCGAGAGACGGGGCGCACGGTGGGAATGAAGCCGGCCGGCGGCATCCGAAAGGCCAAGCCCGCCCTGCGGTACCTCGTCATGGTGAAGGAGGTGCTCGGCGACGCGTGGCTCACGCCCGAGCGCTTCCGCATCGGGGCCTCCTCGCTCCTCAACGACCTGCTCTTGCAGCTGGAGAAGGAGCGGCACGGGCGGTATCACTCGAAGCGCTATCTGTCTTTGGGGTGACTCATTCGATTCCACTGATTTCGAATCATTCGACTGGAGCCCATGGCTGAACTAGAGGCCGCCCCCGGCACCGCCCGCGAGCTGCTCTTTGGCGACTCGTGGGAGTACGCCCCCGCGCCGCAGTCCGCCGACCACGTGCGCCTGGACGATCGCTACGGCGCGTTCGTCGACGGGCAGTTCCGCGACGCCGACGAGTACTTCCCGT
>NZ_JAZKRW010000155.1:0-6213 GCF_036626415.1 Salinibacter sp.
ATCCTGCGCTGGAGGCGGCATCGTCTTCACTGACCCCCGGAGTGTGGTCCATTCGAGAATAAGCACTGTGCTAGCCCCACCGCGCACGAGAAAGGAACGAACGCAGGAGGCGAGGCAACGGGACTGCTTGCTTGGTCGAAGTGAGACTGCGGCTCGTCGGTGTGTAGAAGGGACTCATCGGTCGACACGGGAGGTCGGGCGAAAGAGCCCCCTTCTGATCGAATCTCCGCCGCAGGCACGCGGACGCTTTCGTATCTACAGGCAGTGATGTATGCGCCGCTATCCGCTCGCCTCTGGTCAATGTCTGTGTTTTGCCAAGCCCGCTCCATGACACGCCCGCTCCTTCCGTTCCTTACCGGAGCCGCGCTGCTCTTGTCCGCCGTCGGGTGCGATGGGGGCGGTGCATCTCGTTCGTCGTCCACCGACCTCAAAATCCCGGATGCTTTTTCGTACGAAACGACCCGCCCTGTAAATGTCCTCCTCCGGGTGCGTGACACCGAGGGTGCCCCCGTGCCCCACGTTCCCCTGCGGCTCTTTGCCGAGCAGGACGGTATGGAAGCGCCGGTGGCACGCGGGGCCACTGACGAGGCGGGGCGCTTTGAAGTCCGTCTGTCCCGGCCCGTCGACGAACCAGCGCTCATCGCCCGTTCATCGTACCTGGGCATCGCAGATTCAGCACGCGTTCCCATTCGGGGCGGCCGGGCCACACACACGTTCGGCGGTTCGCGCTCGGCTACTACGGCCGGGCCGTCCGAGGACGCCTCTACTGTTCCCCCTAGTTCAAAGGCGGCCGGCGCCCTCGACCCGTCGTTCCTGGGTCCCTACGACGATCAAGGAGTTCCGCTGAACCAGTCGTCTCCGGCCCCCATCACCGCCGAGTTTTTGGCCTCGATCAACGAGGCCCTGCCCGAACAAGACCCGGTGCCCCAGGCCCATCCCGAGTACCTCGCTACCGACAACGAGACGAACGTCGCCATCACGGACAGCGCCGAGGTGTGGGTCACCTTCGTCCACGAAGGGGCCGGCTTTCGGAATGCGTTCGGCTTCTACACCTACGAGGCTGGAGAGGCGCCGTCGTCACCGGCCGAGATCGACACGCAGACCGTCGTTTTCCCCAACCTCTCATTTGAAGGGTCCGGAGGCGGGCTTCAGTCGGGCGACCGGGTGCGGCTCGGCGCCTTTCCCTCAGGCACTAAGATTGGGTGGTTCTTGGTCGCCGATGGGTGGACGGGCGACGGCGTAGGGGAAGGACGGCACGTTGTGTACTCGAACCCCAATCTCAACCCGGAGGGCGACGCCGCGCTTCAGCAGCACAACGTGTTGCTCAACGACACCCAGCGTGACCTGGTGCTGCTGGGCTTTGAGGACATGCGGCGCGACGGGGGCAGCGACGACGATTTCAACGACGCGCTCTTCTACGTCACGTCCAACCCCATCACGGCCATCGATCGCTCGGCTCTCCCCGACGCCGACCTGGACCCGGGCGAGGAGGCACCTCCGACGCGCACCTATCAGCCCGGCAAAGATCAGTTCGCCACCCTTGCCTTCGAAGACCTATGGCCGGCGGCCGGGGATTACGACTTCAACGACATGGTCGTTGACTATAACGTGGCCACCCGGGCCACGCCCGGCGGCGACGTGACCGAGCTTACGGCCACGTTCGTCACCCGGGCCGCCGGGGCATCCTTTGCGAACGGCTTTGGATTTGCGCTGCCCATCGAGCCGTCCACGGTTGAGCAGGTGGACGGGACAGATCTCCGCGAGGGGATCGTCACCACACGGCCCAACGGGACGGAGGCGGGCACCGACAATGCCGTCATCGTCGTGTACGACAACGTGCACAACCGCACCGCCCGGGCGGGCGGCTTCTTTAACACCGACCCGGCGGTTCCCTCCCGCCCCCCCGACACGATTCGGGTGGAGGTGACCTTCCAACCCGCAGTCCCCTCCGGCCAGTTGGGCACCGCCCCGTACAACCCGTTCATCTTCGTGAACGGCGACCGTTCGCGCGAAGTGCACCTGCCAGACGAACGGCCTACGGCAAAAGCGTCGGCCGAGTGGTTTGGGCAGTCGCAGGACGCCAGTGACCCGGACGTTGAGCGATTCTACAAAACCCCCACCAACCGGCCGTGGGCGCTGCACCTTCCCTCGTCCTTCCGCTACCCAAAAGAGAAGGTCGGCATCCGATCGGGGTACCTCCAGTTCCAGCACTGGGCCGAGTCCGGCGGGCAGCAGTCCCAAGACTGGCACAGCAACACAGCGCCCGACTACCGCCGACCACAGAAGCTTTACTCGCACCCCTGACGCGTTCGTCGACTGTGCAGGCGGTTCCGTCGGGCTACGAACGAGCTCGTCTCGCTTTATCGAGACGGAGACGGGGCCCGTCGAACGACGCTGCGGGCCCATCGCCCAATCGGTAGGCTGTATTGTGCGTGACCAAACACCGCACTCCGCTTTGCCGGAGACGGCCACGGCCGATCGCAGCGGGGCACGAGGCCTCCGGCCCGGCCCCCCACCCAAAATTCCGCTCATCGTCACCCCTGATCGCATGTCCTACCTCCGTCGTCGCCGCGACACCAGCGACCCACGCTCAGCGGCCTGGCGCGACCCGCGCGGCCGATGGGCGAAGCGAGCGATGGACCTCGCCGTCGCCGTTCCGGCCCTCATCGTCCTGGCGCCCGTCTTTGCAATCATAGCGCTCCTCATTCGGCTCGACTCAAAGGGTCCTGTCTTTTATGTCTCGGAGCGGGTGGGGCAGCGCTACCGCACCTTTTCGCTGCTTAAGTTCCGCACCATGCACGTCAACGCCGACGAGCGCCTCGACGACCTGCAGCACCTGAATCAGTACCGGGACGACGACACAGAGGAGAGGACGAAAGAAAGCCCCCAGCCTCCTTCGTGGCAGCACTATCGCCAACAGACGACCACGGGCTCAACGCTTCTGGTGCAGGACGACGCGATGATCCCAGAGGAGGTGCATCGTCGTCGCGCCGCGATCGAGGAGGAAAGCGTGTTCGTGAAGCTCGAACGTGACCCCCGTATCACCCGCGTGGGACGCGTTCTCCGCAACACGAGCCTCGACGAGCTGCCACAACTCCTCAACGTCCTACGAGGCGACCTTTCCATCGTTGGGAATCGCCCGCTGCCCCCCTACGAGGCCGAGCAGCTCACCCGTGACGGCGACGTGGAGCGCTTCCTGGCGCCCGCCGGCATCACCGGGCTCTGGCAGGTCACCAAGCGAGGCACCGGCGATGTCTCCCCCGAGGAGCGCGTGGCCCTCGACGTGAAGTACGCCCGCACCTGCAGCCTCTGGACGGACCTTGGCATTTTGGTGCGCACCTTCCCCGCCCTCTTTCAGCAGGAGGACGTGTAGCACCCGGCCTGTCTCCTCCCTCATGCCTCTCCCGCTTCCGCCATGACCCTGCTCGACCTTGCCCGCCTGCTGGTGCGACGCGCCTGGGTGCTCGTCGCGGTCCCGGTTGTGATGGGCGCGACGGTTTTCGCCCTCACGCAGGGACAGCCCCAGACGTACAGCGCCCACACCACGCTCTACACGGGGCTGGTGTCGGGGTACGAGGGCGACGATAGCGACGGCGTGGACTACCACGCGGTCAAGAGCGCCTTCGACAATCTCATTGGCACCGTCGAGGCACGGTCCACGCTCAAGACGGTGGCGCTCCGCATGCTCGCGCAGCGCGTTGCGGCACCCGACTCGGCGGCAGCCCCGCTGCGTCCCCGCACCCGCACGCAACTCCGCAAGATCCTGCCCGATTCACTGCGGCGGGCCCTCGCCCCAATGACGGCCGCCCGGGCCGAGCAGTCGCTTCGCACGGCCCTCGGGTCACATCCCGCCCTCCAGGAGGCGATTTTATCGGGAACGACGCCCTTCAGCGTTCCGCGCCTCCGCGGCACCCTCAACGTGCAGCGCGTGGGCAACTCGGACCTGCTGGAGATGCGCTACACGGCCCCAGACCCGGCCCTCTGCCGGCAGACCCTCCACCTTTTGGTGAAGGAGATAAAGACGCGTCGCGAGCGCCGACAGCGGCAGCAGGTGGGCGACGTGGTCTCGTTTTTCGCCGACCAGGTCGATTCCGCCCGCCGACAACTCAACGATCGGGTGTCCGACCTGCGCGACTTTGGGGTGCGCAACGAGATCATCAACTACCAGGAGCAGACAAAGGCCATTGCCCAGGCCCGCCAGCGCGTGGCGCGCGATCTTCAACAGGCTCGTACCCAGCTGCAGGCGGCCCAGTCGGCCCGCGATAGCCTGGGGGCCCGCATGGACGCCAACCTGGCCCGCCTGCGCAGCAACAAAAGCGTGCTCCGCCTGCGACGGACCCTGTCGGACCTCAGTGCCAAGCAGGCCCTCCAGACGGAGGGCGAGGTCCCCGAGGGCGCGGTCCTGCAGCGACGCATCGACACGCTTCGCACCCGCCTCTCCGACGAGTTGCGGCGCCTGTATCGCCTTAACCACAGCCGCAGCGGCCTCTCGGGCACCCGCATCTTGGAGTCGTGGCTGCAGCGCGTCCTCGCCGTGACCGAAGCGAATGCCCGCGTGGGCATGCTGGAGGAGCGCCTGGCGTCGTTTCAGGAGCGGTACCGCACGCTCGCCCCCCTCGGCTCCCAACTGAGCGGCATCAAGCGGGAGGTGGACATCGCCGAGAACCAGTACCTTGAGCTCTTGCACAGCCTGAACCAGGCGCGCCTGAAGCGCAAGATGGAGACGCAGAGCACGCTCCGGGTGGTCGATCCGCCCATTGTGCCGACGGAGCCGGCGCCGACCAACCGGCTGTTTCTGGTGGCCGGGTCGGCGGGGGCGGGACTGGTCCTCGCGCTGGGGGCGATCCTTGCGCTGTTTTTGCTCGACGGCACGCTGCGCACGCCGCGGCGGGCCGAGGAGCGGACCGGCCTCCCGCTCGCGAGCGCCTACCCCGTACGCCCGAAGGCGCCGGACGACGCGGAGGCCGAGCCGCTGGACCGGGTGGAGACGGTCCTCGATGCGCAACTGCTGCGCGCCCTCCAGACACAGGACCCGTCGATGGGCCAGGACGACGCGGCGCCGGACGTGCTGCTGATAACGAGCACGCGCCGGACGGAGGGGAAGACGTACGTGACCCGCCGCCTCTGTGCGGAGCTGGCCGGGGAGTCTTACCGGGTGCTGCACCTCGCCCCGCACGCCGAAGAAGAGAGCGGGGGCCCGGAAGGCGTGGACGCCGCCGGGTACGACCCTGACCGTCCCACGGCCGAGTTGACGGAACGCGTGGACGCGGCCCGTCGCCAGAATGACCACGACCTGGTGGTGGTCGAGGTCCCCGCGCTGGTGGAGCATGCTTTGCCGGTAGGGCTCGCCCAGCACACACAAGCCACGCTACTGGTCGCGCGGGCGGACCGACGGTGGGCCCGCGCCGATGCCCACGCTCTTCGCTCTCTGCAGTCCGCCCTCGACGCCGATCCGTTGCTCGTTCTCAACGGCACCTCTCTCGACGCCCTCGATGCCCTGATAGGCCAGGTGCCACGTCCGCGTTCCCTCCTCCGCCGCCGCCTCAAACGCTGGCTTCGGTTCGAATTTCGCTCTCCTCTTTCGTTTAAGTAGACCTGAGAAAGTACGTTACTCTTCTCCCATCGATGCGTGACCAACGTTTTTCCTTCCACCTACTCAATCATCCACCCGCCCTCTCGCATGTCTCCGTCGCCCCCATCCCCCATTTCCGCATCCGAGGTCCCGTCCCTGCTGGTGCTGGCCACACCCGACTGGACAGGCGACTACATGAAGTCGACCGTGGCCCTCACCCGCGAGTTGGCCGCCTCCTACCGCGTCCTCTACGTGGAGCACCCGCCCACCTACACGTCTCTCGGGCGCGAGGCCCTGGCGGGGTCGCTAACCGACGGGGTCCGCGCTCTGGGGCGCCGGAGGGCCCAGGTCCGCCGCGTCAACACTGCGAAGGGGCGCAACCCGATCCACGTGCTCACGCCCCCGCCCGTCTGGCCCATGAACCGGCTGCCAGTCGCCCTTTACGACCGGGTCCTCGCCCGCAACGCGCAGCGGGTCCGGCGCGCCGTGCAGCCCCGGCTTGACGAGTTGTCGATGACCTCGCCCGTGGTGCTCAATGCCCTCAACCCGCACTACGGCCTCGCCCTCGCCGGCGCGTTCGATGAGCAGAGCCGCGTCTACTACTGCTTCGACGAGCTCCGGGCGCGGGACTGGAACGGGCG
>NZ_JAZKRW010000156.1:0-6208 GCF_036626415.1 Salinibacter sp.
GGCGTCGGGCAGGTGTTCGGCAATCCAGCTGTCGGAAGCAGTAACGTGTTGAGACATCGGTGTAGAGAACGGGGGGTGTAGAACGTACGACAGGGTGTATGGGGGACGACGTGGAGACCTTTACGGTCGAGTCCCGGCGGACATCGTTACGGATTCCCTCAGCCCGTCGCGACGACGGGTAACAGCATCGTCGCTCCATGTGGAGCCCCTGTATGTGGAGCCCCTAGCCCCTGTCTTTCCATCAATCGGACGGATCGATGGACGTGGTTGTGCGGTTCCGACCCATCGCGTCCCGACCCATCGCGTCCCGACCCATCGTGTCAGGCCGGGTCGGCGAACGTCCCCGGGCTGTCGTCCGTCGCGGTGAAGCCTGTGGGGCGCTCGGGGCTGGCGTCGGCGAGCGCCTCCCGCACGCCCTCGGCGTCGAGGTCGGCGGTGTAGGCCGGGGTGCCGGGCTGCTGGCGCCACGACTCGTCGAGCCCGCCGGCGTCGATGGGGTCGAATCCGAGCTCGTCGATCAGATCGCAGACGACGGCCTTCGTCTCCGGGTCGTCCCCGGCGACCGGCAGGGCAATCCGGTCGTCGGCGCCGGCGGGCCGGCCGTTGTCCCTCAGACTCTCGAAGTAGATGTTGTTGAACGCCTTGATCACCGGGCGGCCAAGCTGCTGTTCGACCCACCGGCTCTCCGGCATCCCCTCCTCGATGGGCCCGATGCGGCCGTCCCGTTCACGGGGATAGTAATTGCCGGTGTCCACCACGGGGACCTCGTCGGGGACGTCGCCCAACAGACCGTCCGGCAGGTCGGGCACGTTCGCCTCGGGGATGGTCACGATGATCAAATCCGCCCCCTTTGGCACCTCCTCGGCCCAGACCGGCGTCGCGCCGGTCTCCTCGGCCAGCTCGCCGAGCGTGTCCGGGGCCCGGGAGTTCGCCACGCGAACCTCGTGGCCCAGCTCGGTGAGCCGGCGCGTCAGTGTGCTACCGATCATGCCTGCGCCGATAATGCCAATCGTCATATTGTCTCTTGTGTTTTGGAATGAACGCTCCGGGAGCGTGGAGCCGAGAATATCGAGTTGCAGTGCGGGGAGCTGCGACGTTACGGCGTTTGATGCCCGCGCCGACGCTCATGTTTCAGATTTACCTTACGCCCAGAGACCGTTTCAGAGATTCGCACGACAACGTCCATCCACCCGGAAGGGCCGCCGGTCGTCCCCAAACTCATCGGGTCTGCATCTCAGGCAGCACGGACGTGCCAGCGCCTGAAGGCCGAGCGTCCCGGCCTGCGTTCGGCGTCCAGTCTCGTGTCCGCAATGCGGCCGCGGGTTGTCATCGGATGGGGGGGACGCCTTCCCGTGGGGCCGGCGTCCCCGCGAGACGTACCCACACGCGACGACGATCCCCCAACGACGCGACCAGGTTCTTCCGGCATGTCTCATTCGGCGCCAAGGCACGGAAGCGCGGGCTTTAACAAGTTGCAGAGGCGGGAGGGGGCTTCAACTATGCAGGTCCTGAGTGCCTGCTCACGCGGGGCGGCACGTGCGTTTCAGACCACAGTGAAGGCCCTGGCATAGTTGTTGGGGACTGGTACACGCCCCCACGACGCCCGCACAACAGCGCACGGTGAAGGAGGGCTGCGCCGTACAGCAAAGCGGCCCGTGCAGCTGAGGGCCGGTTCTCCCTTTGCCGCCATCCGGACTGTCCGGGCCATCCAGGACCGGCGCCAGTTGGGCCCGACCATGCCTCCGGTTTCAGGACGACACCTCGAGTCTCAGGCCCCGAAGAGTCTCAGGCCCAAAGAGGCCCGGCTCGAAGAAACCCAGAGGTGAAGAGACCCAGGCTTGAAGAGGCCGAAGCTCAAAGAGCCCCGAGGCGGTCAAAGAGGTCCGAAGCGAGGCGGGTTGGTGTTGTGGTTTCTGGTACTCTCGTCGCCCCGACATGACTGTGATGTACTGTCCTCTATTCTCGGTCTGCCCCCAGACCGCGCTCGTCCTCTCGGCAGGCATGCTTCTGTGCCTTCCGTGGATTGGCTACGCCCAGGAGTCTCCGGAGATCGAGGGCACGGTCACCGTAAGCACGGATGCCGGCGGATCCGAGACGCTCTCCTTTGGCATTGACCCCGACGCGACCGCCGGGGTGGACTCCTCGTTCGGGGAATCGGAACTGCCGCCCCCTCCGCCGTCGACGGCATTTGACGCCCGGTGGATCGACGACCACATCAGTCCCTCTACGTTCGGGGAAGGCCTCCTCATCGACGTTCGGCCGGGGAGCCTAAGCTCCAACGGGACCCGGCAGCACGAACTCCAGTTTCAGGCCGAAGACACCGCCACTGAGGTCACCATTGAGTGGGACCTGCCGGCGGGGGTGAGCGGAACGATCGAACCCGAATCTGGATCGGAGTACGGACCCGCAGAGATGACGGGAAATGACTCCCTCACGGTGAATCCGGGCGACCCGGAGGCCCTCCTTACGATCGACTACAATGACGCCCCGTCGCTCGACGTAAACGAAGGAGTCACCCTTACCGAAGATGGGGAGGTGACGATTTCGACCGACTCCCTCAGCGCCTCGGACCCGGACCACGATCCTGCGAGCCTCACCTTTGCCGTCACAGGTGGGCTGACAGAGGGCACCCTTTTGGTAAGTGGATCGGCGGTCACGGAATTTACGCAGCAGGACCTGATCGACGGAGCCGTCACCTACGACCACACGGCCGACATTCCCCCCGGGGACGTCCCGCCCAACGACGAATTTACGTTCGACCTGAGTGACAGCCAGGGCGAGGGCCCGACGGGGAAGGTCTTCTCGGTGTCCGTCCGCCCGGCGAACGATCCCCCCACGGTCGCAAATGACACCGACACAACGCAGCAGGGCACGTCGGTCTCCATCGCTGCGCCGGGGCTCCTCGAAAACGACAGCGACCCGAACGGAGACTCGCTTTCGGTGTCGGCGGTGAACGGAACCGCCTCGAACGTAGGCCAGCAGATCACCCTAACGTCCGGTGCGCTCCTCACCGTTGGGGCCGATGGGGCGTACAGCTACGATCCGAACGGGGCCTTCGACGACCTGGGCGCGGGGGACACCGGCTCGGACAGCTTCACCTACGCTGCCAGCGACGGGAACGGAGGGACCGGCCAGGCCAGCGTGTCCCTGACCATCGAAGGCCTCAACGGGGCCCCCGTGGCCACGGACGACAGCTTCTCTGCACAGGAGGACAGCACGCTGGCGGTCGATGCGCCCGGCATTCTCGGAAACGACAGTGACCCGGACGGGGACCTGCTCACCCCCACCGTGGTGTCGCCGCCGGACAACGGGACGCTCACGCTGAGCGAAGACGGGTCGTTCGAGTACGTCCCGGACTCGAACTTTGACGGCACCGATAGCTTTACGTACGAGGTCGCCGACGGAAACGGGGCCGCCGACCAGGCCACCGTCACGCTTGAGGTCAATGGGGTTCGCGCCCTAGCCCTGGAGGAGGGGTGGAACTTGGTGTCGCTTCCGTATCAGCCGGAGGATCCGACGTTCGGAGCGGTCCTGCCATCCTGCACGAGCGGGTTTCTGTACGACCCCGGGTTGGGGAATCAGCCCATCGAAGAGGGGGACTCCCTTTCGGTCGGGGACGGACTCTGGGCGAACTGCGCCTCCGGAACGGAGCCGGTGACCGGTACGGACGCAGACTCTCAGGCCGTCGGTGTGACGGCCGGGTGGAACATCATCGGGCCCTTTTCCGACTCCGTCGACGTCGGGACAATTTCCGCGGACCCGTCGGGCATCGTCCAGTCTGCCTTCTACGGCTTTGGGCCGTCCGAGGGCTACGCGGCAGCCTCGACGCTCGTGCCGGGGGAGGGATATTGGATCAACGTCAGCGAGCCCGGGACGCTGGTCCTCGGCGGTGGGGGCGGGGGCAGCAGCCTCACGCTCGGGGCGCGCCTCCAGGACGCGGGGGACGACGAGACGACGGTCTCGCTTCACGTGACTGATCGGCAGGGACGCGAGGCCACACTGTTTTTGCGGCGCGACCGGCCGAACGCGAAGAAGAAGAGGGAGCCGTTGCCCCCGATTCCGCCCGGGGGCACGTTCGACGTTCGGTTCGCCAACGGAAGGGCCCTGGCGACCGTCGCCCCGGGCGGCCGTAGCGCCTCCTTCCGCGACGTGAAACTACAGGGAGTGGCGTACCCCCTGACGCTTCGTCTTCGCGGTGGCTCGGCGGGGGGCGCCGTGCGCGTGAAGCACGCCCGCGATGCCGACGCGGCCGCCACGACCCTGACGCCGAACGCTCCGTCGACGACCCTGCAGGAAGAAGAGGGACAGCTGCAGGTGGGCCTGCGGGCCGTCCCCGAGCGCTTTGCCCTGCAGCATAGTGCCCCAAATCCCGCGAGCAGATCGGCCACAATTGCGTTCAGCGTCCCCGAGCAGACGCGCGTAACGATCAGCGTCTTCGATCTGCTGGGGCGGAAGGTGACGACGCTCACAGACGGGCGCAGGGAGCCGGGCCGGCACAATGCCCGCCTGAACGTGCAGGCGCTGCCGAGCGGGACGTATTTCTACCGCATGTCGGCCGACGGCTTCTCTCAAACCCGGCGCCTGAGGGTCGTCCGCTAGGGCCCGCGGCCGGACGCCGCTTCGGACAAGACGGTCCGGCCGGGCCGGCACGATCAGTGTTGTGTTGACCCGAGCCGCCGACGGAGGCCGGGCAAGGCGCATGCCTCCGGCAAGACGCCCGAGGGAGCGACGAACCTGTTGTGGGGCCTGCCGCTTTGAAAGGAACGCAGCGTCCTGTTTGCCCTGCCAGCGCCGTCCCTGATGTCCGACTACCGCCGCGGCTTCGAGAGCCTCCACCAAGAAATCCACGAGCCGTCGCTGCCTACGGAGGGCAACTGGCCCGACTGGCTGGCGGGCACGCTCATCCGCAACGGCCCGGCGCAGTTTGAGGTGGGGGACGAGAGCTACAACCACTGGTTCGACGGCCACGCGATGCTCCACGCGTTCCGGATGCGGGACGGGACCGTGGCGTACCGCAATCGCTTCGTGCGGTCGAACAGCCGCACGGAGGCGCTGGAGGAGGGGCGCATTGCGCGGTCCGAGTTCGCGACGGACCCCTGCAGGTCGCTCTTTGGGCGGGTCATGAGCGTCTTCAACCCCACGCCCACGGACAACGCGAGCATCAACGTCGCCCGCCTGGACGACCAGTACGTCGCGCTGACGGCCACGCCCCTGCCGGTGGCCTTCGATCCGGACACGCTGGAGACGGTGGGGGTCGTGGACTACGAGGACGACGTGGACGTGGACATGTCGACGCCCCACCCGCACGTCGAGCCCGGCACGGAGCGGACGCTTTTCCACACGGTCTCGTTCGGCCGCCAGTGCCAGTACGGGGTGTACGGCGTGGAGGCGGGGCACAAGACGCGCCGCGAGGTCGCGACGCTGGACGTCGGCCGCCCGAGCTACATGCACAGCTTCGGCATGTCGGAGAACTACGTGATCCTGTCGGAGTGGCCGCTCGTGGTGGACCCGACGGACCTGCTGCTTCGGGGGCAGCCGTTCATCGAGAACTTCGAGTGGCACCCGGAGCGGGGGACCCGGTTTCGGGTGCTCCGCAAGGCGGACGGGAAAGAGGTAGCGACCCTGGAGGCGGAGGCGGCGTTCGGGTTTCACCACGTCAACGCCTTCGAGCGGGACGGAGAGGTCGTCTGCGACGTCGTCACGTACCCGGACGCGTCCGTCGTCGACGAGCTCGCCCTCGACCGGCTGCGCAGCGACGATCCCTCGCCCGGCAGCGGGCACCTGCGCCGCTACCGCCTGCCGCTTGGCGGCGGGGCGGCCTCCTCCACGCTTCGCAGCGAGGAGCGCCTGGAGCTGCCCCGCATCCACGACGGCCCGGCGACCGGCCGCCCGTACCAGTACGTCTACGGCGTGGGGACGCGGGTGGAGGGGCAGTTCACGGACCAGCTCGTGAAGATCGACGCGACGACGGGCGCCGCCCAGACGTGGCACGAGGCGGGCACGTACCCGGGCGAGCCGGTCTTCGTGGGCGCGCCAGGCGGGGCGGGCGAAGACGACGGCGTCGTCCTGTCCGTCGTGCTGGCCCCGGACGCCCAGCAGTCGTTCCTGCTCGTCCTCGATGCGCCGTCGTTCACCGAGCGAGCGCGGGCGCGGGTGCCGCACCCCATTCCGTTCGGGTTCCACGGGCAGTACTTCGGAGGAGCCCTGC
>NZ_JAZKRW010000157.1:0-6080 GCF_036626415.1 Salinibacter sp.
GCGAAGGAGAAGCAGGCCAAAATCGCGAAATTTGCCGAGGTTCGTCCAGATCATGGTGGGGGTGGAAGGTTAGAGAGTAGCGGTTTGCACACCGGACGAGTATAGGGAAAACTGCGGAGCCTGTCGAACGGCCCGCCCTCAAGTCGGGAGGATCAGGAGAGTAGGTCGCGCGGCGCGGGCCGCGAATGCGAGGGGCGACTGCGCTACTGCACCGGTTCGGCCCTTCATTTTCATCTGTTCTCAATGGCAGAGCGTTGCAGGTCTAGGAGGCGGCCCGTTGTATATAATCAGTCTAAATAAGCAAAATCCCCATCCGCCGTGTCCTTTCCTGCCTCGTGGCGCCCGCCCGCCGTGGTCGGAACGCTGATTCTGTCGGTGCTCCTTCTCGTTGCGGGATGCTCGGACGATCCCATCCTGGGCCCGAACGACGGCAAAGAGCAGGAGGGCGGAAGCTACAGCACCATCAAACGCCTCGCGCCGTCCGACTCCGCGACCTCGCCCGCCCCGAACCCCGAGCGCTTCTAGTCCCGCCTCCGACCCGCCCGGAGCCGACTGCGGACTCTGCTCGTTCGACCCGATGCCCTCTATGCACATGCGCCGCTCCCTTCGCTTCGCCGCGGCCGCCTTCTTTGTAATTAGTCTAAATTGCAGTCCCGCGGTCGGCCAGGCCGGCGACCGGGGGCGTGTCGCCGGACAGGTGGTCACCGCGACCACCGAACGCCCAATTCCCACCGCCACGGTGGCCCCGCTGGGGCGAGCCGATTCGCGCGGAACCGTCACTGACGGCGAGGGCCGGTTCGTCCTGGAGGATCTGCCGGCCGACTCGGTGACGCTTCGGGTGCGACACGTGGGCTACGTGACGACGACCCGCTCGGTTCGCGTGCGGGCCGGAACGACGACCCGTCTCACCGTGCGGCTCGAGAGCGCGACCGTCGAGCTCTCGGGGCTCGAGATTACCGGCACCACCCGGGGCGCCCGCGCCGCCATCCCGGGGGCGGCCTCGCGGGTCGACGCCGCCGCCCTGGAGCGGATGGATCCCATCGGCACGCAGGCGGCGCTCGCCCACGTGCCCGGCGTCTACGGCCTGTCGGACGACGGCATGGCCCAGACCCGCATGTCGGTGGGCATCCGGGGCCTGCAGCCGCGTCGCACCCAGCGGGTGCTGGTGATGGAGGACGGCATGCCCATCCAGCCGGCCCCCTACGTCTTCTCGCCGCTCTACTACAACCCGCCCATCGAGCGCATCGAGGAGATCGAGGTCATCAAAGGCAGCGCCACGATTCGGCACGGCCCGCAGACGATGGCCGGGGTCATCAACTACGTCACCAGTCGGCCGCAGCGCCGCTCTCCGGGCGGCACGCTCGAGGTCACGCCCGGCACCAACGGCTACGTGAGCGCCTTCGGCGAGCTCGGCGGCTTCGGCACCGACGCGGTCCACCCGCAGGTGCAGTTGGTCGTGAAGCGGGGCGAGGGCTTCCGCGAAAACAACGACTTCCGCCAGGTCAACGGCACCGCGAAGCTGCAGGCCTCCCTCGGGGACAACCGGTCCCTCTACGTGCGCACCAACCTCGACTACGAGCGCCTCAACGCCACCTACACCGGCCTCACGCCCTACACCTTCGACACCGACCCCGACTTCAACCCGAAGGACGACGACCTCTACCAGATCTACCGGGCCTCGCTGGGGACGATCTACAACCGCCGCTACGGCGACGCCGTGCAGGGCACCACCCGGCTCTACGCCAATGTCTTCCACCGCCCGTGGTGGCGAGAGAAGGACGTGTTCGTGCGGGCCGACGACTACCAGAACCCGGACGTGGACGCCGATCCGGTACCCGTCAATACGCCGGGGCCGCTCATGCGGGTCGGCATCAGCGACGCCGTGGACCGGGCCCTTACGCTGGACGACGCGCCGTACTTCGGCAACGTCCGCACCTTCTACGTCACGGGCGTGGAGCACGCCGTCGACGTCCAGCACGGCCTCTTCGGGCAGGAGGCCGACCTGGAGGTGGGCGGCCGCCTGCACTGGGAACGGTTCCGCGACGACCGAAAGATCAGCGACGAGGTCGGGAGGCGCGAGGGCGTCTTCTTTCGGGGCGACCTGTCGGACCCGGACCCGGTGACGATCATCGGGGGCAGTTCGATCTACGAGACGCGCGCCCTGTCCCTCTACGCGCTGGAGGACGTGCAGTGGGGCCCGCTCCGCCTCTCGCCCGGCGTTCGGCTGGAGATCTTCGAGCAGTCCCAGATCGACCGCTTAAACGGCAGCCAGTACCGCGACCAGACGAGCGTGGTGCCCCTTCCCGGCCTCGGGTTCAACTGGATCCTCGGCCGCCCCGATCTGGGCCCCACGCTCGGAGAGAGCGACGTCCGGCTCTTCGGCGGCGTCCACCGCGGCTACACGCCGCCCTCCAGCGCCACCTTCGCCATCGTGGGCTTCGATCCCCCCGGCGCCACCGGCTCGGGCGACGGCGGGTTCGACCTGCAGGCCGAAAAGAGCTGGAACTCGGAGCTGGGCGTGCGGGGCCGCTCGGAGGCCGGACAGTTCGAGGTCACCGGCTTCTACCTCTACGTCGAGGACCTCGTGGGCGGCCGCACGAGCTTCCAGCAGAACCTGGGCGTGGTGCAGAGCTACGGCCTGGAGGCCCGGACGCGGATTGACGGGGGCGCCTTCGCCGGGCCGCTCCCCGCCCTCGACGTGTCCTACACCTACCTACACTCGGAGGTAGTGAGGGGGATCATCTCCAGCGCCATCGACGGCCTGCCCCAGGACATTAGCGGCAACGAGCTGCCGGCGGCGCCCTCCCACAAAGCCACGGCGGAGCTGTCGAACCGCTTTCCGGAGATCGGCCTCCGCCTGTCGACCACCCTCAGCTACACGGGCCGCTTCTACACCGACCTCGAAAACCTGGAGACCACGACCAACCGGGGCGAGCGGGGCCCGGTCCCCGCACACGCAGTCCTCGACGCCAGCGTCACCTACGACCACTCCGACGCCCTGAGTGTCCAGCTCACCGCCAAGAACGTGACCGACAACGTGTACATCGGCTCGCGGCTGCACTCCAACCCCAGCCAGCCGAGCGCCAACCTGAGCACCGGGATCATCCCCGGCGCCCGCCGACAGATCAATCTCTCGATCCAGTACGACTTCTAGAATCACGCATCCCCCTCCCGACTCCGGAGGGGGTGCGCGTTTTCACTCTGACACCCACAACTACGCACACCCTCCTATGCGACGTTCCTTCTTTGGGTACACACACCTGCTTCTCGTCCCACTCCTCGCCGTAGGGCTGGTCCTGACCGGCTGCGACAGCAACGGCTCGAATGGCATCGGCAACGGCAACGGCGACGGCGACAACGGCTCCACCACGTTCGAGTACCCGTCCGACACCTACGGAGCGGAGACCGTCGTGAACCTGCTGGCCTTCGACCTCGGCGTGCGGGTCGGGAACGCGTCGGACAACTCCGAAGCCGTTCTCGATGAGCTGTACACGGGCACCATCGACGACAAGACGGTCCCGACCTCGGGCATCTCGGCCCAGCAGAGCACCTACGGCGACATCGCGGGCGGGGTTGATCTCTCGTCGCTGACGGACGATGCCCCCCTCCTGCGGAGCCAGGCCCTAGAAAGTGGCGACTCCCCCACCCCCGGGTCGGCGGTGACGACGGACCAGTTGCTCGGGTTTTACCTGCAGCAAGCCGGGGCGAATGACGTCACTACGACCGACAACGGCATCGTCCTGAGCCAGTTCGCCGAGAAGATGCTGCTGGGCACGCCCATCTACGGTCAGGGAGCAGCCATCCTGAGCGACTTCGCCGACGGAACTGTCTCCTCAAATCGGGCCGAGCAGTGGGACGCGGCCTTCGGCTACTTCGGCTTCCCGCGCACCCTGGAGCCGTTCCTCGACTACAGCGACGGCGACGAGGGCCTAGCCGACGGCAACGTTGCGCGCGACGTGGACGGCAACGGCTCGGTCGACCTCACGAGTGAGTACGTCTACACCTGGGCCAGCTACGCCATCGAGCGGGCCGCCACCGCCGAGAACAACGGTCAGCCCAACGACTTCGCCCGGAATGCCTTCGAGGCGCTCGTTCAGGGTCGGGAGGCCATCGAAAATGGAGAGGACCCCTCCGGCCAGGCCCAGACGGCCCTCGAGGCCTGGGAGGCCACCGTGGCGGTCAACGTGATTCACTACATCAACTCCATGGAAAGCAACCTGGAGGACGTCAGCGGGCAGCTTGAGCAGGGCGACGTCGGTGCGGATGCCTGGGGCGAGGCGAAGGCGTTTACCTGGAACCTGCAGTTCTACAGTGACAATCTCGACGACTCGCAGCTGAACACCATCCACGACGCCATCGGCAATGACCCGCCGTACGGCGAGCTGACGGCGGACGAATACGCGAGTGACCTCCAAGAGGCGACGGACATCCTCGCGAACGCGTACGGCTTCGACGCCAGCAACGTGGCGAACTGGTAGGCCCTGAGGGACCACGTGGTGCCGCCACCAGTGACGCACGACTGGCCGCCCCTCTCCCGTCTCCACGGGGGAGGGGCGTCGGTGTCTCTTCCTCATCGCCTCCGATTCCTCCTGTGAGCACCACGGCCTCCCCACTGACGGCCCCCGCCTCCTGGCGCCGGGGGCTCCGACGCCTCTGGGCCACGCCCGGAGCGGCGTGGGGCACCGTGGTGCTGGCCTGCCTCGCCAGCCGCCTCGCCACGCGGATCACCTATATCGAGGACCCGGACAGCCTGCGGTTCGCCCTCAGCGTGGCGGACGAGTACGACGTCGCGGCGCTGCAGCCGCACTTTCCCGGCTACCCGGTCTTCTGGGCCGCGGCGGAGCTGGTGGCCGTCCCCACCGGCAGCTTCAGCGCGGCGTTCGCCGTGGTCGGGGGACTCGCCACGGCGGGCCTGCTGTGGGCGCTCCTGCGCCTGTGGGGGCGGCCGCTCCGGTCGGTCGACGGCGCCGTGCTCACGAGCCTCGTGTTCTTCAACCCGCTGCTGTGGCTGATGGGCACCCGCTACATGCCGGACCTGATGGGCACGGCGTGGGCCTACGCCACGCTCGCCGCCCTGGTCGCGGCGCTGCGCGCCCCGTCACGGACCGCGGCCCGGCGCTGGGCCCTCGCGGGCATGGCGGGGGCGGGCCTGCTGGCCGGCCTGCGGCTGTCGTACCTGCCGCTCGTGGCGCTCCCCGTCCTCGCGGTGCTCGGGCGCATGGATCGGCGCGGGCAGTCCCTCGCCGCCGGCACCGCGGGCGTGCTCGTGTGGCTGGTGCCCCTGCTCCTCGACACCGGCGCCTGGACGCTGGTCGACGTGGCCTGGGGCCAGACGACGGGCCACTTTACGGAGTTTGGCGGCACGGTGCAGACGGCGCCCGACCTGAGCCGCCGGGTCGCGGGCCTGGTGCAGGGCCTCTGGGCCGACGGCCTGGGTGCCTGGTGGCCCGGCCGGCACGGACTCACCGGCGTGGTGGGGCTCGGTGCCCTGGGTGCGGGCGGCCTCGGCCTGCGGCGGCTGTGGCGGCGCGGGGCCGTTCACGACCGGCGCGCATGGCTGCTCGGGGCCTCGGCCCTCCTCTACGGCGCCTGGATCTTCTTCTTCCAGAACGTGATTCACAAGAGCCGCCACGTGCTGCCGCTCCTGCCCGTGGTGCTGGTGGTGCTGGCGGCGGGCGGCACGGCGCTCTGGCGCGGAGGGGCGAGCCGGTCCCGGCGGCGGGCGCGTGGGCTCCTCCTGCTCGGCCTCGGCGCGGCGTACGCCGCCGTCGCGCTGGTGCTCGCCGCCCAGCACACGGCCCCCTCCGCCGTCGCCCAGGCAAAGACCTACGTCGAACAACAGGCGGACGCCGGGTCGACGGTCCGCGTCGCCTCGGTGCCCCTCGTCAACAACTACCTGCAGGCCCAGCAGGTGGACGCCCGGTACTTCTCCGTCGAGGACTCCGCCGACGTACGGCGGCTGCGGCGGGCCGACACGGGGCGCACCCTCGTCGTGGGCACCTATTCCTCCCTGCTCGACCGCGCCCCGACCGCCACGCGGCGGTTCTACCACAACCCGCACGTCAATCGCATGTGGCCCG
>NZ_JAZKRW010000158.1:0-5883 GCF_036626415.1 Salinibacter sp.
AGCAATGAGGGCCGGAAAAACCGCTAGATCCACGGCCAGCGCGAGCCCGATGCCAAGCGCCGTCAGCCCCCCGAACCAGACGACGGACTTGACCTGTGCGAGGGTGAGCACCAGCACGCCGCCCCCGATCACGCAGGTGGTCGTCGCGAGCATGGGCCCGCCCGTCCGTGCCGCCCGCCGGATGGCGGCCGTGGGCGCGAGTCCTCGGTCGCGGCCGACCGTGTAGCGATGCAGCAGGTGCACCGTGTCGTCGACGATAAGGCCGAAGAGGACGGCCGCGATGGTGACGGTCGCCACGTCGAGCGGCAGTCCCACCCACCCCATCACGCCCAGCGTCAGGAGCACGGGCAGCACGTTCGGCACGAGGGCCCACAGGGCGGCCCGCACGGAGCGGAACAGCCCCCCGATGGCGACGAGAATCACGGCCAGGGCCAGCCCGAACGTCCAGAGCTGCGACTGCACCACGAGCGTCATGATGCGCACGTAGAGCGGCAGGTAGCCGGTGGCCGCCACGGAGACGCCCTCGGGCAGGGCCGCGGCCCCCGTCACGGCCTGTATGGACCGGTCGAGGCCATCGGCCGACTGCATCGGCACGCCGAACGTGACGCGCAGCTGATCCGGATGCGCCGCCAGGTCCGCGAGGTAGGGCACATCGCCGCTCCCGAGCTGCACCAGCGTCTCGATCTGATCCCGCCCCTCTGGAAGCGCCGGGCCGCCCCCCGCCACGGCCCCGTGGAGCCGCCGGACGCCGTCGACCGCCGAGTAGCTCCACCCCACGGCCCCGGTCGCCACCGCCGCCTGCTCCCAGTCCCGCACCGCCTCGAACACCTCCGGCGTGCGCACGTCGTCCCGCTCGTCGGCGCGGACGACAAACTCAAGCGGCGCGTAGGGCCCCAGCTCCTGCTCGATGAGGCGCGAGTCCTGCCGCACCGAGTGGTCGGGGTAGAGGTAGCCAATCGAGTTCGTGTCCACGGTAATCTGAGCGAGTCCCCACCCCGCCCCGAGGGCGAGCAAAACGGCGCCTCCCAGGACCGCACGCGAGTGCCGAAGGCTCCCCTCGACCGTCGACGCGATCACGTGCCGAAGCCCCGCGCGGTCGGACGGCACCGGCAGCACCGGGTCGTAGGCCAGCCCCCACGTGCACCCCACCACGGCCGCCACGAGCCCAAAGAGTAGTCCCAGCGCCGAGAAGAGGCCGAGGTGCCGCACCACCGGCATCGGGCTGGCCCCGAGCACGGCAAAGCCGAGGGCCGTCGTGAGCGTCGTGACGCCGCAGGGCCGCAGCAGGAAGCCGACCGTCTGCACCGCCCGCTCGCGGGGCGACAGCGTCCTGGGCAGGTCGGCGGCGTGGCGGAGCAGGTGCACGCAGTCGGCCGTGCAGATGACGAGCACGAGGGTCGGCATCACGAGCGTCACCGTGTTGATGGCAAGCCCCGCCCACCCGTAGGCGCCCATGAGCCACACGGTCGCCCCCCCAACCACGCCGAGCGTGAGCAGGACCGGCGCAATGCGCCGAAAGAATGCCCAGAGCAGCAGGAAGATGAGGACGTTTGACGCCAGAAGGACCAGGATCGAGTCCTGCGTCGAGGCCTTGTTGAGCGCGTGCAGAATGACGCCGACCCCAGCGCGATGCCGCTGTACGTCGGTGCCCGCCAGCACCCGATCGAGGACTTCCGCAATCCGCCCGAGAATTACGTCGCGCCGCCCGTCGACCTGATCGTTCGGGTGCATCCGGGCGAGCACCGCCGTCATCGTCCCGCCGTCGCCCACGAACCGGTCGTACAGCGTCGAGTCGGACTCGAGAATCTGGGTCCGCAGCGAGCGCGCCTGCGCCGCCGAGAGCCGCTCGTCTGGCACCAGCGATACGGGTCGCGGGCCCGCCAATCCCATTTGTACTTGCTTCATCGTCGCGAGTGACTGAACGGACGCCACCCCCTCCACCGATCGAAGCGCGCGGGTCGCTTCTTTCAAGATTTCCAGGCCCACCGGCGTCAGCATGCCGTCGTCGCGCCGCAGGGCAATGAGGACCGTCTCGTCGTTGCCGTACGTGTCCTGGAACGACCGGTACGCCGTCAGGGCCGGGTCGCCCTCCACGAACCAGCGCTGCACTGCGTTGTCGACGCGGACCTGCGTCGCGGGCACGGCGGCCAGAACTGTCAGGACCAGACACACGCCCAGTCCGACCCAGCGCCGGTCGTAGAGCCAGCCGGCAATCCGCTTGGATGTAGAGGCGTTGGTTTCCATTGCGTCGAGAGGCTCGGAGAAATTGTCGTGATCTGCTGCCATTCAACTCAACGAGGCTGTGAACCGCCGACGGCAGACCGCCGTCCGCGGTCGCGGAGGATGGCGATGCATCTTCATTTTTGGGCTGCCCGTCTCGGTCAGGCGTCCTCAACCCACTCAACGGTCCCGGTCTCGCCATCAATCCGCACCACGTCCCCGTCCTGAAGCCGCTCCGTGATACTGGGCAGCGACACGACCGCCGGCAGGCCCATCTCGCGCGCCACGATGGCGGCGTGGGACAGCAGGTTGCCCTGTTCCACAAGCAGCCCCCGGCACGAGGCAAAGAGCGTGATCCACCCCGGATCCGTGCGCTTGGCCACCAGGATCTCGTCGCCGTCGAGCGACACGTCCCGCGGATCGTCGACCACGCGCACCGGCCCCTCCACCGTCCCCGGACAGCAGCCCAGTCCGCTCAGGTGGGCCGACCCGTCCTCGACGGCCCCATCGTCGTCCGGCTCGATGAGATCGTGGGCGTGCACCGCCCCCCTAGTGCGGAACCGGTCCGGCGGAGCGGGCAGTTCCTCGCGGTAGCGCTCGAACTCGGCCCGCCGCGCCTCCACGAGGGCCTGCAGATCCGTCGTCGACACCGTGCCCTCCACGACGCCCAGCACCTCGTCCACCTCCAGATAGAACACATCCCTCGGGTCGTCGAGCAGGTCTTCCGCGTGCAGCCGCCGGCCCATCTCCAGAAAAATCCGACGGCACACGCCGAAGACGCGGGTGCGCTCGAACCGCAGGTTTTCGCGGTCCGCCACACGGGCGCGGGCATGCTTCAGCACCCACCGCGTGACCCACCGCCGCAGCGGGTGGCCCGATAGCGCCTCCCGGAGTCGCTTGTCCGCCTCTTCGCGCAGATGCTCCTCCGTCGCCCCCATCGGCGGCAGATCGGTGGTCTGCAGGCGCCGCGCCAGGCGCCCGACGCCCCGATACAGCGTCATCGGGTCGTCGCGGAGCGTCGCGCTCTCCAGCTTCAACTCGTCGAGACACCGGTCGCTGAACCGGTCGAGATAGGCCTCGAATTTGTCCGCGAGCGTCGGGTGCTCCTCCAGCGCCCTCCGAATGTCCGGGAGACTGCCGCTGCACAGCGTCTCCACGAGCGCCTCGTGGTCCGCCGCTCGTTCGGCCATCTCGCGCATGCGCCGCGCCGGCTCGGTGCTCACCACCTCGGCGTGGCCCGTGAGCAGGTTGTTGTGGAGGTTGACCGGGTCGTCGACGTCGGTCCACGTCTCCACGATGCGCTTCGAGAGGCCGTGGAAGATCATGGCGAAGAAGTCGTTTGCGATCGGCACGTCCCACTGCGCCAGCAACTCCTCTTCGAGGGACCGGTAATAATCGGCCAGTTCGTCGAGGCGCATCCGCTCGAGGCCCGGCTCGGGCGGGGTGAGCACGCCGTCAAGGTGGTCGTAGAATTGCTCGATGCGTCGGGGCAGCCGCCAGTGCTGGGCCACGAGGCGCCCCGCCGAGCGGAGCATGGTGAGGCCGTCCGTGAGCCACTCCGTCCACGAGGCCGGCTCGTCTTCCGGCAATAGTTCGTCCGACAGGCGCTCATCCACGCCCATCATGTCCTCCATGAACGCGCGGTTGAACTGGAACCCCGGCAGGAGCGAGAGCGACGCATACCAGCTGAGCAGGTTGTAGTAGATGCGTCCCCGAATGAGGCCGATCATGGTTCGGAACGTGTCGGCGTGCGCCTCAATCGTGGACTGCGGCACGCCCATCACGCGGTAAAAGCCGCGGTAGACCTCCTCGTAGGCGTGGCGGGCGAACGAGAAGGTAAGGGGCGTCGTCACGCCGCTGTAGCTCTCGGCGATGTTGCTGTTGTCCCACACGCGGAGGGGCGCGCCGGGGTCGGGCCGCCCGGCCAGTTTGGTGATGGGGCGGGATTGGAGAAGATAGAGCGTGTCGCCGGCCCACGTCCACTCGATGTCCTGCGGGCGGTCGAAGTGCTGCTCGGCCCGGCGGGCGAGGTCGGCCACGGCCCGCACCTCGTCGTCGCTGAGCACCGGCCGCTCCCGCGCCTCCTCGTCGAGACGGTCCCAGCGAAGCCCGCCCTCCGCGTCGGGGTCGGGACGGGCGGCCCGGGCCTGCGGGCGAACGGTGCGGTCCTGGATCGTGCCCGTGCGGTCGACGCGGTACGTGTCGCCGTCCACGTCGCCGTCGACCAGCGCGGTGCCCACCCCCTGCACGGCCGACACGACGGCCATGCCCCGGCGTCCCGACGACGGATCGGCGCTGAAGGCCACGCCCGCCCGGTCGGGCTCGACCATGCGCTGGAGCACGACCGCCGGGGGCTCCGGAACGACCGGCAGGCCCTGCGCCCGGCGGTACTCCAGCACCGACGCCCGAAACGCCGAGCGCCAGACGTCCGCCACCCGGGCCGGGACTGTCTCCGGCGGCACGAACAGATGGCTCTCCAGCTGCCCGGCAAACGAGTGCTCGGCGGCGTCCTCGTCGAGGGCCGACGACCGGACTGCCACCCGCCGCTCTCCCGCGGGCGTGTCGTCATCGAACAGCGTGTCGAGCGCGTCCGACAGCACCTGCAGAACCGCGTCCGACGGGGTCAGGTCGTCCAGGACGTTGTCGAGCGGCGGCCCCGCATCGAGTCGCTCCTGCTGGGCGTCGGCCAGGCTCTCGGTGCAGGCCACCGGGGTGAGCACGACCCATTCCGGCACCGGAAGATCGGCCGTGTGCAGGTCGGCCAGGGCCCGGGCCTTGCCCCCGACTCGATCCGATGGAGATACCTCTTCCGGCGTGATGAGGAGGTCCGACGTTGAGATCATTGTTGAAGTCTTGGATCTGCTCATCGTCCCAGCAGCATTCGTTTGGGATGGAATTGCATAAGTGATCGCAGTGTGCTTTCGGCCTCTGCCTACACCAAACATCGTGTTCTTCCAAGCTTCGATCGCCCCCGGCCTTGAAGAAAATGCCGCCCGGACGACGGCGAAGATCCGAGCGCCCGGAAATTCTTCACTGCCTGACCGAACGGAGTGAGGGAGTTTGAAGAATTTCAGGGGCCCGCAGGGTCATCCCACGGGCGGAGTCAGAGCCGTCGTCAGGCATTTTCTTCACAGCCGTGATCTTTTTGGTTCGTTTTTGCATCTAGGCAAAAATGAACACCTCTGGCCAGAAAGGGGCGATATATTCTGCATTCAGAGGAGAATTATAGCGGAGACAGTGACTGCGTCTAGAGGAGGGAATTTTGAAAGCTCGCGTAGAGCCTCCCCCTCGCACTCACCAAATCAGAGGCAACAACCCGACGCTGCCGTAGAGCACCAGGAGCCAGAGGCCGGACGTCACTTCGATGGCCTCGGCCCGGTCCGGCGACGGGGCTCGCAGGAAGCGCCCCGCCACGACGACCGCCCCAAGCAGGGCCGCCCCAAGGGTTCCCGCTACGATCGTCGTTACGCCCACTTGCTCCGCCGCCCCGACGGCCGCCCCGCCCGCTAGGAGCAGAACCCCCAGCCAGGCGATCACGGCCCGCGTGCAGCCCCAGGCCTTGCTGTACGTCTCCACGCCCGTCCGCTCCCCCTCCGGCGCGCGGATCTTGCGCCCGATCTCGAAGACGAGCCCCCCGAAGAAGCTCGCGCCGAGGAACCAGGC